>JAKLDK010000032.1 GCA_022703565.1 Candidatus Omnitrophota bacterium
AAATAAAACTGATAACTACAGCCGCAGCGATACTTAATAATATTAAAATCCAAGATTGAACCATCATAACCCGAGAAAAAGCAAAAGCCTCTTTGCCCGGCTGCATAATAATTAATCCCCAAGGTAAATCACCGACAGGAGCATACGAGATTAAATGCTTATTGTTTATATCTTCTTTTACTAAACTGCCTGTCTCTTGTGATAAAACAGCTTTAACAACATCTTTATAAATCGGCTTAGAATTTTTAAGAACTAATTTCTTATCCGGATGAGCAATATACCGGCCTTCTTGATCGACGATAAAAGCCTGCCCGCTTTGCCCTAATTTAATACTATCGACTATATCCCAAATTCCCCGGAGATTAACATCCGCCATCAAAACAGCCTTAATATACCCTTTTTCTATTATGGGCAAGGCCATAGTTAGCATCGGGATATAATCATTAGAAATTGAGACCTTCGATATAAAGAATTCTCCATTTCTTGCTTGTTTGAACCCTTCTTCATTATTTCTATTTTGCAAAGTTTTTCCTAATGAAGAAGTCGCTATTTCATCGCCGTTTAAATCAATCGACGATATTCTCAAGAATATTGGATTGCGCGAAGTTAATTCAATTAAAGCTGTTTCTTGCCGCCAGCTATCAGAATGAAGGCGGCCTAATATTGAAGACATTACGATTAACGATTTCTTTGCCCCTAAGAAATGTTCTTTGACTTCGCGGGCAGTATGAATGGCTAATTCCCGACGATTGTGAAAAATAGAAGACTTGATAGCCTTTTCGCTGGTATTTATTAATAGCGAACCTAAAACAACAAGAGGGATAACGACCAATAAAGCAATCAAGATAAAGATTTGAGCCCATATTCGACGAGGCAATAAATGAGAGAGTTTTCTTAATGTTTTATTCATCAGGCTGGAAAATAGTTAGATAATATTTCTAGTTATCAAATCTTCATCCTTAAATTGCTCAAAATATAATTCGCTATAAAAACTTTTTCTTGCTATCAGCTCTTTATGGCTACCTTGTTCTATAAGCATACCATCTTTTATAACAAAAATCTTATCGGCTTCCATTATTGTAGAAAACCGATGCGCCACAATAATTATATTCTTTCCCTTCATAAAATCAATCACAGCTTTTTGAACCAAATTCTCAGTAATAGCATCCAAGGAAGAAGTGGCTTCGTCCAATATCAAAACTGACGGCTTTCTTAATAGCGCCCGGGCAATTGCGATACGTTGACGCTGCCCGCAAGACAACCTCAATCCCCGCTCTCCGATATTTGTTTTATATCCACCTTTTAAGCCATCAATAAATTCATGTATTTGCGCAACCTGAGCAACAGTCACAACATCACTACTGCTAACATTGTTTAAGCCAAAAGCAATATTTTCTTCAATCGTTCCGTCAAAAAGAAAATCGTCCTGCATTACAACCGCAACATGTTCACGATATTTTCTAATATCAAGTTCCCGCAAATTATGCCTATCGATAAAAATATCTCCACGAGCCGGTTCATAAAGCCTTAGGAACAAATTAATTAAGCTGGTTTTACCTGCCCCGCTCGGCCCAACAATACCGACAATCTCGCCGGGATTAATTTCAAAACTAATATTTCTTAATATCGGTTTACTTTCCATATATGAGAAATAAACATTTTTAAATTCAATTTGGCCTAACAATTTATCAACATTTAATACGTTTATAACTGAAGAGGCTTGTTCCTCAACAGCCATAATCTCATTAATCCTAAGTAATGACGCCCGTGATTCCTGAAACGAATTGTTAACCGCGGTTAAACGGATAACCGGGACAAAAAACATTCCTAAGTAAGAATAATAAGCCATTAATTCGCCGAAAGTCATTTTTCCCGACATCACTTCTTGCGCACCTACCCACAAAACCAGAATCAGCCCTAGAGAGGAAAAGAAATCAACAATAACCCACAAGCTAACATTTAACCAATGGCTTTTATTAAGCATGGTTAATAAATTATCCTGCATGCCCTTAAATTTACTTTTTTCATTCTCCTCGGCATTCAATGTTTTTATGACCGGCATCCCCTGGATCGCTTCATTTATCCTGGAAAATATCTGGCTATTAACTTCCCGGTATCTTTTTAACGCCAGGCTTAAATGCGGCATCAATCGCGAGTACAAAAGAACAAAGAACGGTAAAGTAATAACCGCCAAGAGCGTTAGTTTAATATTTATCCAGAAAAGGACAAATAATATCAAAACCAGGCTAACAATCGCATAAATAAATTCAACCGCGTCGGTAATAATAAAATAGCGGATATTTTCCACATCTTGGGTAATGCGGCTTAAAATTTGATTCGGAGTAATCCTTCTGATATTTTCTATCGATAATTTATATATTTTACGGTATATTTCTTCCCGCAAATTACATACGATCTTTTCGCCGACCTTATTGCTTAAATATTTGCGGACAAAACCAAATAATGCCCTTAAAACCAATATCGCTAATAAACCCATTATTACTTTATTTAACAGAATTAAATCATACCTCGGCAAGACATCATCAAGGACAATCTTTATCGCCCAGGGAAACGCTAATGACAACACATTAACTAAAAGCATGCAAAGGATGGAAAGAATAATAGCAGTAAAATACCTTCTAAAATAAAGGACAAGCTTTATTTCATAACGGCTGTTTAATTTTTTGTTCATAATCCCTCTTGATGAAAAAAGGCACCATCTGGTCTAAATATTTCTTGTGGCAAACTGCTGAATTAAAATCTAATTTCTCAAAATATGAATGCATCCGGCACCCGCCGGCACACATCGGCAAATAAGCGCAGCTTATAGGGCATTTCTTCCAAATATCAAGGTTTACGAAAGACTCATGCTGCATATTATAACCTTCTTCATCCACATCGCCCACTGCAAATTCGGGATGCCCCAACATTGAATTACATTTATAAATTCTACCCATCGGGTCTATCGTAACGCCGGAATTAACCCTAGTTAACGGGCAAAAATTTGCCGCTAGGCTGCTTTTTTGCGGCAATTGCCTGGTTTTAACCAAGTCATCAATCTTTTTTATCGTCTCAAATAGATTCTCATCCTGATAATTAACCATACATCGGCTGTATTTAATCTTCTTTTCGTGTTTAACCGGGCCTAAAACCGGGTGTATTGGCGAAAAGATAAAATCCCCTAATTTATTAATAATTCCGATGTCATCCAAATATCGAAGAAGCTCTTCAATATGAGAAACATCACCCTTGTCATAACTAGTGGAAATCCCGATTTTTACCAAGTCCAAACAATCTAAAATATTCTTCATGATCTTATCAAAAGTCTTACCACCGTCAAAAAATGGCCGGTTTCGATCATGGATACGGGCAACACCATCGAGCGAAATCCTCACCTGAGACAAGCCCAACTCCAAATAATCCGCTATCAATTCTCTATTCAATAAATATCCGTTAGTTTGCAGCATGAATTTAAAATTCAAGTTATTTGAGCGACACCACATCTTCATCTCGTGGGCAATATATTCAACAATGCTTTTGTTTAACAATGGTTCCCCACCGTAAAATATCAAATACAATTCTTTTACTTTTAACAATGCAGTTTTTTTCTTGAGCCAAGCCATTACCTTATCCGCCGTTACAATATTCATTGCGATTCGTTGTCTGGTATTTTGTTCAAAGCAATAAATGCAGCGGAAATTACAATCATAAGTAGTCAAAATTGTCACAGGATACGAAGACTCTTTGACCCCGTATTTAATCTCATAAAAGAATTTATTAATTTTATCAGCATCTTCGGCTTCATCTCTTACCAAGAGCCCCATCTCGACTAAAGAAAGAATATCTCCACCGATATAACTATTTAGCTGAGATGCGCCGGTAGCTTCCAAAGAACTTACCGCGTCTTTTAAGATTGAATTTATTTTAACAAGCGCCTGCGTCCTCGTGTTAAATAAAAGCGATTCCCCCGGGAGAGGATAATCATCGACACAAATTGTATAATTAGATAGTTTCATTTCTTCCTTTGCATAACAACTTAAAAAAAGGGCGCTTAAAAAGATAAGCGCCCTTTGCACCTTTTGATTATTCTGCTGGCATCGCTAAACTCTCTGTGCCAGGAGGCATACAACAGCTCAAAACATCTAGTCTTTGAAGGTCATCTGTTCCTTTTCTGATGATTTCCATAACTTCCTCCTTTTTTTTGGTTTATAAGAAATTACGAAGAGCTTCTGGAAATATAGCATTTCTTCAAATTGTACATTGGCATATAAAAATTAAATATATTATCAATATCCTTAATATCCGACGATACAGCATGAAAAGTACCGGGATAAAAAAGGAAGCAAACCGGCTGGTCAGCATATAACGCTTTATGAATCTCATGATATGTTGTTAAATATTCATTTTTATTAATTGCCTTCTGTGATTTCTCAATCAAAGAATCAACATAACTATTCTCATATCCCCATATCCGGCCAAATTCACTGGAAAGAGACGACCAATACATCGCCGGTTCATAACCGCCATATGAACCAAAGCCTTTGCCTATAATAAATTTTAAAGCAGCATTTGCATTTGTTGTTTTTAGGTAATTATCGGATAACTCCGAAAGGTCATCATACAAAATAACATTTACTTTTATTCCTACTTCGGCTAATTGCTGACGAAGCAATGTCGCTATTTTTATATAATCAGAACTCTTACTGTCAATTAATAAATTTATTTCTAAGTTTTTGCCGCCCTTTTCCAGGATACCATCATTATTTTTATCCTCCCAGCCGCGGTGAGAAAGATTTAAGCTGGCCTTGGTTGGATTATATTCAATCGGAACCACGTTTTTGTTAAAAAGTTCCGAATCAGGATGAAAAGGCCCAATACTCTCAATGCCAGCCCCGCCAAGAATCTGATCTATTAAAGCTTGCCGGTCAATCGAAAGGGCAACTGCCTCTCTTACCACATAATCTGACAATATATAATCATTGGTGTTGTAAACAATTGCGTAATAATTTCCCACTGGAATAAAGAATCCCTTAAAAGACATGTCATTTTCAATTACTTTATAATTATCCATGGATATAAACTGAACCATTTCGATTTCCTGGCGCATAAATGCCGACCATAATTTTTCATTATCCGGATAAGTATTAACTACAATCCTATCAATATATGGCCGGCCTTCGAAATATTCGTTATTGGCATCCAGAATGATCTGTTGCCTTTCCTTATCCCAATCCTTAAACTTATAAGGGCCAGTGCCGATAGGGAAATAATTAAAAGTATTTTCGGCTAAATTACCAAATTTATCTAATAAATGCTTAGGCGCAATCTCCCTGACCAGCTTATATAAAATCAAAGGAAAAGGTTCTTTCAAAACCATTTTGATAGTGTAATTATTTAATATTTCCCATCTATCAATAATATCTAAGTTGGCGCGCCAGGCTGAATTATTTTTGGGGTTTTTTATCGCGTCATAAGTAAACTTTACATCTTGGGCGGTCAGTTCCCTCCCGTCGTGGAATTTAACGCCTTTATTAATATGAAAAGTGTACTCAAGTTTATTTTCTGATATTTCCCAGGAATTAGCTAAACCCGGCGTAATTTCACCTTTTTCATTAACATGGACCAATGGATCGAATATTAATTCCATTAAGGGCGATGCCACGCTATGAGTTGTTAAAATCGGATTAATTATGGTCGGGGAATTTGCCGTGCCCCATCGGAAGGTTCCGCCGCGGAGAGAGTGGCCAGAATGGGCAATTTTATTTTTCTCAGCAAAAACAAATATTTTAATAGGGCAATAGGACCGTAATGAATAACAAATTAAAAATACACTTAATATTATTATTACAGTTATTAATATAAATTCCAGTTTCTTCAAATTCTCACCTTTTTAAATTAAACCGAGATTCTTTAATAGAAAAGACAATCTCGGCATTACCACATTTTTTCTCGAATAAAGATTGTGGAAACTTTCAATTTTGCAATATAAGATTTCTTCCCATTACTTTCTTGAGGAAAAATCTTCCATCGCAAAATCTCGGTTTAATTAATCCACAGCTACTTTACATTAGTTAGCAAAATGATAAATAGTTTTATACCACTATTAACTAGCTTTTTTCCACCTTCACGCACTTTTGGAATCAAAAATCGAGGCTTATACCGCCTTCAAAATATCTTTCAGGCGTTGGATAGGAAATATTTGACCAATATTTGCTGTTGGTAAGGTTATAGACATTTAAAAAAAGCTCACAATCCAAGTCTTTTTTTATACCCTTAAACTCTTTTGATAATTTAGCATCAAATATAAACTTCCGGTCATTAGCTAGCAATGACGGTTCGGAGCTTGAGCGGTTATAATTTCCAATTACCGCCAATCCAAAACCTTTTTTATTTTTATAATTCATTCCCATTTTATAACTTTGACGGGCGATGCTTTGGTCACGTACTGTCTTTCTTGTTTCCCGATTTTCAACATCATTAAATCCGGTACTGCCAAAAACATTTAGTTCTTTTGTCAGTTCCCAATCTAACCCCAGCTCCACTCCCTGGCGCCTGAATTTCTTAAAATTCTTGGCGATATAAAACCCGCCGTCCACAACCCAGGCAATAGCGTCCTTTGCATCCGAACGGTAAAAATCTAAGTTATATTTTAATTTTTCAATAACATTCCCCTCAAAACCGGCCTCATAAACAAGCGCCCGCTCAGCTTTTAAATCAGGATTTGGCTTTATAGTGCCATATTCGTTATAGATCCATAGTAATGGTGGAGCATTAAACGCCCGGGAAACCTTGCTATGAAATTGCGATAAATTCTTAAAATTAAAATTATAAACAAAACCTAAGCTCGGGCTTACTTGCGAACCGAATGTTTGGTTATGGTCATATCTTATACCGCCTATAAATTCCGCTTTATCCAATTTTAATGAATAATTAGCGTAAGGAGCCTGCATCCCGATATCCTTGCTAGCTTCTAAATATTGATTTGATTTCATGGTATGCCAATCAAAATCAGCGCCGGCAACAAAAAGGTCATCATCAAACACATCAAAGGCGCTGTTTAAGCTTAAGCCCTGATAAAAGTTATGGCTGACAGTTGATGATTCCAAAGCATTTGTTGTCCCATGATACCGGTCGCTTGTAATATCCTGGTCATTATATTTGTAAGTTGCGCTAAGAACACTTGTTTCATTTTTTTCTTCAATTTTTAGCTGGCCGAAACGGGATAAATATGGAGTTGAATACCATTTATTGTTTGGATTAATTCCGTCATTTACATCCCCGCTCTTATTGCCAAAAAAACCGGTTACTGTACCCTCATCACCGATTGAATGCGCCAGCTTCACAAAAGATTCTTTTTCTTCTGATTCTGACTTGGATTTTATTCCGTCACTTTTTGCAAAACTTCCCGCGATATAATATCCCAGCTCTTTAACTTTCCCGGATAATTCCAAACTGTTTCTGGTGGTGCTAAATTCCGCGTAAGAAGTTTTAAAATTCCCTTTCGGCCTGGCCGTTGTTCCAACAGGTTTGGTAATAATATTTATGACCCCGCCTAAACTGGAACCCCAGGCACTTGAAGAACTTCCCTTAATAACTTCAATCCTTTCAATGTTTTCTAAAGGCAGGCGGGTAGGATTTGCTTGCCCGGACAGCTGAGTATTAAAAGGAATGCCGTCCAACATAACCAGAACATGCTTGGAATCAGAGCCATGAATACTTACAGAAGTAGCTTGTCCAAACTGATTACCAACTTGAATGTCCACTCCTGGAATATATTTAAGAACATCATTGATATCTCTTACTGGTAACCCGGCAATATCTTCTTTAGTTATCACATAAACATTTTCTGCGACATCGCCAGCTTCTTTTTCTGTTCTTTGAGCGCTAACCAGGATTGAGCCGAGATTTATGGTTGGGTATTCATTAAGAGGAATTTCAGCAAAAACATTATTATCTAAAGTAAACGGGATTAAGAAACCAATAAAAAGAAGGGGAAAAAACAACAATTTCAATATACGGATTCTAAACAGTTTAATTGCAGGCATTTATTGATCCCCCCAATATAACAACTTTCAAATAAAATAATTACTGACATTAAAAAAGCTATGCCCAATAAAAGTGAGCCATATTATAATCACAAAAAATAAATAAATCAATATTTATAAGCCCTAACGCTCAGCCTAAACAAAATCACATGGTTCATTATTATTTAAGTTTGAAACAGTAGCGCCAATTTGTCATTGCGATCGAGGCCATCGGCGAAGGGAAGGAATCTCATTATTCGATGAGAAAAAAAGCGATTGCCGCGCCCTAAAAATCAGGGCTCGCAATGACAGCGTAATAAAAATGACTATCTGCAAATATTGTTTTTAGCTAAATTGCTATGTTTCAATGAGTTGGAATATCCCTCACGCCTTATTTAAGAAAAAAAACCAGCTATTTGCCATTACCCAAAACTAACATAACTCCAATAAAAAACCCCGCAGAAAAGATATTTCTACGGGGCTTAATAGATTGACAGTGCTTATGGTTATTTATTATCCATATTGCTATCGGCCAAAACTATTACTTTTGGCTTAGCATCATTTTTCATAGCTTCGTTTATATGCTTCTGGCTTTTTTGAAAAGCATTTGTTGTAAAACAATGCACTGTTGCGACTGATACTAGTAATATTAAAGGCATTCTCATTACAATCACCTCTTTCGATATATAAACATATCCGGCTCTGATACTTTCGAGCCAGATAAATGAGCCAATAATAAATTAGAAGTATATAATAAATCCAAGAAATGTCAAATAAATGGTTGGATTTGGTAAAAAAGCGGAAAAGCTGCAGATTTTAATGCAAATATCGCCTCTCATTGATACGTTTATCATTTTGCCAATATTCTACATAGAGAATTGAGCCTTCATCATCATATTCCTTGACTTCGCCTTCTAATTTTCCTTCCAAATAATTCATTACTCGAATCAAATTACCCTGCTCACTATAATATCGCGCTTGGCCGTTCAATAAACCATCCTTATAAGCTAATTCTTTCATCAATTTACCGCTGGGATAATAAACCCTAAACAATCCATCTGGAATTTTACCGGAAACTTTTGTTGCGCCATCCGGAGAAGTTCTTTCCCGGGCAACCTCCTGTCCGTTGGCTCGATAAATTACCTCCCAGCTAGAACGATCGTATGACAAAATACGTTCTTCCCTCACTAGCTCAATTGCCATTGCCGTAAAACAAGTTAAGACAATTAATAGAGATATTAAGGCTGTTCTTCCCTTAATTCTTGATAAAAGAATGAGAAATTCCATAAAACTAGTAGATTCCCTCCCGGAATTAACATTAAAAATGCTGCCCATTTAGGCTTAAAAAGCAGATACGCAATTTCACTCCATAAATATACTATTCCCCCTAAGCGAACAAAAGGAATCAGATAAAATAACAGCCACCAAAGTGTTTTCCCAGCCATTCTTACTACCAGAATTTCTTGCAATAACGGAACCCAGGCCATCCAATAATTTCCGGTCTTAAACACTTTGGCTAAACGCATTAAAGGAAAACAATAGGTGAGGTAAAATACAATTCCCGCATAAAACAGAATACCTTTAGCTAAAAGAGGGGTACCTTCAACTTCATAAAACACCAAAGTATTTTTTATCGGATAATAAAAAAAATCATATAGCCCCGGCATTCTTATGTCAATTTGCTTACCGATAAACTTTAAGAAGTTTAATTCCGCAAACATTATTTCCTTAGCAAACATTTTAAAAGCCTTACCTAATGACAACACTTCTTTTTTAACATCTTTCGCCTGTTCTCTTATCGACTTAGGCATCTTAACTTCAGCGCTTTTATCCATCTCTTTCTCTAAGTCACTTAAAAGGTCATCAATATTCTTACCCTTAGATGGATCATCCGGATAAAAAGGCTCAATATCTTCTTTTTCGCTTCCCGGAGCTAAATTTATAACACCGTTATCTTCAACATACAAAGTTATCTGTCTTTTGGGTTTTACCTTTAGAGGCTGCGGGCTTACTTCTTGGTTAAGAGGCAAATTAATTTCAGCCTTTTCTTCTTCTAATTCGTTATCAACCGGAAAATCTAAAGAAGACCCATTCGCTGTGGAAAAGGCTATTTTATTAATTGATTGGATATCTTCTAAGTAAAAATAAATTGGCAATCCTATACCAGTATCAAGGCGGAGGTCATATTGGGTACGGTCGATAATCTTTCCTAATACAATATTGCCATTCTTAAGCTCAATTCTATCCGCCCAAGCATAATTCGAAGCTAAGATTAACACTAGTATTAAAAATATTTTTTTCATAAAAAGTCTAAAGTGACAACATTATCGCGCCTAAAATTATTTTACAAATAGAATAAACCTGATAAAAAGACATCCCTCTTTGGTTAAGCAAATTCATTACCGGCTTGGACAATTCTCCGCGGTAAAAGAATAAAAAAGCCTCGACTAATCCGGCTAATCCGACAATTAATAACGCCCTAGCCCAAAATCCGTACATCCTAAATGAATAAATAACCAACAAAATACTAAAAATAATACTAATAATAAATATAAAATTGCGGATTATCGCTAAATCCTTTTTGCAAAGGATATCTTTAAGCCATCCTGGCCTTAAAGAGAAAACTATCCCGCTAATAATCCAAGCCCAACCTAAAACATTTAATAACATATTATACCTTTCTAATAATATTATTATCCTAGATTCGATTTGGATGTCAAACAAGATTAAGCGGAATTAATAGAAAATTTATTCTTTACCTAAAAACAAAAAAGTGTATTTTTTAATACCACGATAGGAAAAAAAATAAGAAGCCCCACTGATGCTACATGGGGCTTCGCTTTTGGGAGAAATTTTTCAGGGATACTAAAGAGCAGCATCCCTTAGCAGAAATTAATAAACGAAAATATATTTTACTTCGTCATTATTAAAAACAATACTTTTGTCTCTGTCTGCCAAAGGAATGCTTGAGCCAAAATAATGCCAGGCTTCTTCATCCTTTTCTCGGCAACAGCTATTTTTTGAATTCTTGATTGAATCCGGTTCGCCCATAATTGCCTTAACCTGTTCTTTATTCATCCCTTTTGTTATTTGCGTCGAAGCACATCCGGTTAAGATGAAACTGGCGATTACTAAGAGAATTATTTTTTTCATTTTAGCCCCCCTATTTAATATCTTCTGATTTTATTTTTTTTAACTACGCTTTGTCATGTTTGTTTCGATTTTGCACTCAATAAAAAACCCTGTCATCCAAACCATGGAAAACAGGGTCAAAATACTCTAAATTGTCAATTTTGGCAACCCAGCCTCCCTTATATAAGGGACTGTCGGCTTTCCGTCCCCCGGTTACCCGAGGTTTGGCTTTATCACTAGAATGCTCCTAAAAGAACGTTTACATCCAATAGTAAGTATATTCCATATATGAAAATTGACAAGGGGATGAACCCATTTCTGAGAAACCGCTTTCTTGACAATCACAAAAATCAAGAAAATAACGTCAATATAATTAAAAAAAATAGGCGATAAATCATTAAAATAATTTATCGCCTATCACATAAAACCCTATACTGCATGCACTTACAACAATACGGCTATAAACCTACCCTAGTAGTATATGTAAGCTTAACCTCTTTATCTTTTGGGACACTTACCTTAAACTTCGCCGTAAAAGCATCTTTTTTCTCAAAAGGCTGGCTACTAAATACAATATTCCATTGGTTATACGGTAATGGCTCGATAACCGTAACCACAACATCTTCTTTTTTATGATTCCTTAAAGTTATTTCCCAAGTTGATTCGTACATTTGGGTACTTAACCTCTTAAAATCAGTCTGAACGCGTTCAGCCACAACATCAAAAGCCTTTCCAACCATTAATTTAACTTCTTCATCTTTTGGCGTGTGTTCAATCCTATCTTCGCCAATAAATTGCAAACTTTCAGTATCATCTTTTTTATATAAACGTATTACGCCAGCCGGAAGTGGCATTCCAAGTTTATTCTTTTCCTCATTCTTAAACTTGATATAAACATTGACTGGTTCCTTTGGCTTATCTCCGCCCCGGCTGTATTGGCTAATATAATAAGCCGAATTGCCCTCAACAATCATTTCTTTTTCAATTGCCACATTACTTGCTTCCAAAAGACTGATTTGCTTGGTTTGATTATTTTTAATTGTTGTCGGACGTTGCAGATCATACATATGATATTCGAAAAGCCCTTTTTCCTGAAATTGCGGCGCGCCAGCGCTGAGCTCCATAGCATCATACATTACTTTTGCTTCTCTTCGATTTGCCCGAGGCGCTTGATGAACTTCTCCGGCAACTAGTTTTAACTTTGCTTCCTTGTAAGTCGCTCCGCTTCTATTATCAACCGAAACCCAGCCCGATAAATCCGCTAATTTATCATCTTTATCTACAACCAAAATATAATCAGCCAGCCAGCTGATATTTTGTGTTAAGTAAGAGACTTGTAATTGCTGCTCACTCGTAATCCCGCTTGAATAAAGCCAAGTTAATGTCGGCTGGGCAATCATATTTTCCGGAATTTCCGGTAAAATCCTTATCCCAGGATGGCCTAAATATATTTCATTTCCAATTTTATAAATCTGGCCGTTGTTATTGCTTAAAAGAATGGCATCAACTATCTTGGTCGTATCCTGATACTGATTCTTATCCATCAACTTTATATTCTTTCCGACATATTTATCCAAAAGCTTCTGGTCATTCATCAAATCGTATTCGTAATTCTGTTCCAAAACGAAAAAGTTTTCCGGATTATTTAAAGACTTTACATGAACCGTAACCGGGTTTATAAATTCTGCGACATCCATAAAGCGGAGCTCTTTGCCCTGGGCTTTAGGCAAATTAATTTTCCTCGTGTCTTTAACCAAGCCCAGATTACTATTGTAAACAGTCACTTCAACGCTAGTCTGGTCGTCAATTGTGGATTTTAATGCTTCCTGGGCAAGCGCTAAAGTATTTGCGGCGAGATAAATAAAGGTTAATAGAAAAACTGTTTTTTTAATCATGTTTCTCTCCTTTTTAGAATTCCCGGCTTTTATCCTCAATAAAATCTATTTTCGGATTTAATATTTCACTTATAATAAAATTCAAAGCCCGCATATACCCGCTTAAAATATTATCCGCATACTGAACATTCTTTTCCGAAAGTAATTTCTTGATATCCAATGTCCTTAAGCTGTACAATCCGGCGTTAACTGTCCTGCCTTTAAATTCTTGCCGGATAAAATAAAGATAAAGCGGCAATTGGAATGACCTTATATTATCCCGAATACTCTCGCGCGTCAATTCCAGATTATCAAGATTAGGAATATTCTTGGGAATTTGCTCAATACTGCCGGTCTTATAATCCAAAACCAGAATAGAGCCATCAGCCAGTTCATCAATCCTGTCGACGATATAATTGAACTTTAGCTTATGATTCCCAGTATCAATCTCACCCTGAAATTTCTTTTCCAGGCATAAGATCTTGGTAATTTGCCTATCCGGATTATTTTTTTCCCTATCTAAAAACCTTGTTAATCTATCCTGCAAGATTACTTTCAATAAAAACGAATCGCCTTTCATCGAGCGGTAAAACACCTCCTCAAAACGCTTATCAAAATCCACAAAGAACCTTTTTAGAAATGCCGCGTCAATATCCGGCTTCTTGTTAACAAATTGTTTAAAATTGTCCTCAAGCAAATTATGGATAAACGTCCCGATTTGTTTCGCCTGCGGCTCATCCAATAAATCATCCTCTTCTTTTAGGCCTAAAACATAATTGTAATAAAAATCCAGCGGATTATTCAGGTAAGTATTAATGCTGCTCGCGGAAAAAGTATGATTTTGTAAAAACTTGATAACTTCCGGTGTTTTGTGAATTGCTTTTGGCTTTTGCGATATATCAAAATTAAAACTATTGGAAACTGCCGCAACAACTCCGATTTTACTTCTTTCTTTTTCGCGGTCCCAAATAAGTTCCTCGACAAACCGGCTCTTTTCTTTCTCTTTATTCTCCTGATATATCAAGTGCACATTCTTGGCCGCGCAAATGATGCGCATGAATTGATAGCGCTGAATTTCTTCTTCCAGCTCCAAGCTGTCTAGCCTTAGGCTTATCTTGATTTCCCGCGGAATCAAAGGCTCATAAATTTTAAGCTTCGGAAATACACCTTCGTTAACATCAAGAATAATTACATTCTCAAAATTTAAAGCCCGGATTTCCAAAGGCCCTAAAATTTGCAGGCCCTTTAAAGGGCTTCCTTTGAAAGAAATAACCTCGCGCCCGATTTTATTATCAAAAACCCGGAATATTTCTTCCACAGAGAATATCTCGTCTTTAAAAGATCCTCTCTTCATCTCATCTTTTAGCTCATAAAGCCTTTCAGCTACATTAATATTCAGCGGATATTTTCCCAGCTGCCCTTTCCCGGTTATTAATTCCAATGTCTTATTTAAAACATCCGCGAAAGCACCAAAAGTATTGCAGTTTTCCCAATTAACAAAAAAAGCATTATGCAATTCGAGAAGGGCCACCCTTAAGCTTTCTTTACTTGCCCTTAATCCTGAATCTTTTAAAGCGTCTTTAACAATTTCATACAGCTCGTCGCAATTCATTATTTCCTGCAAATCCACAAAAAGACAACCTGAGATATGAGCCAGGTATTTACCGGTCAATATTTCTTCAATTTTATGGATGATTATCCTCGTCGTTGATTTATCGGACGATATCTGCAGATTTTTTACTATTGGATGCCGCAAGACCTTTAAATAATCACGGGCATAATAGCGGCCCTCTTTTTTTGACATCTGCGCTTTATAAATATGCTCGAATAAATTAAATAAACTGCTTCTTTTAACCGGATAGCCCAAAGAAACATTGAATTCTTTAGTGAGCGTACTTATTTCCGAGATAAGCGGAATCAAAGAATCCGCCGACGGAAGGACAATAACAGTCTCTTCAATATTTTTAATCCCTTTTAATATATCCCTGGCTGCCGCGGCCTGCGTATGCAAATCAACACATGAATATAACTTCAAATCAAAACTCGGCTTCTTTATTTCCGGCTCTTCTTCAATTTTGCAATTAAAATTACGGGCGATATGCTCCAATACCGGCCATTTTCGGCTGTCTCCCTGAAAGATTAAACTCGCCTTGCCTTTAGCGTACAAGGTTTTAATAATTTCTTCCTCGGAATTATTAAAATAAAAGAAATTGCAGAATAATATCTGGTCAAATTCTCCGAAATCAACTTCCTTTACTATTTGCATCGCTCTTTCAAATTGCAAGCCATGCGAATATTTATTATTTTTAAGCAAAACATTATGATATTCCCTTCGCAGCTTAACAATGTTCTCAAGCATTTTGTTTATATCTTGCGGAACCGCATAACCGATTTCAGCATTCGCCTGAACCGAGCCAAGCGCCTTATCCTCTATCCTCTCTAAATCCAATTGTTCGATAAAGGAGAGTATTTCCTGCGCCCAAGGCAAGAATTCAAAAAACGCTTCGCGGCTCTTTAATATTTCCGGGCATTTATCTTGCGCAATTTTGTAAAGGAGATATGAGCTTTCCAAGTCCGCGATTCCTTCCAAGCTCACTTTCTTTTTATTCACATAACTGACAAATTCCGTAATATTAAACATTTTAGGCGGGTAAAAACTCTTGCCCAAAACATCCGAAAGCTTTTTACGCAAGAATAATGCGGGGCGTTTTCCGGCAAAAACAACCGCCAGGCGCGACAAATCATTACTCTTAAGC
>JAKLDK010000033.1 GCA_022703565.1 Candidatus Omnitrophota bacterium
TCCTCCGCCAAAAATCTTCGGATCCTTATAAGCTTTTTGCACTTGGTTATCACTCATAAGCGCGGAACCTTCAGCATCTTTCATGTCAACAGTGATTTTAGCTTGAGGCATTTGTCCGCCGGAAGAAACGTTCTTTTCTAGCTCTGCGTTCTTAATTTTTAAATTCGCAGCCTCTTTTTGCAACGCTTGGACATCTTTTTCTTTTTGCGACAAATTCTTCTGCAGTTCAGCAATACTGCTTTCTTTTTCTTTTAATTGATTTCCCGCATCCTTTATCTGCGAATCCAGGCTTAAAATTTCCTTCTCAACTTTTTCTTTAGCCTGTTTTGTCTTTTCTAATTCTTCTTTTATCGAAATACTTTCCAGCTTCATTTTCTCTCTTAAATCCTGCTCAAGCTCTAAATCATCCATTAAGCCATTAACCTTCTCGTCTAAATCCTTATTCTTTCCCTCGAGAAGAACCGCTTTCTTCTTTAGAGTTTCAAGCTCGCGAACCAGGCCTTCCTCATTAGACTTGCTTTTTTGCAACATTACTTCAACAGCTTTTCTTCGCTCGATTTCTTTCTGGAAGAAAAACATTGATATTGCGGTCAGGGATATCAGCAAAATAATTATGATTACAAAAAATATTATCGATATCTTTTCAAGTTTCATTCGCATCCTCCTGATACTAAGTATTATTAATTTATCAAACAATTATATTATAAACAAAAATAAATTCAAGTAAAGCTAAGGAAAGACTTTTTCTATTATGTGAATAGATGCTTTTTGCATCACACATAACTTTACAATAAATCAGCGGCAAAAGACAAGCGTTATCTAGGGCAACTTTATTCTTTCCAAGAATTCACTCGGAGTTTTAGAGGAAAACTCGATATATTTCTTAGTAATCGGGTGTTTAAAGCCGATCGATTTGGAATGCAAGGCCAAACGCGAAAAAGGAGTTCTGGAGCCGTATTTCTTATCGCCTAAAATCGGATGTCCGATAAAAGACATATGCACCCGCAGTTGATGCGTTCTCCCGGTTTTTAATAGTAGCGATACCAAAGAAACATTCTTGCCCCGTCGCAAAACCTTGTAAAATGTTAAAGCCTCTTTCGAGTCCTCATCATATCGCACCGCCTTCTTATCCCGCCTTCGCAAACTTGTCCCGATAGGCTCATCAATCTTTCCCTCATCAAATTCAATTATCCCTTCCACCAAAGCGATATATTTCTTTTTTATCTCCCGCCTTTCAAAAAGCTTAGCCAAACGGGCGTGCGTAATATTATCCTTAGCCACAACTATCAACCCCGACGTGTCCTGATCTAAGCGATGCACAATCCCGGGGCGTATCGCTGAATTTACGTCGGATAAATTATCTGCATAATGCAATAGTGCGTTAACAAGAGTTCCGGAATAAACCCCATCTGCCGGATGTACAATCATGCCGATTGGCTTATTGACAACAATCAAATAATCATCCTCGTAAAAAATATCCAACGGAATATTTTCAGGCGATATATATTGCGGCTTGCCGAAATCATCGGGGATGTTAACAATTATTTCCTCACCGGAATTAAGCTTATAATTAGACTTGGCAATTCTTTCGTTAACCTTGACATGCCCGTCTTCAATAAGTTTTTGGATAAAGTTTCGCGAGGGAAGGTCTTTCAGCTCTCGGGTCAAGAAAACATCCAGCCGAGCGCTACTGTTGTCTGGACTTACTTTTAAAGTATAAGAAGGCATAGGCTCCTAGAATAAAAAAGAAAATACAAAACATTTGGAATATTCCGATATTGAACGCTATAGGCTCATAATCAGCTCGATAAAATTGAACGATAAATCTTTCCGCCGAAGCCAACATTAAATAAACACCAATTGTTGTGCCGGAATAAATAGTTCTATTCCGATAAATCACTAAAACAAGATAAATAATAAATAATATAAAAGCAGAATATAATTGCACGGGAATTAAATACGCGTCATGCACTGGAAAGAA
Source organism: Candidatus Omnitrophota bacterium (assembly GCA_022703565.1). Lineage (GTDB taxonomy): Bacteria > Omnitrophota > Gorgyraeia > Zapsychrales > Zapsychraceae > JADFZM01. The sequence goes on from JAKLDK010000033.1 coordinate 1,982, forward strand.
TATTCCGTGAACATCTTCTCGGCCATAACAACATCCGTTTAGAAAACATCCCACTCGGCCAATCGCCTGGCCTAAAGCAATATACGGCGCGAATAAATCTAAGAATTTCGGCAAGTTCACATTCTTTTTATTCACATAAAACAATCCGGCAATCGAACCGAGAATTAAACCACCCTGCCAAGCTAAGCCGCCTTTATTTATCATTAAAATTTCGATAGGATTTTCAATAAAATACCTAGGAGATAGTAAAATAAAATAAATCCGGGCGCCAATAAGGCCAGAAATAACTACCCAGAACCCAAAATCATAAATAAAATCTTTTCCTATGCCCATACGTTCGGCATCGCGCCCGGCGAGAAATGAACATACAATTACAGCTACAGCCAGCATAAAGCCGTAAGAATAAATTGCTATCGGGCCTATTTGGAAGATAATCGGAAACATTTTACCGCCACTATTACTGCGCCAATTGTTATTGCGCTGTCTGCGACATTAAATACCGGCCAAACGCGAAAATCGATAAAATCAATTACATAACCGTAAAATATTCTATCAATTAAATTGCCGATTGCACCAGCTAAAATTAAAGAAAAAGCAATGATATAAGTACGGCTTAAAGCTTCGTCGTTATTACGATAATAATAAATATTAAAAATCAGGAGAAAAATAGCGATAACCGGCATAAAAATAAAAGTAATGCTCTGATCTTTAAAAAGGCCGAAGGCAATACCAGTGTTATGCACTAAAGTCATATGAAATATATCGCGGATTATTGGAATTGATTCGCCGAGAGAAAGTATTCCGGCGAAAAAATTCTTGGTTATACGGTCAAGAATTACTATAGCGAGAGTAACTATAAAGGAAAGTGAAAGGTCAAAATAAGAACGATGGGTTTCTTTCATCGCATTAAAAAGAAATTTGATTATTGCCTTCTTTTTTTCTCTAATTCTTCTTGATATTCTAAGCAATATTTAACATAAGGAATTGCTTTGAGGCGAGCTTTAGAAATTGGTTTGCCTGTTGCAATACATAATCCATAACTGCCTTCTTTAATCCGCTGTAAAGCATCTTCAACTTCTTGCAATACTTGACGGTCTTTTGAGGCTAATCCTAAATTAAATTCTTTATCATACATATCAGTCGCAACATCAGCCATATGCATAACATGCCCGGATAAATCTTTTGAATCATTATCTCCGGAATTAGTATTCTCATGCATATTCTTTATATCATGCAGAATATCTTCTTTAAGCCGGTTTAATTCTTTTTCATAAACTTCCAATTCCTTCTTATCAAAAGGGCTATTTTGTCCGTTAGTTACTTTCCTATTTGGCATTACTAATCTCCTTTACATTTGCCGCACATCGAGTACATAAGGTTTGATGGTCACGGTCGTGGCCGATATCGCTTTTTATATTCCAGCAACGAGGACATTTTTGTCCTTGCGCTTTTTCAATTAATACCTGGGTCTGCGAGAAATTATCGCTTAATCCCGAAGATACGCTCTCTTCTAATACTTCAACCTGCGAAACAATAAACGCAGATGGTAATAATCCTAAGTTAGCCTTCAAATAATCCAAATCTCTTTTGCTGGACGACTTAAAAATAACCTTGGCTTCCAACGAACTGCCAATCAAACCTTCTCTTCTTTTATCTTCCAATGATTTTAAAACAAAAGGCCTTAATTCAATTAAAATCTTAAATTTTTCCTCAGTTTTAACATTGTGCCAATCATCCGGAACATCTAACCAATCAAGTAAATGCACACTTGAAACTTTTTTCATTGCCTCATCTTTTGGCATAACCGCAAATATTTCTTCAGCGGTATAACACATAAGCGGAGCTAACAGACGAACCAAATAATTTGTGATATTATAAAGAACTGTTTGTGCTGACTTTCTTTCCTTCGATTGAGCGGCAGAAGTATACAATCTGTCCTTGAGGATGTCAAGATAAAAACTGCTCAAATCTTCGTTGCAGAAAGAATATATCAGTTTATAAGCATTGGCGAATTCATATTTATTATAACTTGTTTTGATATCAGCCACATACGTCGCTAGTTTAAACAATGCCCACTTGTCTATATCTAAAAGTTCTTGATAGGCGAGAGTATCTTTTGCCGGGTCAAAATCATATAAATTTCCCAATAAATACCTAACCGTGTTTCTAATTTTGCGGTAAGCATCGCTAAGCCGAGTTAATGTTTCTTTGGAAATTCGAACATCCTCATTGTAGGAACTTGAGGCAACCCAAAGCCTTAAAATATCAGCACCGCTTTGTTTGATTATATCCTGCGGAGCAACAACATTGCCTAAGGACTTTGACATTTTACGGCCTTCGCCATCAACAACAAAACCATGAGTTAATACCGCCTTAAACGGCGCTTTACCTTCAATACAAACTGCCGGAATCAAAGATGATTGGAACCAGCCACGATGCTGATCCGAACCTTCCAAATACATTTCAACCGGCAAATCTTTTTTCATTATGCCTTTAACAACAGCCTGATGGCTTACGCCTGAATCAAACCAAACATCCAAAATATCAAATGATTTAACAAATTCACTCTTACCGCACTTACTGCATTTGGTACCGGCAGAAATAAAATCCTTGATATCCCGCTCAAACCAGGAATTAGTACTTTCTTTTTTCGCAAAATCAGCAAACTTATTTATAACTTCGCTAAACAAATCGCGATGACCGCAATTCTTACATTCAATTGCCGGAATTGGTACACCCCAATACCTCTGACGGGATAAACACCAATCCGGACGAAGGCTGACCATGCCCAGAATTCTTTCCTGGCCGGTTTCCGGAATCCATTCAACTTGAGTCTTAATGATATCTGCTAATTTTTTACGTAAATTATTATGGTCAACCGCCAAAAACCATTGCTTTGTTGCTCTAAAAATTATTGGCGATTTACACCTCCAGCAATGCGGATAAGAATGCGTAATATTTTCGGAAGCTAATAAAATATTTTTCTCTTTCAATTCTTCAATAATTTTCTCATTAGCCTTAAAAACATGTTCGCCTTCATATTTGCCAGCCTCGGCGGTATAAACTCCACGATCATTAACCGGCATAACAATTTCCAAATTATTTCTTATTCCAGTCTGATAATCGTCCTGCCCATGTCCGGGAGCAGTATGAACCAGCCCTGTACCGTCTTCTTTTGTGACATAATCGGCTGTCACAACCGGGCAATTCTTTCTTAACCCAAAAATATGATCGTATTTTAATTTCGTTAATTTATTTCCCTCAAACTCACCCAGTTCCTTATAATCAGTTATTTTGCACTTCTCTAAAACTATTTGGGATAATGTTCTTTCAACAATTAATACTTCACCACCAACCTCAACAGCCAAATAAGTAAACGTAGGATGAACGCAAACCGCAACATTAGCCAAGAGCGTCCAGGGAGTTGTCGTCCATACAAGCAATGATACTTTTTTGCCGGAAAACTTTTTATCCAATTCTTGCGGATTATTAACTAAAAACTTCACATAAACCGACGGAGAGGTATGATTTTCATATTCGACTTCAGCCTCAGCCAAAGCAGTTTCACATTTGGCGCACCAATTAACAGGTTTAAGCCCGCGGTAAATATAGCCCTTATCGTTTAAAGACTGCAAAGATTTTAAAATCCAATATTCATATTCAGTATTTAATGTAAGATACGGGTTATCCCATTCGCCAAAAACTCCTAATCGTTTAAATTCGTCTCTTTGGATCCCAACAAATTTTAAAGCGTACTCATGTGCTTTTTTCCTAAAATCAACACAATCAACTTCGCCTTTATGTTTTTTTAATTCCTTAAATAACTGATGCTCAATCGGAAGCCCGTGACAATCCCATCCCGGCAGATAAAAACTGTCCAGGCCCTGCATTGTTTTCATCTTAACAATAAAATCTTTTAGTATTTTATTTAAAGCATGCCCGATATGAATATGTCCGTTGGCATACGGCGGGCCGTCATGCAGGATAAATTGTTTTTTATTCGCTGATTTACTTCTAATCTTACCGTATAAGTTCTCTTTTTGCCACATCTCTAACATCTTTGGCTCGCGCGTAGCCAAATCAGCCTTCATTGCAAAATTTGTCTGCGGAAGATTTATAGTATTTTGATATTCTGATGTTTGGTTTTTTTCGCTCATTTTATTTAATATACTTCCCAATTATTATATCTAATCTTTTTTTCGCGTCCGGTGAAATTACATCACGCCCGGTAACAATCGCGAATTTTAACGCATCGCTCGCGCTAAAATTCTTTAGTTTCCCCACCTCAGGGATTGCAGTTCTTAGAATTTTCTTTGCGTTATCAATATTCTTATTTAGATTCGCAATAATCATTTCAATCGTGACGCTATCATGCTCCGGATGCCAACAATCATAATCAGTAACAGCGGCAAGTGTCGCATAGGAAATTTCAGCCTCACGCGCCAATTTTGCTTCAGTCATATTAGTCATCCCGATAATATCCATTTTCCAACTGCGGTACAAATTCGATTCAGCTTTAGTTGAAAATTGCGGGCCTTCCATATTGACATAAGTTCCGCCCTTAAAAACCCTCACCCCGACTTTTTTCGCGCTAGCAAATAAGATGTCAGCAATTTCTTTTGAAACAGGGTCAGCAAACGCCACATGAGCAACAATTCCGTCGGTAAAGAATGTAGCTTGGCGGCAACGGTTAGTCCTATCCAAAAATTGATCCGGAATAACAAAATCCATCGGTTTTAATTCTTCTTTTAAACTTCCCACCGCAGAAACAGAAAGGATAGCATCAACACCTAGCTTTTTCATCCCATAAATATTCGCGCGATAGTTAATCTCACTAGGAGACACCTTATGGCCCCGTCCATGACGGGATAAAAAGACAACCTCAGTATTTTCTATCTCACCGGTAATATAACTATCAGAAGGTTCACCAAAAGGCGTTTTAACTGTTACACGCTTAACATTCTTAACCCCGTCAATTTCATAAAGCCCGCTTCCGCCAATAATTCCGACTTTAGCCATTTCCTAACTCCTTATTATTTTGAAAGTTCACGAGCCCTGTTTTCCGCGGCTTTCAAAGCTTGAATAAAAACTTTATCAATATTATGCTTGAAAAACACATCCATTGCCGCTTGAGTTGTCCCGCCTTTTGATGTTACTTTTTCACGTAAATCCTTCGGACATTCCTTGGACTTTTGCAATAATTCCAAAGATCCGTGAATAGTTTGGCTAACTAATTTTACAGATTGTTCCAGCGAAAAACCCAAAGACATTGCAGCGTTAACAAATAATTCGACGAACAAAAACACATAAGCCGGACCGCTTCCGGAAACAGCAGTTATAGAATTAATTCTATTCTCATCTACAACCAAGACTCGGCCAATGTTTTCAAAGATTTTAACCGCAGTATTTAAGTCACGGGAAGAGACATTTTTTGATTTTGAAATCGCTGTAATTCCCTGATTAATTTGCGCCGGAAGATTTGGCATTGTTCTAATAATCTTTATATCATTACCTAATCTTTTTTGCATATAATAAATTGTAATTCCGGCCGCAATAGAAATAACAACTTTGTCTTTTCTTAAATAGTTTTTAATATTTGCCAGAACACCTTCAAAATCTTGGGGTTTTACCGCTAAAATAATGACATCGGATTTAGACACAACTTCGGATAGTGTTTCAGGCGGAATATCAAATTTCTTTTTGAGGATTTTGGCCCTATTTTTATCATTTTCACATACCTTAACCGAATATTTACGGAATACGGCCTTAAGAATAGCTGAACCCATATTCCCGCATCCAATAAGTCCAATTTTTATTTTCTTAGGCATGTAAATCCCTCAGATTAAAAAGTTTTCACATAAAGTATCATAATTAATATTTATAGTCAATTGATATAAAGAACCTGGTGATAAATTTAAGCTTTAAAGCTGGGCTAACTTAAGCGTAATGTGCGCGCCATCCGACCAAGGCCATAACATCGCGATTATCACTTGGCCAGCAAAATCTTTCTTGTAAAGAGTTTGATTCTCCCTGATCGCCCCATATTCTTCTGTTGCCTTAACATGTTCTTTATCCGGCTTCATTCCCACAGGCTTTACCGGAGGATTTAAAGCGGAGGTGAGTACTTTATTCCATTTTTCCAGGTCACTAAATAAGAAAACCATTTCTTTATAGCTTTCTTCGTCAACTCTGTCTTCTGAAATTGTTAGTCCCTTAAAAAGGCTTTTTAGTTCATTTAGGTTCATTTTAGGTTCATTTTAGATATTATTGGTTGGTGGCATGAAATAAATATTTTCGGTTTCATCTAAAAAAGTTATTCCACACGTATATAATTCATCGTTTATTTTTCGCATCCATCTTACTCTCCCGACCCGATTTATCGGAGTAGTACTGTCAAAAAACTCGATCCTAATTTGGTATTTCTTTTCCGCGACTATAGTTTCACGTGATTCAAAATCGATACATACTCCGCCAAAAGACATATCAATGCAGCGGGCTTGTATTTGCTTATTAGAATCCTGTTCCTTTAACGTGGCTTTACCCAACACATATTTCCGCTCCCACATTCTTCTTTCAAAAGCCGCGCCCATAACAGAAATTATGGTTTTTTGCACTAAAGAATAATGCCTGACCTCGTCGTCAGCCACAACTTTTAACCGGGCAATCAAAGCTTTGTCTTCAACAAGAGTCATCATATCGTGCAAGTTAAAAATCATGTCCCGCTCTTTTAACCCGACATTTTGAAAATAATCAATTATTTCCTGTTTAGTATACATTTTTAGGCGAGGCCTTTATGTCGCTAAGCAAAGCTTCAAAATATTCTTGATGTCTTTGGGAATCAACTCTTAATATCTCCAAAGCTTCTTTCATTTTCGCAACTTTTTCTAACGAAAATCCACGGAAAAAGAACTGATCACTTGAATATTTCGAATACAAAGGTATTGCGGTCCTTTCTTCTTCAATAATCAGCTCTAATTTGGCAATAAGTTGTTCTTTTGTAAACATAGCTATTTAGTTATTCCCCAAAACCACAATAAAGGCGCAAATGCGCCCTTACCGGTTAAGAACAAGAACGAAAGCTGTAAAAACAAAAACGTAAGCAAAATACAATATAACGAAAATACGGCTTTGTACAAATATAAATTAACTTTTTTAAGACTGAGAATCCCGTCTAAAGTTAAAAACAACACTATTGGAGCAAAATAAAGCGAGGTCCGAGGAACAGTAAACGGATATTTTTTTAAAGCTCCCAGGATTAACATCTCGACAAATACAGCTAAAGCGATTGTTTTAACCGAAACAAATCGGAATTTTTCTTTCTTAAAATTAGCGATAAATATCACGAAAATATTCACAAACCCGATAATAAAGAAGGGCAAGATTATTTTTTTCAAAATTCGCGGGCGTTCGACTAAAAAACGCGAGAATAAATTCATCGTACCTTCGCCTAAAGTCTTAAAAAACTCGCCCACAGATGTAAAATAAATAAAGTAATCGTCATAACCATAAACTTTTCTAAGCCGCATATCAAAGTAATAGGCTAAAAATGAAAAGAACAAAATAGCGGCAACATAAATTACCAAGAATTTAATTAAGGACTTATCTTTTCTTGAAGAAACAAACAAGTTATAAAGCGGAAAAACAAAGAAAAAGAATGCCGGATAAGACATCGTTATCAACGCCGGAAGAAAGAATAAAATAACTCCGTAATATTTTCGACGTTGCTGTTCAAGAAAATCTTGATTGTACAGAAAAAACACAAATATCGCGCTCGCCAAAACATCCATCGAATATTGTTTTTGTTCGGCCGAATAATAAATAAGCGCCGCCGAAGAACACCATGACAACAAATAAACGAAATAATCTCTTTTGTCTTTGAATTCACGAGAGATGCTGTTTTTCCAAAGGAAAAAAGCCGATAGCATAAAAACAAAAGAAAGAAATCTTACCGAAAGTAAAGAGTAATTAAACGGCTCGGAAACGGTATGTACTAAAAAAAGATGCAACCTGGGGAAGTTCTGCCCGACTAACAAGTTTTCCGTGAAGAAATCCATTCCCTTAAAATGAACAACGCTCTCATAAACCGCTAATTCATCGCACCATAAAGGCCTTTGAAATAAATAGTGAAATATACACAAAACTACATACCAAACAGTAATTGCTAATATCAAATATTGAAAGAATATTTCCCGGCTAATCTTAAAATCTTTTTTTATCACTTAACTATTTGCCTCCTAATCTGATAAAATTTTATTGGATATCTCCGACAGCATGAAGATAAAGTACCTTCTCTTTTATTCCATCAAAACCGAATAAACCATCAATCTCCTCGTCGATAAATGCCCCAACGCTTACCGAACCCAGTTTTAAAGAAACAGCTTCCAGATATATGTTTTGGCTGATGTGCCCGGCCTCCATATAAATATAACGCCAGCCGCGTTCACCATATCTATTTGTCATCCTATCCGGTACCGCGGAAAGAACAAACACAACGGCCGCGCTTTCCAAGAATTCCTGGCCCAAAGCAGCTTCAGATATTCTTTTTCCAAAATTACCTTTTTTAATACTTTTAATTGAATGGGTAAACGCGTCATAAAGATAAATACCCGGCTGGATTTCTTTAACATTATTTATAACAACAAAAATATCAAAAGGATATAACGTTCCTGCCGATGGAGCCGAACGCAGCATCTGATGAATTTCTTTCCCCGTAATTCCGTAACTGGCGAATAAAAGTTCGGACAATTGTTCAACCTTTAATGGTTTATTAGAGAATTCGCGAACAGATCGGCGGGACATTATCGCCTCTTCAACCGATACCCCTTTTGAATAATCCGGTTTAGGAAGTTTTATTACGCTGCTTTTTTCTTTTATCCTCGGGTCAGAAATCTTATGGCTGGAGAGCCAAAAGTTTGCAAAAAACAATATGATTATAACTAAAAAAAGCCACTTAAACTTTTTCATTTATCCTGTAATCTTTCTGAATTTTGTAAAATCTATTGGTTCAATTCCTTTTTCTTTCATCAACTTAATAGCATCCTGGGATGTTTTAGCAGAAATACCTTTGCTGGCGTCCTTTAAGAAATAAACTGTAAAATTTTCTTTCATCGCGGATAAGGCCGTTGCCCTAATACAATAATCGGTTGCTAACCCGCCGATGAATATCTCTTTTACCCCTAGGCTCTTTAAAAGACGGGATAATTTCTTTTTATTTTGATCCCGAGAGTCAAAAGCCGAATAACCATCCTCGATAGGGGTAGTTCCCTTAGAAACAATTTTAACATTGGAAGGCAGTTTTAATTTAGGATGAAATTGCGCTCCCTTGCTCCTGGCAACACAGTGTTCTGGCCATAATCCTCCCGAGGATTTAAAATGCTTTGTAATCGGAGGATGCCAATCGCGCGAAGCAACCACCGGCCATTTCTTACTCTTGAAAAAAGCGATATATCTATTTAAAGGTTTTATTATCAAATCCGCCTTTGGCACCGGCAAACTACCTCCGGGGCAGAAATCAATCTGCATATCAATAATTAATAGAGCTCTTTGTTTTTTCATAGTTGCGCCTCATTCTTTTTTGCTAATTTTTGTTTCAAGTTCCACAATTTATCCGACAAAGAAACATGATAAACATGCGGATTAATAAGCCGTTTTACTCCGGGATAAAGCGCTTTCAGGTCATTATCCCTAACTTTTCTAATTTCCTCAATTGTCGGTTCTTTTATCTTTCTTTTACCATCCACTAATACGCTTGCCGGCAAGCATTCAATCAAGAAACAATCTTTCGCCAATAGATTTCTCTCCTGGCCGGCAATAACTGGATGATGCAAAACAATATTTCTCATTTTATTCGGGTTTTCATCACCCAAAGTCAACACATCCGCGACCGCTTTTTTCTTCTTATCATAAATCCGCCAAACACTCTTTTCTCCGGGATTAATAATCTTTTCTTTTGTTTCGGAGAATTTTATCGTCGGAATCCATTCAATATTTTCTTTAATCGCAGTTAATTTATAAACTCCGTCTAAAGCCGAATGACCTTTCGAAGTAATTAAATTTGTCCCCACCCCGTAAATTAAACGTTTAATTAATTTGCCCGGATTAACCGAATATTTTGAAGCTTCTTCTTTAATTTGAGTTACTATCTGCCAAATCACCAGCTCATCAAGCTGATTCGATAAAACAATAAACGTATCTTCAAAACCAGCGGAGTTTAACATCTTAGCGGCTTGGATACAAAGATAAGCCAAATCGCCGGAATCCAATCGAATCCCAACCGGTTTATGCCCTTTTTTCTTTAATTCAGAAAAAACCTTAATCGCGTTCGGTATTCCACTCTCAAGCGTATTAATCGTATCAACCAGTAATAAACAATCATCCGGGTACAAATCAGCATAAGCCCTAAAAGCCCCTAATTCACCCGCGCCTTGCGCCATAAAAAGTTGCACCATGCTATGGGCATGCGTGCCCTTGGGCGGGAAACCTAATTTGTGAGACATTCCAACATTAGAGGTATAATCCGCGCCGCCAATCAAAGCCGCCCGAGTCCCGGCATTCGCCCCAAAATCCTGGGCCCGGCGCATTCCAAATTCTAAAACTAAATTATCTTGTGCTGCTTCTCGGATACGGGAAGCTTTCGTGGCAACAAGTATTTGGTAATTAATCATGTTTAAAAGCGATGATTCAATAATTTGACACATCGCCAAAGGCCCTTGAATAATATTTATCGGCTCATAAGTATGAACCACCCGGCCTTCAGCAATTGCTTTTACAGTCAAACCTTCAATCGGATTTTGCTTTTTTAGCCAGGAAAGAAAATCATTTGAGAACAGCTGTTTCCCTCGGCTGCTTTTATGTTTCTTTAAAGTTGAAACCTCTTCAGTTGTGAACCTACGGCTGGAAAGCCAATTTATATACCAATGGATACCAGCATTTAAGCAATACCCTGACTGATGAAGGCCGTAATTAGGATATTCGCGGAAGAAATGTTCAAATTGAACCTGTTTTTTATGCAGGCCATTCCGGAAATAAAGCTGCGCCATAGTTAACTGATATTGGTCGGTAAATAAAAGCCCTGATTCTAGCGATTTATGCTTATTCATAGAATAAGTATTCTACTCTTCGGGAATTAGGCTGACAAGATAAAATTATCCGGCAGGTAAAATTAGTGCTAATAACTACCTAGTATATTTATAAATACTATAAGAGTTTCTTAGATAGGATGTCATCTTCTACTTCAAATGACGGCCTTCTAAGGATATTCCCCTGAGCGCAATAAATATTAAGCGTCTGCAAATATTCCAATTCTTCAGAAGATTCAACGCTCTTAGCGATAACTTTGATTTTATGTTGTTCACAAAAATTAACAACATGGCTAATCAATTTTCTTTTAAACACTTTAGAAACAATGCTTCGAAACAATGCCATATCTATCGTCAAGAAGTTGGGTTTAACCCGGCTCAGATCATTTAGATTAATGCTTCCAGTTTCCATTCGGCCCATAATAACCTTAAAACCAGCCTCCTTTAATTCATTAACATTGTAAATAAAAACATTTAAATCGGATATCGGGATTCTTTCGTTAATTTCCACGCCGATATGTTCCGGAGAAACATTCATTTCCTTGATAAATCTTTTATTTATACTTTTCATCTCAATATATCGCGGTGTGCAATTTACTATTAAATTCTTTTTAGGATAAATGCTTTGCCATCTTTGCGCGGCTTTTCTCCAGCACATATCTTCTAAATCTAAATAAAAACCATGCTCAATTGAGGCTTTTATTAATTTCTCCGGATTAGATAAATAGCTATTAACCGGCGGAAGGCTCGCGACATCTAAAGCTAAGGCCTCTTTTGTTTCCATGCTATAAATCGGCTGATAAGAACAAACTATCTTTTCATTATCAATTATATTCTTTAATTCATTTATTATCGTTTTATTATCTTTAAGCGCCTTTTCCGCGAATTCTTTTCGCCTTAAAAACGCTTTTATTCTCGCGTTCAGTTCATTGCTATTAAATGGCTTAATTATGTAGTCGTCGGCTCCAAGATAAAGGCCGTCTATCTTATCGTCGATTGAATCCTTGCCTGATAAAATTATTATCGGTACATCATTATATCTTTCTTCTGATCTAATTTTCCGGCAGATTTCCAAACCCTCAATATCCGGAAGCCCGCGGTCCAACAAGATTAAATCTGGTTTCTTCTGAAGTTTTTCCATCGCCTGTTTCCCATCAAAAGCAACAGTAACTTCATAATCCCAAATTTCCAACAGAGAAGAAACAAGGAGAACTAAATCACGATCGTCATCAATTAATAATATTCTTCTTTTCATATTTGTATCCCTCCGCTACATATAAAATGACACAAATATAAAATATTGTAATAGGTAAAGGGTACTATCAACTAGCTTTTTTCTACTTTAATGCAGAATTTTAGGCTTTTTAGAGCATTAGGAAGAGATTCTTAACTATTTTGCTGCCTTCTATATTGGGAAGGTGTTGTTTTTGTATGCTTTTTAAAAATCCGCATAAATGATTCGGGATTGGCATATCCTAATTTGTACGATATTTCCTCTACAGTAATAGCTGTTTTGGCCAGCATTTCTTTAGCTTTTTCTATCTTGGTTCTAATTACTAAATCATGAAAACTTCCACCACTATTTTCTTTAAACATCCGGCTGACGTATTTGGGAGCCAAACATAAATATTGTGCCAAGATTTCCAGCGAAATATTATTATAATTTCTGGATACAAAATTTCTTATTCTTTCTATCATCGCGCTATTAAAACTTTTACCAAAATGTTCCCTTTCTTTCAACAGCGCCCTGATTTTTCCTCTTAGCTCATCTAAATTAAAAGGCTTTTCAATAAAGTCATCGGCATGAAAACGCAGGGCGTCAATCGCAAAGTCTTTAGTTGCGTAAGCGGTCATAATGATAACGGCAATATCCGGATTAATATTTTTTATTTCGCGTAAAACAGTAATCCCATCCACCTCCGGCATCATAATGTCCAGCAATACCAGCCGGACATCATTTGGTTTCTGCAATAAAGACAAGGCCTTCTTTCCGTCGCTATAGGCACTGACATCATACTCGGGAAAAGCCAGTTTAATACTGTTGATAACCTTAGTATTATCATCAATAACTAGGATATGTTCTGAAATCATTTATTTTCCTAATCAGTTGGCTAATATGGGAATTTTAACGACAAAGGCAACCTCCCGAGAATTATTAATAAACGCCCGGATTTCTCCTTTATGTTTTTTAATAATATCCCGGCTTATCGCTAGCCCTAAGCCTAAACCATTTTCCTTGGTCGAATAAAAAGGATTAAATATCTCATTTATATTAATTTCTTTCTCGGCACTAATCGGATTAATAAAATTAATTTTTATAAACTGCTCGG
>JAKLDK010000034.1 GCA_022703565.1 Candidatus Omnitrophota bacterium
GAATTCCAAGTAAATGTCTGCGAAACAGGATTCTGTGGAGGATTGATTTGGTTGTTATTAAAATTCCAATCGTTGCTTGGTAAGTTACTCGTGTTATATACTTTTAAATATTCGATGCCATGTTCGGCGTCATTTGCGGATACGATAAATTCAGCTGTTTGCCCTTGTTGAATGTGTATTTCGTTGGTAACCGCAACAACTGGGCGTGAACGGTCGCCTCTTTCGTAAACACCGGTATTTTGATTGTCTTTTCTAAATTTTGGCCATTTATTTATATTGCCGGGTAAATCTTTCCATACATAAGCTTGCGAACTTCCGGTTCCGACAACAACATCTAATGTTAAACCATCATTATCTAAGTCCTCGATAGCAGGAGAGGATACTATATTAAAATGATTTCCTCCGGTATCCTGGCCGGTAAAATACGTGTCGCTTAAAAAGCTTTGCGTTCCGGTTAAGACATCAAAGGCTTGGATATATCCTTGATTTAAAGTAAAAGTCGAATATCTTTTTGACACTAATATGTCTAAATCAGAATCGTTATCAATATCGGCAATTGTTGGAGATGCTTTAAGAAAATTATTTGTCGGTAAAGTTACGGGATAATTTGCGGCTAAAACGCCGTCGTGATGATAAACATATATTTTACCTTGAGAAGAACTTACCGAAGTAATAACTATTTCCAAATCTTTGTTAAATTCCGGGCTGGCAGAATTATGATATGGCAAAATATCAGCAACTACCGGAGAGCTCCAAATTGCTTCAGTTGATTTTCCATTCTCCCATCCGGCAGCATCGGTTAATGTTGTTGGAGTTGCTTCAAAGGCGTATAATCTTCCGGCGAATGGGCTGGTAAGAATAGCACCGGTAACAATTTCATAAATTGCGTCACCATCAATATCTGCTAAAAGAGGTGAGGGGTCAAATTGATGCGAACTGATTTGTTTCTTAGAATATTCAATTCCTTGGTTGTTTAAAACATAGAATGAATTTCCGCTTGTTCCAAAAGCTATATATTTATTAGAATTATTAAAAATATCACCCACTGCCGGAGAAGATTTTATTGTATTAAGGTCACTGGCATCGAAACCGCCGACGGGCCAGTTGCTTACTGCGGTTAGGTCATGATTAAAAGCAAAAAGTTTTCCGTTGTGATTTCCGATTAAGATTTCTTTATTAGGGTCTCCGTCCAGCTCGGTAATAACTGGCGAGGATGTCATCTGATCGTATGGCCCGGTAAATGTCAAAGAGTATAATGTTGAAGGAATTATTGGATTGATTATTGAGAGCTTATTTTCTCCTGAGGTTGTTGCGGCAACAATTTCGAAAACACTGTCATTATTGATATCGGCTACTGCCGGAGAAGAATATATTGCTCCGCCGACATCAATAGGAAATCCCGGGAAAATAGTTCCATCTTTGCTGAATACGTATAAATTACCGTTGTTGTCTCCTAGGACTGTTTCTTTACCATTTTCGGGTATGTTATCGATGTCTAATATATTTGCTGATGACCGGACTTGATTTGAAGTAGTCCAAGAATAGCTACCTCTAAGCAGAATAGTTTCTTTTACGGGTTCGTATTCGGCGCATAAATCACCGGAACAGATAACATCACCCTCAATGTCTACTCCTAAATATAGGTAAGGGCTTCCCAAAGAAACAGCATTAGCAATATTTGTAGGGCGGCCTACTCTATAAACATAATAATCAGATGGTTGAATGTTTGTGCCCAATATAGTATTAATTTCTTCAAGGTTTCCGGAAGATAACCAATCGCCAGTAGTATTAAAATACTCATTCTGTGCGGCTTGCAAGAGGTACAAGTTGTTTTTAACTGTATCGTATTCTGCTTGTGAAGGCAAATCTGAAGCATATGCAAAAAAAGAAATAATTAAGCCAAAAAAGATAAAAAATAATACTTTAATGCTTTTTCTAAGTTTTTTATGGGACATTTAGTGCTCCTTTTAACAAAAAAACCAGATAAGTATAAACGTACCGTATCTGGGTTGTTTTCTTGTTTATCTCGTTGTCGGTACGCTCGGCTGCCATTGAAATTTTACTTTCTTTAGGCCCGAAACTTTGCCGCCGAACTCTTATGGTTCAGCGCCCTATTTCTAGGGGCCCCTCGGTTTCCCGAGGTTTGCCTCCCGCCTATTTGCGGGACCCCAAAACTACTGGGATTTTCGGATATTTATAACTCCATTTAAGTAAAGCATATATATAATGAAAAGCAATAAGGTAAACCGCTAAGCGCGAAAACGTTTTCTTGCTTGTTTAAAAAAGATGTTCTATAATTGACCAACATCGTCTGGGAAACGAGTTTTTTAAATCACAAGAAGGATAAAAGATGCCAGAAAATAACAAAAGAATTTTAGTGGCAATGAGCGGAGGAGTCGATTCTTCTGTTGTCGCGGCAATTTTGGCAAAAAAATATGAAAACGTTTTAGGCGTTACAATGTGCTTAGGGGTAAAAGATGACGAGTTCACAAAATGTTGTGGTATGAAAGCAATTAATGATGCAAAAGAGGTTTGCCGCAAGATTGGAATCCCTCATTATGTTTTGGATTTTTCAAAAGAATTGGAAAGATACGTTATTGAAGATTTTGTCAGCCAATACTTGAGCGGTTTTACTCCCAATCCTTGTGTCCGCTGTAATGTTTATCTTAAATTCGGTAAGCTTTTAAGTTATGCAAAATCAATTGATTGCAATTATATTGCAACCGGGCACTATGCGCGTATTGTCCCAGGCAAAAAGAAAGACATTTTTTATCTGAAAAAGGGAAAAGACAATACTAAAGACCAATCTTATTTTTTAAACAGAATAGGCCGGAAATTATTACCTCAGATATTATTTCCGTTGGGAGATTTAACAAAAGAAAACGTAAGAAAATTGGCTAAGAAGTTTAATTTACCTACTGCCGGGAAAGAAGCCAGCCAGGATATCTGTTTTATCCCGGAAGAGGGCTATAAAAAATTTATTGAAAGCAGAATATCTCCGGAAAAAATTCTTCCGGGAGATTTTATTGATTATCAGGGTAAGGTTGTCGGCCGGCATAAGGGGATCCTTAATTACACAATTGGCCAAAGGGATAAATTGGGGTTGGCTTTAGGCTACAGGACTTATGTTTATCGTATCGATCCAAAGAGCAATCAGGTTTTTGTTGGGCCCCGAGAATTATTGTTCTCCCAGGGTTTGATTGCCGGGGATTTTAATGATTTAGGGTTAAATTTAAGAAGGGGCGAAACAAGGCATTTAAGGGTAAAAATCCGCTATAACGCTTCCGCAGTGCGATCCAAAATTAAATTCATGTCAGGGGCGAATCTTAAGATAACATTCAGTGAACCGCAAACGGCAGTTACTCCGGGCCAATCAGTTGTAATTTATGGCCGCGATACTGTTTTAGGCGGGGCAATTATTACAAGCTCATTTTAAAAAAGGAACAGATACTATTTATAATTTATCTTTTCTTACTTGCTTTTTGGTTTTTAAGCTGGAAAATAAGATAAGAAAAATGAAAAGGAGATAATTTTATGAGCATCAAATACGACAAGAGTTATCTAAGAGGTTATGTTGGTGAAAATGACCTAAAAAAGATATTCCCCAAGATTAAAAAAGCCCACGATGATTTGGAAAACAAAACCGGCCTAGGCAATGATTATGTCGGATGGACAGATTTGCCTTCGAGAATAGAGGACAAATTTCTTGATTCTTTGGTTAATTTGGGCAAAGAAGTCAGGAGCCATTCCGATTTCTTGATTAGTATCGGAATAGGCGGTTCTTATTTGGGTATAAGGGCGACGATTAAATTCTTGCGAAATTCCGAGCTTATACCGGTTGATTATGCCGGGCATAATATGAGTGTCGACGGGCTTTACGAGCTTTTAGAAAATGTAAAAAATAAAAGAATAACGATTTGTGTCATTTCCAAGTCTGGGACGACAACCGAGCCGGCAATTGCTTTCAGGATTATTAAGAAAGTAATGGAGGAGAAATATAGCAAAGAAGAATTAAGGCAAAGGATAATTTGCGTTACTGACGAGAAAAAAGGAGCTTTAAGAAAGATTGCCGATGAATGCGGATTTAAGTCATTTGTTATTCCCGACGATGTCGGTGGAAGGTTTTCGGTCCTTACACCGGTAGGATTAGTCCCCTTAGCGATAGCTGGAGTCGATATCAAGGCGTTAGTAAATGGAGCGCGCGACGGGCAAAAGGAATATTCCTCAATAGATTTGGATAAGAATATTGCTTATCAATATGCGGGGGTGAGGTATTTGCTCTATAAAAAGAAGAAATTAATCGAAGTCTTGGCGTCATTTTATGACAATGTTTTTTACGTTGCCGAATGGTGGAAACAGCTTTATGGTGAAAGCGAGGCAAAGGAAGGCAAGGGGATTTTCCCATCATCTTTGATTATGTCTACGGATTTGCACTCTATGGGCCAATTAATGCAAGACGGCGTGCGTAATGTTTTTGAAACGTTTATTGCGATTGAAAAGCCGGAACATTCTTTGATTATTCCTTCTGAAAAAGATGATTTAGATAAGTTTAACATTGTTGCCGGCCGGGATTTGGATTATGTTAACAAACAAGCTTATAAGGCAACGGCAGCTGCCCACTATGAAGGCGGAGTTCCTAATAGTACAATTAGCTTGGATAAGGCAGATAGCTATCATTTAGGCAAGCTCTATTATTTTTTTGAACGCGCGGTCGCGGTATCCGGATATTTATTGGGAGTTAATCCTTTTAACCAGCCGGGAGTTGAGGCTTACAAGAAAAAAATGTTTGCTCTTTTGGGGAAAAAAGATTAATCCTGCAGAATATATTCATTGGGATAAATAAAAACAGCGTCTTGGTAGAAACAGACGCTGTTTTTATAAGGTGATAGGCCTTAAATTGCTAGTAGCTATCTACGACCTCCTTATAAAGAAAATATGCCATAGATTTTTTAATATTGCAAGTGGATAAGGATAGGGTTGTAAGTGCTTGAAATAAAAATATTTATATTAAAAAATCGTTTGTATTCAGCCGGGATTGATTCTAAAATATTATCGTAAATACCTGGAAATTATTATGGTTACGAAAAAGAAATTATTTTTTGAAATTTACGGTTTAATTAGGATGATTTTTGGGTTGTCGTTGTTAGTTGGGTTATCTGCAGGTTATTTTCTTACCGAATTTATTCTGCGTTCTCCATCGGGATTAAATCAAATTGCTTTTAAAGAGGATTTGCTGATCATGATTCTTATGGCGGTTTTTATTCGCGGGATAATGCATGTTGTAATCGGCATAGGAATCGCCCGGATAAAAAGTTGGGCGAGAAATTGGATCTTTATTGGCTGGCCCCTATTATTGATAATTAACTACGGTTTAATTTATTTAATATCACAAGAATGGATTAAGGAAGGTTATTCCTCTGGTTTTGCGTCTTTAATATCTTGGCCGAAAGTTTTTTTGTTTTTTGTCTTTGTTTTATTTGAATTTATTTATGTGGCTAAAGAGTTAAGGGCTTTAGATTCCGAAATCGAAAATAGTACCGAATCTTTATCCAGAATGGAGACAAAAAAGATATCAGTTGTTTTTTTCAGCGCAATAATATTTTTTGTTTTACTGATGTATTTGGGCAAACCGCTGACCCAAGGTTTTCATAAAGGTTTTTACAAAACAAGGGGCGTCCGTTCAGGTAAAAGTTTAGCCTTACAGCAAGCGCAAACTGAAGGAATAATTATTGCAGATGAATATTCAAAAGCGACGTTAAAGAAAGATAAAGAATTAGCGTTGCGGACGAAAACAATCTTGGCCGAAGAAGTTGAAGAGGCGGCTGATTCGCCTGAGATAACTGCGCCAAAAGTTGTTAATGAGAAATCTCTTGAGAAGAAAGAGCTTCCGTACGTTGAGCTTATGGGATATGTGGCTAGCTTTTGTGTTATTTTAGGGTTGATTTTTCAAGTAATGGAAATTAATCAATCTCAAAATACTGCCGGAATTTCTTCTGCGGCGTATACTTTATTTGCGTTTGGCTTTTTATTGTTGGCGATATTTTCACTGGTGACTAAATTGCCGGCATTAACATTGATGGGCATTGTTTCGGCGATTTTATGCGGATATATTTTAATAATCAAAACCAAATTCGGGTAAAGCCTTATGAAGCTGGTCGTTTTGCTTTTGTTGGTATTGACGCTGACGACGAGTTTAGGAAATGCTCAGCCGACGCTTAAAATAAGTGAGTTAAACAGCCGGCAATTTGAGTTCGGCACTTATTTTATCGAAGGATTTGTAACTAAGGGGGATTCTTGCCCCAAAGATATAAATTATAATAAATGCCGTAAATTTCATCAAAATAGTATTGTTGTCTCCGAGGAGGATAAGCCTTCGGAAGGGTTGGTTCTGACAGAAAGAGATTTGATAATATTTACGGAGAACAAAAAATCATTTCGTCCGGGAAGCAAATATAAAATGCTAATAAATATATTAAATGTAAATTCAACCGGACAAAATTCTAACAATGTAAGATTAATTTACGCTAAAAGAATAATGTAAAAGGAGGATAAAATGGGTTCAATCGGATTGCCGGAAATTATAATCATACTTTTGATTATCCTGATATTGTTTGGGGCAAAAAGGCTGCCGGAGATCGGGAAGGCTGTGGGCGAGGCAATAAAAGCATTTAAAAAAGCATCAAAGGACGATGAGAATAGCCCCCAGAATGGAAAATAATAAAATTTCAGATAAGCTTTCCTTTTTAGGCCATTTAGAGGAGTTGCGGTTTAAAATAATTTATTCAATTATTTGTTTCTTGGTTATTGCGTTTTTGTCATATTTCTATTCCGAGCAAATTCTGTATTGGCTGATTAAGCCGGTTAAGCTGGTCGTGTTTAATTCGCCTGCGGATGCCTTGCTTGTACGGATTAATGTATCGATGTGGATGGGATTGATTCTTTCTCTGCCTTTTGTTTTTTATCAGCTTTGGAGCTTTGTTGCTATTGCTCTAAATAAAAAAGAGAAGCGGGCTGTTTTAATTATTATTTTGTCTTCATTGGTTGTTTTTGTTTTGGGCTTGTTTTTTGGATATCTTGTAATGTTTCCGATAGTTTTGGATTTCTTTTTAAGCTTTGCGACAACGTGGTTAATGCCGCTTATTACTGCGAAAAGCTATGTTTCTTTTGTCGCTTCTTTGGTTTTGGGTTTTGGATTAGTTTTTCAGCTGCCAATAATTATTTTTCTATTATGTTCTTGCGGCATTGTTACCGCTGATTTTTTAGCGCAAAGAAGAAAGTATGCCATTGTAATTATATTAATAATAAGCGCTATCGTCACTCCTCCCGACGGATTGACTATGATTATTATGTCTTTGCCTTTGATTCTGTTGTATGAAATAAGCGTGATATTAGCCAAGGCATTTATTCGCCGATAAATTCAGCCTTTTATAAAGATAGTAAAAAAGGCTTTGCTTAGAGAGGAATTCGTATATAATTATCAATCGGAAATAAGCCCACAAAGGAGGTAACATGAAAATCAATGATTTAAAGGAACTGCTCAAAGACAAACGCGTGATTGAAGAAATTAATAAACACCTCTGGATCGAAAGTCAGAAAGCGGGCTATAGTATTGGAATTGAACGGGCTACTGATGAATGGTTGAAATTATATGCTGAAGGTTGGATGAAGTATCATATGCCGGAAAAGCGCGTGCAAATAATGAAGAGAAACGAAAAGGAAAGCGAAAAAGATGCCCGTAAGAAAAAGAATGGCATTAAATAATTAACGGTTTTTATCAACAAAAAAGCCCTCAACAAAATTGAGGGCTTTTTTATATGCAACCTGACTACTTATTTCTTCTTTTTTGATGATTTCTTTACAGCTTTTTTTGTGGTTTTCTTTTTACTTGAGCAGCAGCATCCCATAATATCCTCCTTGTTTAATTAACCTTTAATAACGTTTGTATATTAGCATATTACGAAGCTAATATAAAAATTATTTAATGATTTTAGCCAAACTGATATAGAATAATTAACAAAGCTTTTAATTCAAATCAATTTATAAATATCAATATGAAATCTTTATATATCCACATTCCTTTTTGCGCGAAGAAATGTTTTTATTGCTCTTTTGCGGTCTATGTCGGAGAAGGGATAGGCGCGAAAACTTATCTGGATTGCCTTGAAGCCGAAGCTAAGAAATATAAAAATGAGCCGGTCGAAACTATTTATATCGGTGGCGGGACCCCGAGCAGGTTAACTAATAAGGATTTAGGCCGATTGGTAACGCTCATTTATAAATATTTTAAGTTTAAGAAGAATTGCGAGTGGACTCTTGAGGCTAATCCGGAAGATATCAATAATGAAAAGTTAGCAATAATTAAGAATGCCGGAATAAATAGGATAAGTTTAGGCGTGCAAACATTTCAAGATAAATATTTGAAATATTTAGGTCGAAATCATTCAAAAGAACAGGTGTTTTTAAGTTATGATAAAATAATAAAAGCCGGCTTTAATAATGTTAATGTTGATTTGATGTTTGGTTTCCCGGGGCAGTCTTTGGGCGAGCTTAATAAAGATATAAGGGATTTTGTAAAACTAAAAAGCGAGCATATTTCAATATACTCTCTCTCGGCGGAAGCTAATAGCAAATTTTATAGTGATAAAATGCTATTGCCTGATAGCGGGCTTCAGGCCAAGTTTTATACTAATGTTAAGAAGCTGCTTCAGAAATCCGGATACAAGCAATATGAGGTAAGCAATTATTCAATTCCAGGCAAAGAATCCAAGCATAATATAAATTATTGGTCAGGAGGCGAGTATATCGGGTTGGGTGTTGCCGCGCATTCTCATTTGAACGGCGTGCGGTTTTGGAATGAGGCAAACATATTTAAATATATTAAGCGAATTAAGGATAGTAAAGAGGCGGTTGTTGAGCGTGAGGTCTTGGCTCCTCTGGATAAAATGAAAGAGAATTTACTCTTTGGCCTTAGAATGAACAAAGGCGTTGATATGTTTCAGCTTGAAAATAAATATCAGATAAAATTAAAAGCAATTGATAAAGAAAAAATAGCTTTGTATATTAAAGAAGGCCTATTAAAGAGAAGGGCGAATAACTTGTCTGCTACGGACAAAGGGATACTGGTTTTAGATGAAATTTCAACAAACTTAATTTAACGGATGTCTATGTTAAGAATTAAGAATTTTGATTTACTGGCAATTGGGATGATATTTCTTATTTGCGTTTTTTCGTATGGCAATAATATCCATAATGAACCATTATTAGACGATGTTAATAATATCACCAGCCAAGATGCCAAGCTTGATTTGAAATCAAGCATTCCTATCAGAGGCCTTTTCCCCGAGCTTAAAGATTATCATCGGCCTTTTAACAGTTTTCGGCCACTTGCTTACCTATTGCTTTTAGGGCTTCATGGCCTTCTGGGTTTTAATTATTTTGCCTATCATTATGTGACTATTTTTCTTTTTTTTATTTATTGCTTGGCTATTTATTATTTTGCCCGGGAAATATTCAAGGATAAGAATTTAGCTTGCTTGGCCGCTCTTTTATTTGCTTCTCACCCGATAAACACGATGATGGTTAATTACATTGTCGCCGGAATAATCTCGATTTATGCGCTTTTAATTATTGCCAGTATAGGATTGTTGCTTAAATATTTATCGTGCCGCAAAAGAATATTTGCTTTTTTAAGCTATTTATTGTTTTTTTGTTCGTTGTTGTTTCACGAGATTGCAATTATAGGAGTTGTTTATATCATGATGATTTTAATGTTTCATAATAAGTATACGATTAAAAAGGCTTTTAGGATTTGGATTCCTTATCTGGTAATTAGTTTGTTTGTCTTTTGGCTGCGGCCAAATGAGGCAATGACAGTCAAGGAATTTATAACAGCCAAAATGACTAATATCCCGATGAGCATGGCTGTTTATGCCGCATCATTTTGCGAATTATTATTTTGGTACTGCAAGGCCTTAGTGTCTTTAAAAGATATTGTGTTTGTTTACAGTTTACAACCAAAAGAAGTAATGGTTGTCTCGGCTCTAATTAAAGGAATATTAGTTTTAGCGCTCTTTTTATTTCTTTTCTTACGCAAAGAAAAAGAATTTAGAGTTTCTTTAGCTTGGTTTTTAATCGGGTTTGTTCCGCTTTTGATAGCTGGCTTTACTATTCCGGCTTTAGGATTAACTATAGAGCCGTATTGGTTTTATTTGTCTTCTTTAGGTTTTTTTATTTATATCGCTTATGCTTTATTAAAATTGAAGCAATATTGTCGTCCAGGCCTGTGGAATATTTTAATCTTTGTAATTATCTTGTCGCTGTCTTTGGCCACGCGTAGCTATAACAATTTAATGAAAACCGAAGAATCTTATGTCCGGCATTGGCTTAATGTTGTGCCGAAAGATAGAAGGGCTTATTATTATTTGGCAACAGCTCAAGCGCAAAAAAAGAAATACAAAGAAGCAATTGAAAATTACAATAAGGCATTCTTGGGAGATAAGAGTGATGTCGAGATTTATGCTAATTTAGCGTCAATTTATATGGGATTGGGAAATATTGATTTAGCGCGGGCAATGTTGTCAAAAGCAGAAAATATCAACGCTTATGATTCTTTGATTTATAATACCAGAGGAAAACTGCTGCTTTTAACGAATGATATCAAAAGCGCCAAAGAAAGTTTTATTAAAGCGATTAGCTTGGAACAATATTTCTTGCTTGATCCGCGGTTTAATTTAGCCGGCATATATTTAGAGGAACGCGATTTTGCTAAAGCTAAAAGCCTGCTTCAGGAAATAATTAAGCAGGATAAGTACAATAGCACGGCCTTAGGCGTTCTAATCGGTGTTTATATGGAAACCAAACAGTTTGCACAGGCAGTTGAATTAGGGAAAGATATTTATGCCCATAATAAGAATTCGGCAGTATTAACTAATATCGCCGGATTATTCGCCGAGAAAGGTTATAAGGAATTGGCCTTTGGTTTGTATGGCAAGGCAATTAAGTTTGACAGAAAATATGTTCCGGCTTATATTGAGTTAGGAAAATTATATGGAAATATAAATCAACTTGATAAAGCAATTCAGGTTTGGGAATATTCTTTGCAGCTGCAAGAAAATGAACAGGTTAAGGAATTAATTGCAAAAGCACAAGCCTTAAAAAACAATATTATAAAAGGAAAAGAAAAATGAAAAGAAAATCTTTATTAATCTTATTATTTGCTTTGACTTTACTGCAGTTAATTGCTTCTAATTGTTACTCTCAGGAAAAAACAGTAATTCCGGAAGCAAAATTCAAATTATTAAGTGAATTAATGGAAGTCAATGGTACTAAAAATGTTTTGCAGCAGAAAATAGATGCAATTATTGCCAGTGCTCCGATAGAAAACAAAGAGCAGCTTAAGAAAATGCTTAACATTGATGGGATAATTGAAGTTTTGCTTCCGATTTATAATAAATATTTTCATATTGATGAGTTACAGGACCTTGTCAAATTTTATAAAAGCCCTACCGGGAAAAAATTAGTCGAAGTTTCCCCTCAGTTGTCTAATGAGGCCATGAATGCGGCTATTGGATACTTTAAGGAAAAAATTCCGCAATAATCTAAATAAAAGAATAAATGATGCAAAATCTGCTTCTTGTTCCTTTTTTTCTCAATTTTACTAAGAACGTAAACAATTATACTGCAACTAGTTGTGACACAAATGCCCATATAATGTGCTGCTAAAACACGATTTTAATTGACCTCGTTATATTCTTCTGATATATTATGTCTCTGCTTTAATTGGGAAAAAGGAATTCTTTAAAAAAGGAGTTTTAGTCATGATTGATCGTTATACCCTATCAAAGATGGGCAATGTTTGGAGCGAAAAGAGGAAATTTGAAATAATGCTTCAAATAGAAGTTTTAGCCTGTGAAGCCTTGTGTAAATTAGGCCAAATCCCCAAAAAATCGATGGAAAAAATTAAAAAGACTGCCAAATTTGATATTGATGAGGTAAGAAAATTAGAAGAAAAGACAAAGCATGATGTGGTTGCTTTTATTAATAATGTAGGCGCATATCTGGGCCCGGAAGCAAGGTATTTACATATGGGCCTGACATCATCTGATCTTTTAGACACCTCATTATCAGTTCAATGTGTTGAGGCTAGCGATAATCTTTTGGCGGATATGCGAAAATTACTATTGGTTTTAAAACAAAAGGCCAAGAAATATAAAGATACTCCCTGTATTGCCCGTACCCACGGGGTTCATGCTGAGCCGACAACTTTTGGTTTAAAATTGGCAGTTTGGTATGATGAAATGAAGAGAAATTACGATCGAATGGAACAAGCCCGAGAAATGATCCGTTACGGAAAATTATCCGGAGCGGTCGGAACCTTCGCGAATATTGATCCATCCGTCGAAGAATACGTTTGTGAAAAACTAGGGCTAAAGGCGACAAATATCGCAACTCAAGTTATTCAACGTGACCACCACGCGCAATTTATGACCACAATCGCTCTGATCGGCTCAACTTTAAATAAGATTGCGACTGAAATCAGATTGTTGCAGAAAACCGAAGTTTTGGAAGTCGAAGAACCGTTTTTTAAAGGGCAAATTGGTTCATCCGCGATGCCGCATAAAAGAAATCCGGTTACTTGCGAAAGAATTAGCGGGTTATCGCGTATCTTAAGAGCTAATGCCCAGGCTGCTTTAGAAAACGTTACTCTTTGGCATGAACGCGATATCAGCCATTCATCCGTCGAGCGGGTTATTTTACCGGATAGTACAATTGCTTTGGATTATATGCTAAATAAATTAACTCCGATAATTGAAGGGTTGCTAGTATATCCGAAGAACATGATACTTTCTTTAAGCAAAACCAGAGGTTTAATTTATTCACAAAGAGTCCTTCTTGAATTAATGAAAAAAGGAATTGCCCGTGAAGCTGCTTATGAAATTATTCAAGATTGTGCGATGCAAGTTTGGCAGGAAACATCGGATTTTAAAGATGTGCTTTACCGTGATAGACGGGTAAGAAAATATTTAAAACCCGGCGAAATTGATGCCTGTTTTGATATTAAATATTACACCAGATTCACTGACAAAATATTTAAAAGAGTGGGGTTAAAATAATGCATAAAGGTAATAAAATATATGAAGGTAAGGCCAAGATACTTTATGAAACTGATAATAAGGATTTGTTGATTCAGTATTTTAAAGATGATGCGACTGCCTTTAATGCCGCTAAGAAAGGAACTATTCACGATAAAGGTGTTGTAAACAATAAAATATCGACGAAGATGTTCGCTTTGTTGGAGTCGAAAGGCATTCCGACTCACTTTGTCGAGAATTTAAGCGAGCGTGAAATGTTGGTTAAGCGGGTTGCAATTGTTCCGCTTGAGGTCATAACGCGTAATAAAGCGGCCGGTTCTTTTTGCCGTAATTATGGTGTTCAAGAAGGCAGGGTTTTGGCTGTGCCGGTTCAGGAATTTTCTTATAAATGCGATGCTTTAAATGACCCATTGATTAATGATTCGCATATTCTCGCATTAGAATTGGCAACCAAGGAAGAATTAGAAACGATCAAGAATATGTCTACTAAAATAAATGGCATAATTCGCGACTTCTTTGCTAAATTAAATCTTGAGCTTATTGATTTTAAATTAGAATTTGGCCGTTATAAGGGAAAAATAATTTTAGCCGATGAAATTTCTCCTGATACTTGTCGCATCTGGGAAGTGGGAACAGGAAGAAAGCTTGATAAAGACCGTTTCCGTCATGATTTAGGAAATGTTGAAGAGGCTTATCAGGAAGTTTTAAGTCGGGTTACTAAATAAACATACCACTTTAGCACCTCAATATATGATCTGGCGAGTTGAAATAAAGCATAAAAGAAGTGTTTTTAATGCCTTTGCCGAAGGTATTTATAAAAACATTCTGGATTTAGGAATAAAGACAGTAAAAGCAGTCGATACTGTGCAGATTTATTCTATCAAAGGGAATTTATCTAAAGACGAAGCCCAATCTGTTTGTAAAAACCTCTTAGTCGATCCGATAACCCAAGAATTTCAATTAATTGACGCGACTTCCGGTAAAACTTCTTTTCCCTCAAAAGGATTTATCGAGATAGAAATTGCTTATAATCCCGGAGTTATGGATCCTGTTGAACAGTCCACTATCAAAGGTATTAAAGACTTAGGGATAAAAAGCGTTGAAGCTGTTAGCACTTCCAAGAAGTATTTAATGAAAGGCGAATTATCCGCAAAAGAAATTGATACGGTCGTAAATAAAGTACTTGCCAATAAGCTTATTCAGCACCGGGTTGTAAAAATCACTCAAGAAAAAACCATTAATGATATTGCTAAAGAGCAGTCTTTCGCGGTTAAGAATGTTGATTTAATTAATGCGAATGAAAAGAAATTAATGGAGTTAAGCAAAAAAGGGCAGCTTTTTCTGAATATTGATGAGATGAAAACAATAAAGGGGTATTTCGTGCGATTGAAGCGTAATCCGACGGATATTGAGCTTGAGACCATTGCGCAGACTTGGAGCGAACACTGCAATCATAAAACATTCCGCGGGAATATTGAATATAGTTACAAAGAAAAAGGCCGTATTAAAAAGAAGGTTATTAATAACCTACTGAAAAGCACAATTATCAAAGCGACTAATGAACTTAATAAAGAATGGTGTGTGTCTGTTTTTCATGATAATGCCGGTGTTATTGAATTTGATAAAGAAGATTGTGTTTGTTTCAAGGTCGAAACCCATAATCATCCGTCGGCCTTGGAGCCCTTTGGCGGTGCGAATACTGGAATTGGCGGAGTTATCCGTGATATTTTAGGGACGGGGCTAGGTGCTAAACCGATTTGCTCAACCGATGTGTTTTGTTTTGCGCCGCCGGATATGAAAATATCAGAATTGCCTCCGGGCACTCTTCATCCGAAGCGGGTTATGAAAGGAGTTGTGTCAGGGGTACGGGATTATGGCAACAAGATGGGAATTCCGACGATAAATGGCGCGATTATTTTTGATAAAACTTATGTGGGCAATCCGCTTGTTTATTGCGGTAATGTCGGGATTATCCCGCGAGATAAAGTGTTTAAAGAAACAAAAAAAGGCGATCTGATTGTTGCCTTAGGCGGAAAGACTGGCCGCGACGGAATTCATGGTGCAACATTCTCATCTGGAGAATTAACAACCGAGTCCGAAGTTGTTTCATCCGGCGCTGTTCAAATAGGCGACCCGATTCAGGAAAAGAAAGTATTAGATGCTTTAATTTTAGCTCGTGATGAAGGTTTGTATAGCGCAATTACAGATTGCGGTGCTGGTGGATTTTCATCG
>JAKLDK010000035.1 GCA_022703565.1 Candidatus Omnitrophota bacterium
TTGTTTTTACGGAAGTTATGAAAGTTGTTGCAAGAGTAAGAGTTGATATCGCTATTTTATCTAATGAAGAAAGAATAGAAAAGAAGTTTGGGGCTGAAGGTAAAGCAATTATAGTTTCATTGGTTGATAAAATGTCGGAAAATAAAGGACCGTATAGACTAAGCCAAAAAATGGGTGATGAAATAGAAAATGTTATTACTGCGTTTGGAAAATATGGCCAAACAAAATTATCTACTGAAAAGTATGAGTTGATTAGACGAGAAGGGGATATAGCAGTAACTTGGTATTACCGTGGGGGTCAAGAAAGTGTTTTTGAGACAATAGTATTTACAAAAGGAAGTTTACTTGATTTAATCGCTGTTTTGTCGGAAAAAAATATTGATTTAGCGAGAAGGTTTGTAAAAGAAATTGGCGCACAAGCAAATATGGAAGTTGGTGAATTGCCTGCTGCTGATCCGGCGCTGTTGTCTTTTAACCATGAAAGATCGGCAGCTGGTAAAATTAGAGAAGTGTTGCATAAAGTTTTAGCCGGAAAAGCTGAGTTTTTAGCTGGTGGCTATACAAAGCCGGGCTATGGAGTCCCTCAAGGAGCGGTTATTGACGGTTCACATGCGATAGGAAAAGAAGGTAATCAAGGTTATTATGTCGACCAAACTGAAGATGGGCGGAGTGGAAAAGATGTTTTCGAAAGCGGTG
The DNA here is from genome assembly GCA_022703565.1 of Candidatus Omnitrophota bacterium. GTDB lineage: Bacteria > Omnitrophota > Gorgyraeia > Zapsychrales > Zapsychraceae > JADFZM01. The sequence continues at coordinate 697 of JAKLDK010000035.1, forward strand.
TTAAGGCTTTAGCTTCATTTTTTGAAAGATTTAATGTACGTAATGGTAAACCGGTTAGATTAATTATTAAAACCGGCATCGGCGGGCAGCATACGCCCTTTGAGGCGATGGCGCAGATATTTAACCGCGAAAATCCGGACGGAATTGTTATTGTCGGAGAATATGAATTAGGGAAAGATTATGAATCTTCAATTCAGGCGATTTTGGATAAAATCGGCGCGGATTGGACACAAGTTGCGGTAATACCAAGCTCAAAGTCTGGCACAACAGATGAGACCATGGCAATCACAGTGCAGATTATGCAGGCAATGCTAAAAAACACTGCTAATAAATATGGTTTTGATGGAGAAAAGTTTGCAAATACATTCGTGAAATATTTGCATGATATAAATTTTGATTCCAATGGCGATGAAGTTCCAAATGCGGACTTATTTAAGGCTTTTGATATTAATAAGTTGCTTACGGATTTGCAAGAAGCTGGCTTAAATGTTACTTTAGATTCTTTAAAGGAAGTTTTAGGAAAAGTTTTAGGTAATATGTTTTTTGAGACGACGGATAGGCCGCAAGACAGCCGTTTATCGGCATTTATTCGCAATTCAAAGTTGGATCAGGTATTAAAGGAAGAAGATATCCCCGGCTTTGGCGCGATGTTTGATAATGTCGGCGGGCGCTGGACGGCAGATTTGCATATGATGACATTTTTAGCCGCTTATGGAATCGATGCGAGCAATTATTGGTTAGCTCGTTATCAAGATATTGGAAAAGTACGAGACGGTATTCATACCGCTAATGAATTAGGCAACCATATTTTAGATAAAGGTTATAGAAAAATCGCGCTTTTAGTGCCCGACGAATTATTCTGGCTGGGGAAAGCTATCGAGCAGAATTTTAATGAAAGTATTTGGCAGGAAGGTTTTGCGACCCTAAAGGTTGCTCGGGAAAGTGATTGGGATGTCCAATCACGGCATTATGAGGGAAGAAGCGATTCTTTGGTTGTTACATTGGTTCGCGGGGATAGTACTTATGTTGACTCTTCAGAATATAATGTTTTTCAACTCAGGCCTTTTACTGTTGAGGAGGACAATAAAAATAAATCTATTGCCCTTGAATTTGCCCGTCTTTTTTCAACATTTTATGGGATGACGTATACAGTTGGGACTCAACTGATTGCCCGGGCAATCGCAAAAGCCGGATATTCTCCGGAAGATTTAGATATTAATGATTTAAATAATCCAGCGACGAAGATTTTGCAAAGTAACTTATACCTTCGTCAGCCGTTCGTAGAGTTGGGAAAGAAATCTGTCGAACAAAGGCTGGCCGCTTTACAAAAAGCGCAAAAGAATTGGGAAAAAGAGAATCCTAAGACACGCGATGCCATAAGCCCAATCGAAAGTGCTGTTGAAGAAATACAGACTTTTGCCTACGAGAGAAATGTTTTAACAAATTTTGATGAGTTGCGGGATTTCTCTTCAGGTTTATCTAGTTTGCTTATGTTAGAAGAATTGGTTAAGAAGTCGATTTCTATTGCCAAGTCACAAGGCAAAACTTTTGTTCCGATAATTTATCTTGAGGGTGAAAAATTTATTCAGGTAAGGGATTATTTGATTTCTTTAGGAATTGAGTGGGTATTGCAAGGGACAGGCGATCAGCATATTAATTTGCAACAAGTTTTAGCCCAGCCGAAACAATATTTGCCTTTTATTATTTCAATGGTTCCGGAGGAAGAAGATTTTCAAGCCGGTATTCCAGCGGTAGGATTTGCCAAGGGTTATTTGGATAATATCAGTCCTGTCTTGCTGCGCGATTATTTTGCCGAAGCGACATACAACGCTTTTATCGGCAATGAAGTTAACGGGCAAGGTGTTTTTATACGCTTAACGGATAATGAAGCAGAATTAAGTGGCTTAGAGTATGCTTTTCGAGAGGCAATGGCTGATGCAGTAATGTTAGGCAAGAAAAGAGGTAATGTTATAGATCTTGGCGGTGCGTATTTCTCATCAGAAGAAGTATCAGTTGCACTAGGGGCTTTGAAGAAAGATTTAGATAAAGGAGAAATAAAACCTTCTGTAGATAGCAATGGAAGGGACGTCCCTGGAGTTAGTGCGCTGAATGTCGAAAACTTGTTAGGTATTCTTGCCCAAGATAAAAGCTCTCGTCAGTTGCGTTTTTTGGTAGTTTCTATGTTGAAAGAATTAGAGAAAATATTAAATGGTGTGAAGCTGTATAGTGTATATTTGTCGGATGATCCCAATTCGGACTTAAATCCTAACACAAGATTGTTTCTTGCCTGGGCTGACCGTAGAGATGTTAAAGAAGTAGATATTATTAGCGCAATGAGGTCATGGTACGGTTTTATGGTAAAAAATATTGCTGAGCAGCAAAGTTCCGGTACAGACATAGCGATGTTTGGGTGGAAGGATAAGGCAGATGTAATCGATTCTCATATTTCATCATTGTATAATATGCAGTCTAGAGGAGAAATTACACGAGAATTTTATGATTGGATAAGCTCCGGTCAAGTACAAAGAGGAATTCATGATATTCAGGAAAATAGTGTCAGTAATTTGGATAAAACTTTAAAAGAATTAACTTTGGTTGGAAAAGACATGGCGCAAGGTAAGTTTAGGGTAAACACAGGATTGCTGGAGAAATTCTTAGCCTCTAGGACGTATCCTTTTAAAGCAATTAAAGCGCTTAGGCAATTGGAGGAACGTGTTTTATCTCGAAATTGGCAAGATAGTGTTGATATTAACTTTTTATTGGCATTATTGAATAAGGCTTATGAAGACGAAATGGCATATAAAGCAGCTGGGTCAAAGGATGGGGATCCCTTCAATTCTTTAGCTCAAACTTATATGGGCTTAATGGGTATTTTTGATAAAACACCAGAACCTTTGTTGAAAGATTTAGTCATGGTTTTATCTGAAGAATTTTCAGCAGGGAAAGGTCTTAATTTTACTTGGATTGTACAACATTTCAATTTTAATTTAAGAAAAGGTGCTTTAAAAACTAAAGAAGATATTGAGGGAATGTTAAAGTTTGTAAAGCACATTCCACAAGTTGTTTATGATTCTTCGATGTTCGGGCGGAAGGATAAGGCCGATGTAATCGCTTCTCATGTTTCATCATTGTATGATATGCAGGCTAGAGGAGAAATTACACGAGAATTTTATGATTGGATAAGTTCAGGAAAAATACAAAGACATCTTAATTATAACCAAATAGATAATAGTAGAAGATTGAATAGAGTTTTAGACGAAATAGAAAAAGTTGGCCGGGCAATTAAATCCGGTAATTTCCGAGGAACAACTAAGACTTTGGAGGATATTTTAAACAATTCTAGTTTTTATCCGGTGGAAATCATTAAGGTAATTCGTGAATTGGAAGAAAAAATAATTAAGCGAAATATGCAAAATGTTATTCCTTTTGCTTTTATTCAAACGCTGCTTGATAAAGTTCCTAGTATGAATTTTTGGGCAACAAGAGGAAACAGAGATGACCAATATATTCCGTTGGCCCGTGCGGTATCATCTTTGGCTAAGATTGTTGATAAAATCCCGTCTGCTTATTTAGGAGGATTAGTTACAATTTTGACGGAAGAGCTTGAGGTCGAGACAGACTTTTCAAATTATTGTCTTCATATAGAAATGCTCGAATCAGTGTTTAAAAAAGGTGAAGTATCTTCAGTGGAAGATATTCGGAAGAAACTTAAACTTGTTAAATATCATTCATCAGCAATAGCTTATGATCCTGCCATGTTAGGGCATAAAACCGACGAGCAGGTTTTAGCTGAACATTTAACTTTGGTTGACCTAATGATGTCTCGCGGTGAAATAAGGGAAGATTTTTACGAATGGTTAAAATCCGGACGTGTTATTATTGCTTTAAGAAAGTTTACTAATAGCAATGAAGGCCGGCCGTTAACCTCTACACTAGAAGAATTGAGACGCTTAGGGAAGGCTAGCCATTTAGGCGAGTTTAGAAGCGGTTACGATAAAATTAGCCTAGACTTCATTTCAAGTATTTTGGAAAAGGCCCTGATTTATCCCAATAAGCTGATTGATAGGTTGAGAAGAGCGGAGAAAACTGTAATTGATAATCAATGGGGAAATAAAATCGGTTACGATTTCTTTAAGATGATAATTCAAGCCGGTATAAATTATAACTGGGAGGATTTAAAGGAATTCGGAATTGATGAATTCTCATCAGAAACAACAGTGCTTATTACAATTGTTATGGAAATTATGGGTAAAATACCGGAGGACTTGATCGAAGAAAATAAGATACAAGTAAGTTCTCTTTTGGCGGGAAAACCATTTCCACAAAGTTTGGTAATATTAAATGCTGTTAACAGCCGGATGAAAAGAAGTAAAATAAAAACCAGCGCGGATTTAATTAGTATATTTGATAAAGTGACTAAAGAGTATAGCGTTGGAGAAACAGCTGATCGGGCAATGTTGACATCGGAAATTATTTATCAGTTAAAAGATCTAACTCCAATGGTGGACGAAGGTTTGGTTTGGGACGGAAATTATATCGTAAGAAAGCTTTATTTTACCGGTATTAATTGGAGCGTAGATATTCATTATGATCATTTTGCCAGCCATGAAACTTGGGCGACATTAAGGAATGAAAAGGGGCACGATCTTGCGTATATTCATATGCCCGGGCAAATATTATTAACTGCTTCTTGGGAAGTAATAAAGAATGCATTAATTTCTTATTTAAAGAATGGGGATGCTGCTATCCCGCAAGCCGAAAGTGATTCTACCGACAGTGGTATCTATCATAATGGGACTTATATCGCGAGACAAATATCTTTACCAGATAAGAAAATGAAGGTGGATTTAATTTATGACGATCGTGCCAGCCATGAAACTTGGGCAACTCTAAAAAATTATAAGGGGCATGATTTGGTAACTATTCGTAAGCCGGGGCAGGGACTATTAATTTCTTCCGCTTCAGATATAAGAGCAATGATGTTGGCTGAATTGGAAAAAGATGAAGCAATGCTGGCTAAACCTCATGTCCTAGTCTTTGGTTTCGATGAGAGCTATCGTCGTGACCTTGAGTTAGGATTATCCCGAGGAGCCAATGTTCTTTTAGCCGAAGGTAGCTTAGAGGATATGTATCAAAAGCTGCAGTATGAACCTGGTAGGTTTAAGGTTATCATAATCAATTCATTAAGTTTGCCAGCAGATAAGCTCGAGGAAATTCTTAAATTAATTACTGTGCTGGGAGAAGAAGCGACGGTTATTCTTCGTATCCCTAAAGGTTCAACTAAACCAGATTTAACAGATCCGAAAATAGTTGCGGGGATATTTGAGGAAGGACAATTCGCGGAAGTTCTTGGCGCAATAAGGGTTGCATCAACCAAGAAGGAAAAAGTAGACAAAGCAATGATGGCGTCGGCTGTTATTGGTGTTTTTGAAGGAGACGGTGTGATTACAACTGCTGCGAAAAGAGAAAGTGTCGAATTGGCGTTGGGATTTTGGGAAGGGCCGATGTTGACTCGATCAGAATTACAAGTGTTTAGGGGTAGGCTTTCCGGAATTATTACTGAAATTGATGCAAAGTTCGCTGGTTTGAAAAAACAAGGGCAGCAAGGTGGTTGGTGGAAAAATGATTCAAGTTTTATTGCTACCACTCGCAAACCGATTTTAGAAGAGGTTGTATCCAGACAGTTGGCAAGCCTTATAAATGATGAAAATCGTGAATCAATCATTACTTTAGTTGAAGAATTAATCCGTCCGGAAGAAAATGCTGCGGCAGTTGTTGCGCCACCCGGCGGTATTAATTTAGACCCGGCGCTTTTGGATATGCAAATAAAACGTGATGGGAACGGCGTAATCTTGCCGGTTAGCGACCAGCCGATTTTAAATGTAAATATTGAAGGATTTTTGCCGGTTATAATTAACATTACACCGGTTAAGAGTTTACCAATGTTGTTAGGTTTCGCTGACACAAAAGAAAACAAAACTTTTGGTCAAAATGATAGTGATCCAATAGACAAAAAAGAATTCTTAGAAATTAGCGCGGTTAATTGATTGAAGCTGTATGTAGCATCACAGGGCACATGACTCACTTGTGTCTTGTGATTTTTAAAAGGTTCTGTCCCGCTTTTCTTTTTCCCATAAACAGTTGAGTCATTTGCGAAAAGTATTATAATCAAATGTATGATTCAGCGGCTAAATAGCAAAACAGTCCTCTTATTAATATTAATAATTATATCCATCTTTATTAATTTAATAACTCTAAAGAATGGCCATAATTGGGGTGGCGATTTTGCCCAATATATAATTAACGCCAAAAATATTGTTGAGGGCAAGCCCTATGATTCGGGCATAATGCTGGATTTGCCTCTATTGTATGCGCCGGGTTATCCTTTATTAATAGCGCCGATTATAAAATACTTTGGGGTTAATTTTATCCTCTTAAAACTGCCGAATATATTTTTCTGGTATTTTTTTGTGTTTTTCTCTTATAAGCTTGTTTCCCGTTATATTGACAAGGAAACATCTGTTTTATTTTGTGTGCTTTTGGCTGTTTCCTCCGACTTTTTTACTTTCAAACAAAATGTTTTATCGGATTTGCCATTCAACTTCTTTGCGGCACTCTCGATATTCCTATTTTATAAATATTTAGATAATTACGGCTCCAAAAACAGAGCCAAATTTCTGTTTCTAACAATATGTTGCATGGCTTATTCTTTTCTGGTGAGAACAGCTGGGGTCACATTATTCTTTGCGGCGATATTATACCTCTTAATTATAAAAAAGAATTATTGGGACAGCTTAAAGTTCGCGTTGGGTTTTATCGCGGTTTATCTGGCGCAGAAATTAAGTGTTGGGAACAATCCCGGATTTTTTTATCAAATGTTAGAAGGGAAGGGCGAATATTTCGTTTTGGCTTTACAAGCTAATTCTTTAACTTTCAGAAGTATTTTGTGGAGCATTATTCCCGGTTATACGAATTATACCGGAATTGTTTTTGCCTTCCTAAATAAGGTTTTGTTACTAATCTCTCCGGTAATATTTTTAGGCGTTGGGTTAAAATTATTTTATGCGTTAAGGAAGGATAATCCGGATTCGCCGAAAGGCTTAATATTCGTCGAAGGGTTTTCTTTCATTTACCTGATGATGCTTTTGCTCTGGTCGGGATTTCCGGCAGAGCCGAGGAGTTTTACTCGGTATATTTATCCTTTATTGCCGATAACGTTTATATACCTTTATAAAATTGTTTTATTCGTTTTTGAGAAAATAAGATTAAGCCCAAGTTTGGCGCAAAACATTGTTAAGATGTTTTTATTCTTCTTTTTATTATTAAACCTATATAACATTGTTTTAGCTTTTGATTATAACGATGATGTCTTATTTAGAAAAGAAAACCAAGAAATGTTTCAGTGGGTTAAGAATAGTACAAACGATAAAGAAACTTATATGACTTGGCGGCCAAGGCCAATTGCCTTGATGACCGGCAAGGTGGGGATAGCGCCGTGGATTTCTCATAAAAATCCGCTTTCACAGCTTTCTTATAAACTTGATAATTATAATGCTCGCTATATTATTGTGTCTAAGGAATCGGATAAGTTCCTGATTGATATTTGCGAAAACCAAAAAGATTTTTCTGATTTAGTTTGGGAAAATGCGACTTTTAAGATATATAAGGTAAGAAAGGTTGGTAAATGAAAATAACGCAGCCGTTGATTGTTTTTGATTTGGAAACAACCGGGACATGGATTGAAAAAGATAAGATTATCGAAATAGCGTTGGTGAAGTGTTTGCCCGACGGGAGAAAAGAAGAATATTGTCAAAGAGTTAATCCGGGGATACCAATTCCTAAGAATATTAGCGAGCTGTTGGGTATTTATGACAGGGATGTCGCCGATAAACCATTCTTTAAAAGTATTGCCAAAGAAGTCTTCGATTTCATTTCTGATTCTGATTTGTCGGGATTTAATATTTTAAAGTTTGATTTGCCGCTATTAGAGCGGGAAATGAATGAGGCGGGAATTCAATTCGATTGGAAATTCCGGAAGATATATGATGCCCAAAAAGTTTACCATTTAAATGAGAAAAGAGATTTATCCGCCGCCTATAAGTTTTATTGTGATCAGTTTTTAGAAAATGCGCATTCGGCTTTAGCCGATACTAAGGCCACGTTGGAAATCTTGGATGCGCAGATAAAAAAGTATGGCCAGGGAAAGGAAACACTCTCGGTATTGAACGAATTTGATTATGCCGAAGATAATAATTTCTATGATGATGACCGGAAAATGCGCTGGTGGAACGGAAAACTTTATATGATGTTTGGGAAATATGCCCGCAAATATTCTTTGCAGGAAATTGTGCAGATGGACAAAGGCTATTTAGATTGGATTTTGACGGCTGATTTTAGCCCGGAAGTTAAGGAATTGGTTTCTCGGGCATTAAAGGGTTGTTTTCCAACGCAAGAAAAAAAGTAAGGATATTAAAATTATGCGCTTAAAAATAAAAATATTTATAATCGTTCTTCTATTAACCGGCCCTGTTGCGTTTGCCCAAAGCGATAATGATGTAAGCAGCGTTGAACTTAAAACTTGCACGGATAGTGAGTTAAAGATTCAGTTTATGTGCGAGAAATCTTGGTATATGCGCAAATCCGATGATGCTGTATTGGCGGTTATATCCCGCGAGCCTGATGTGACTATGATAATTGCTAAAATTGATTCTTCGGTAAGGTTTTTAGAGCAGATTACTAAAGAACGACTTAAGGTTATGAACCAATACTCGGATGGTTTCCAAGTGGAAAATGAGAATATAAATGGGAAAGATATTTTAAAGGTAAAAGCTTTTTCCAGCATCCATCCCAGCCGCAGGCTTTTGGATTACTATTTTGTAAATAATAATAATTTGTACGGTGTTTTATTTTCAGTTGACCCGAAAGAAGAAATAGAAAACTTTAAATATTTATTTGCGGAGATAGTTGAAAGCTTAACTTTTATTAATTAAAAAAGGAGCTTGTGATGAGTGAACCGATCAGCGAAAAAAGAACCAGCGAACGTTATGACACGCAAGTAAAAGTCTATTTTAGTTTGGCGTATGATTTGGAAACGAAAGTCAACTATCAATTGATTGATAAAGATAAAAACATTTCTTCAGCGGCAAAAGAACAAGCTGTTAGCAAAAATGTTAGTATCGAGGGGCTGTGTATTGTTTCGTCAAAGAAACTGAATAAACATGATAAATTGGCAATGGAAGTTTATGTCCCTAGTTCTGACGAGCCGATTTTGATGAAAGGCGATGTTCGCTGGTGCCAAGAAGCGGTTAATAGTAAGGGGGCTAAAGAATACCTTACCGGAATCTTAGTTGAAACTGTTAATGGGCAACTAGTAAAAGACACGATCAATTATGACGATCAATATATGATAAAATGGAGCGCAGTCTTAGAGTCAGTTTTGGGAAGCTACCGGATACTTTCTCAAGAAAGAGCTAAAGACAAATGAAGAAAATATTTAATTTATTAATTTTGTTGTTTGTTTTAATTGTCCTCAGCCCACGAGTACAGGCTGAAGATGAAAAGCCCAAAGAAGAAATTGTAAATCAAATTGTTTGCGAATTGCAATTGCCTAAGAAGAAAATATTCAATCGAAAAGAGGCGATTACTTTTCATTGCCGTTGCCGGTCTTTAACCACGGATTATTTTTTTATGCCGCAGCATATGACCGCAAATTTGAAATTATTTGACCCGAGAATAATTATTCAAGATGAACAAGGGAAAACTTATCAATTTGTACATTTCTATTTTATAAAGCAAAATGATTCTTTTGATTTCTCGTCTTTTAGAAATACGGAAGCCATTTATTCATTGCGTTTTCCTGACAACTACCGTCTTTTCCGTTTGGTTGACAGTGAGGAATGGAATAATACCAAAGAGCATCAAGTTGATAAAAGAACGAAAATCTTCGACAAAGGCTTTACGAGTATTCCGCCGGGAAAATATACTGCTTGGGTTGATAACCGGGCTAAATGGCAGACTGTTATGATCGGAAATATGTCGATGGTACTTTCCAATTATAAAAATTACGGAGAGGAAGATATAACAGAAGTAAAGTGGGAGATTTCACAGCCGAGCGAGAAAGTTTATTTTGAAGTAAAAAAATAACCGGGAACGAAAAAATGTTTATTTGCGGAAAGGATTTGATATGACAAGTTTATTTACCAGGATAATAAAAGGGGAAATTCCCTGCCATAAGATTGCGGAAGATGATAGATATTTGGCTTTTCTGGATATCCGACCGATAAATCCCGGGCACACTTTAGTTATTCCTAAGACGGAAATAAATTATATATTTAAACTTCCCGATGATTTATTGAGTGGGCTCATTCTTTTTGCTAAGAAAATTTCTCCGGCGATAGAGCAATCTTTCCCTTGTAAGCGGCTAGGAATTATGGTTTGCGGTATTGAGGTCCCGCATTGCCATATCCACTTGGTGCCGATTAATGGAATAAGCGATATGAATTTTGCTAATGCCAAGCCAACTCCTAACGAAGAATTGGCCAAGGTTGCCGAAAAAATAAGAAGTAATTTAAAATGAAAATTAAAACCAATTCTATCGTAAAAGTTATTAAATTTGTTTTGGTTGCGATTGCTGTCTTGTTTTGTTATCAAACATTTAAGCAATATATGTTTGAGAATAAGATATTAAAACAAATAATCTCCCGCCTAGAAGCGGATACCCGGGTTGCGGATGTTTTGGTTACGGGCGTTAATTATAACGAACAAGATAAAAAAACTTACACGACCATAAAATTTTTGGAATACGATACGAAAGGGAAACCTCTCCAACCGAAATACTTTACTTTTTCGGGTAATATCATCCAATTTCAGTCACTAGTTATTCGTTTTGAAGATATCCATATTAGAAAGGCGCATAAATTTAAAGACAAGAGTGTGTATTTATTTTGGAAAGTTTTTATGCTGGATGGGAAGGATACTCAAGAATATGAAATAACTAAAATAAATGAAGTGCCGTTGGGATATCAGTTGGAAAGTAATTTAAGCGAATATGAAAAAACCTTATGGTTAAAATTCTGGCAATATGCTTTCGACAGTAATCTCAAGAAAAATAGCGGAATCAAGAATGTGCAAATTGAGGCTCCGGGTTCAATGTTTATTCCCGGAGTTATTTATACAATAAAAATCGAGCACGACGGAGGGCTACGTATTGATACCGCCCCGATACCGCAAATATTAAAAGGAGAGGAAATTCTCAATGATGTTAAAACGAATTAGTTTAATATCCTGTATCTTTGTAGTTTTTGGGGTATCAATTGCTTTGGCGCAAGAAGGGGTGTTGATTTCTACTCCGGGTGGTAATAACAATATCAGCCAGAAAGCCGGGAGTGTCATTAAGGAATATGTTCAGCAGTCAGTAATAAACGCGTTAGTTACCAACATTTCCGAAGTTTTTGAACGTACAATTAAATCGCAAAAAATAGATATTTTCCCGCAGGTAACGCTTAGCGCAATTAATAAGGCGGCATATGATATTTATGTCGATACCAGCTTTAAGCCCAAGATTGACGAGATATACAATATGGTAGTAGATCAGGCTTTGGATGATTTTGAAAGAGGGCAGCCCCAACAAATAATTCAAAATAATATCCGAAATGCTGTGACGCAAAAAATCAAGCCTTTATTGAGTGAATATGGCCCGAAAATGATTGTAGAGCATTATTTTACTGAGGCACTAAAACAACACAAAAAAGTTGTTATTATGACGCTCGCGCAAAGGCAAGCTCAGTTAGCGGTAATCCAGCAGCAACAGGCGGAAATTCAGAAGCAAATCCTGGCACAAATGCAAAAAGCAATTGAATATGAGAAAAAAAGAGAGCAATATCTTCAAAATATGCAAAACAACGGTGTTTTATCCCGGTAAAGATTTCATGCCTAGCAGTATTCTTTTAATTAATAAATCGATAAATATTATTAGTACAATTTTTATTGTAATTTTCCTGGGTTTTGTTTTGGATTTTATTAATGCCGGTTTCTTGATCGGTAATTTCGGTATTTTCTCTCTTTTGGTTTATGTTCCTCTTAAAGTGTATCTTTTCGCCGGAATTTATGGTTCTGTTTTAGATATAGTATACGGGGAAGAATATGTACTGGGAATTAGCAATTTTAATGCTAATGCCAAGAAGTTCTGGAAATTATATTGCGGCTGTTTAATTTTGCCTTTTATTCTTTTTATTCTTATACAAAACGTATCTTTTTTTGGTTTTCGAGTACGGTTAGCTGATGTAATTTATTTTTCTAATGTTTTTGTCATTTCTTTTTTTATCTATTATGCCGCTAAAATAAAGTATGTATCTCTGAGCAAAAAAGGATGTTGTACTATTCTTGATTTATTTGTGATCTTATTTTGCTTGTGCGTTGAAGCAATTTTGTATTTTTTAGATCATTATTTTGCTTTATATGAATATTTGCCAGGTAATTTTGTTGTTATTGGCCGTTTATATGTGCATTTCTTTGAATTTATTTATATCGCGCATTTGTTTTGTAATTATTATGCTCTTCCGGCCGGGAGTAATGCGGAAGAAAAGGAACTTTTTATTATTAACCCTGCCGGGGGCGGAATTTTAAATTATTTCGGTTCTTTTTTTCTGCGCACTTATCCGCCGATATTTTTGGTGCTGAAGGCTTTAACCCCGAAATATTACCGTATTCGGGAATTTAACCGGGTCATGTGGCACAAAAGATATTTTAAAAAAGGTGTTTTGGTTGCGATTACATCTTTTTCAAGTAATTCGCCGGATAGCTACTATATTGCCAAGGAATTTAAGAAATTAGGTGCCAAAGTTATTATGGGCGGTCCGCATGTAAGTTTTCTTCCCCGGGAGGCATTGGAATTCTGCGATAGTGTTGTTGTCGGAGATTGTACCAGTGTATGGCCGGAGATTATTCGTGACTATGAACACAATTGTTTGAAAAAAGAATATCGGGGAGTTTTCAACAGCGGATATCCTCTGCCGATACATGAGGAGCTGATGAAAGCGCCTCTTGCCGAAGTTAAAGACTTTCTAGAAACAACTCGCGGTTGTAAATTTCGTTGCGATTTTTGTACTGTTCCGGCAATTTGCGGTTCAACGATTAATTCAAAACCAATTTCGGAAGTCCTGGAATTATTATCTCGGTTTAAAGGAAAATACAAATTGATAAACTTTATTGATAATAATATATTTTGTAACCCGCAATATGCTAAAGAACTTTTTAAAGCAATGCCGCCCTTAAATTTAAAATGGGTTTCACAGTGTACAATTGATATCGCGGCAGACGAAGAGGCTTTAAAATTAGCGAAGCAGGCTGGCTGTATTGGACTGTTAATCGGCTATGAAATAAATGCCAGTTCTTTGGAAAAAGATAAAAAGGGTAAGTTGTCTTTGGCGGATAAATATATTGAATACACGAAGAAAATTAAGAAAGCCGGAATAAATATTAAAGCCCATTTTATCTTTGGTTTTGAAGATGATAATTTTCTAAGCTTATTCAAGCTTTGGATATTTTGCTTGCGGATTAATCCGGCGATAACAGTAATTTCGTTTTTAACGCCTTTTCCCGGGACAAAAATATATAGTGATATGCTGGGTGCGGCGAGAATCGAATCTTTAAATTGGAGAAATTATTCCTGCCAAAATCAGGTGTTTAAACATAAGAATATAAATAGCCTGTTTTCATTATTTGTTTACCCTCTGATTTATGTCTTCTTCCTTTTTACTACGTCTAAGGTTGGGTATTTATTAGTTATTATTGCAATATTTGTTTTGTCTTTTGATTGATGCCGCGATATTTATCAAGAGATTGATTGCAACAATCGTAAGAATGATTTGCCATATTTTAAAAGAAAACATAAAAATTGAACAAAAAACAGTTATAAGCATAGTTTTTCTTTTAGTGTTATCGAGCAAATAAATACTATCGACTAAAGAAGGAATTTTGTATTTCTTCGAGTATATTTCCGATATTTGGTACAAGGATTTATTATTTAATTCGTCCAAGCTAAAATCATTCTTGATGACTTTGCTGGCCAATTCGGCGGTAACCAGCCTTGATTTATAATTTAATTTTTCGTAATATAAAAAACAAAAAATTGCTAGCCCGATACTTAACAAGCATTTTCCTAATAGCCCGAATATTATTAAAATAAGGAAAGCTATTATGATAATATTGCAAAAGAATAAATACTTCTTAAGCTTTTTAAGGTTTTCATTAAAGTTATTATCTTCTGCGTAAGATTCGCTATTGTTAAGGGATAAAAGGAAGCGGGTAAACCACTGTTGTACCTGCTGGTCATATTTAATTGAGTTTATAATTGCTTCTAAATTGCCGCTTGTATTATCTTTTTCATCCATAGCATCAATAATTCTATATTTATTAGTAGTTACTTACAAATAAATTTGTTGTTTTTCGCTCTTTGGCTGAAAATTATATAACTTATAATCAACAGTAAGCCGGGTTAAAGGATATTAGCGGGTTGTTTCGTTTTATCGCTTTATAGATTGTCTTATTTCAATGTTAATATCAATGGCAACAACTATCTTTATATCTTGTCTCATAC
>JAKLDK010000036.1 GCA_022703565.1 Candidatus Omnitrophota bacterium
TTAATTCAGCTGCTATTTTTATTAGTTCAGAGAAAGATATCGAAGGCCTTAATCCTAAGAATATGGGGAAGATTTTGTTAAAAGATACAAAAATATTTCCTTGTACTCCAGCGGCAGTTGTTGAAATACTTAAAACAATTCCTAACTATTTTTTAAAGGGTAAAGAAACGGTTATTATCGGAAGAAGCGATATCGTGGGTAAGCCTTTAAGCATGCTTCTTTTGCATGAGAATGCTACTGTTACGATTTGCCATAGCGGTACTTCTGAGGCGAAGATGCTTGGATTTCATATCGGCCGGGCTGATATTTTGATTGCGGCGATGGGTAAGGCTAATTTTGTTAAAGGTGATTTGATTAAAAAGAATGCAGTTGTTATTGATGTTGGAATCAATATGGTTGATAATAAGCTTGTTGGTGATGTTGAATTTGATGAAGCGCAAAAAAAAGCAGCTTATATTACACCTGTTCCCGGAGGAGTCGGCCCGGTGACGGTTGTAATGTTAATGAAAAATGTGATTGAAGCTTTTAAGCTTCAGAACAAAATAGAAAGATAACTTTTTATGAAGAAGATTGTGATAGTTGGCAGCTCAGCTATTGTTATAAAAATTATTGAGCTTATTCGTAATAAAAATATTGAGGCAAAAATTTACCTGGCTAGTTGGGACAAAAGCCTGCCATTTGATCGCAATCTATTCCCCGAGGTGATTGCCAAGGGCTTGTCTTTAAAGAATATTCTTTGCAAGCCTAAAGATTTTTATTCTCAAAATAACGTTGAATGTTTGCTAGAGCATGAAGTAACTCGGATCAATCCGGGTAAAAGAAAAGTATTCTTTGAAGACAAATCAAATATCGAAGCGGATATTTTAATAATTTGTGACACACCGGAAAGCCGATTTCCCGATATCAAAGGAAATAGCAAGACCGGTATTTTTGGCCTGCGAAGGGGTAAAGATGTCGAGCAAATATCCCAAAGTTTATTTATGGCGGACTCTGTTGCTATCCAATCAAACAGTTTATCTGGTTTAAAAATTGCTTTGGCGATAGGGCAAAAAGGCAAAGAGGTTATTTTTGTTACAAATGAGCATGTTTTATTTAAATCTTTCGATTTGGCGGAAAAAGAATGGATAGGCCGTATTCTTGAGGAGCAAAAGATTCAAATAGTTTTTGATAATGAAATTGCTGAAGTGTTAGGCGATGCTGAGGCTAAAGCCATCAGGACTAAAACTGGGAAAGTTTTTTCCTGCGAAATTATTATTTTCTTAGAGACGAATGAAGATGTGAGGTTGTTTTCTGACTCGGAACTGCAATTAAGCCCGGAGGGTAAGATTAATGTTAACGAGAGGTATAAAACCAATATCGAAAATGTTTACGCTGTTGATACTGTCGCGAACAATTCTTTATCTTGCAAGGAAGATATTTTGACTATGCAAGTATTGGAAGAACAAGCTGCGGCAATTGTATCCGACTTATCCGGGGATAATATTCCATTGGGAAATAAAATGCACTCTGATTTCTTAAAAATCGGAGAACTAAACATTGATATATTTGGTAGCTTGGATGCCGAAGGTGCTCATATCCACAAAACATCTGATTTAGTTAACAATTCTTTAAGAATTGTTTATGAAAAGAATTGTATTTGCACGGGTGCGATATTGGTAAATGTAGATAATTGTACAAGGGATAAAATTACTGATTTAATTCAAAACAAAAAACAGTATGATGAAACGCCAAAAACAATAGAAAATATTGCAATTGGCGAAGATATCCCTTGCCCAGCGCAAGAACTGGCTGTTGAAGAAAACAATTTACCGGAACAGCCAATATTGAATAATAACTCGGGGTAGAACAGCAAAAAAAACTTGCTAAAGATAAGATTTTATATTATGCTTGAGTTAAACAAAGTCAAAAAATATTCTTGGTTAGTGGTTTTAACGCTTCTTTATTTCATTTCCGTTTTATCTCAAACTAAGGTTTTCGCCGAGGTACTTGACCCCAGCGCTGAGCAATATAGAGCCAAAGGTTACGAAGAGTATAAGCAAGGTAATTTGAAAGATGCGCTATATTTTTATAATCAAGCCGTAGCCCGTGGATATAAAAACGCGATAATCTATAATGATTTGGGTATTTTATACGAAGAACTAAACCGTCTTGAAGAAGCTGAGAAATATTATTTAATGGCAATTGACGCGGATAGTAATTATTTGCCGGTTTATACAAACATTGCGTTATTTTATAAGAAAAATGGGCCGCAAGGCAAGGCTGTAAAGTATTTGAAGTTACGTTATGAATTAGCTTCTCCTGACGATCCCTGGAGAGACAAAGTAAAAAAAGAGCTTATCGATATTCATCCGGATTATGCGAACTGGTTTGTGGAAATTGAAGCCAAGCGTTTACAAGAAGAGCTGGTTTCGAAAGCCAGGGCTGAATTTATTGAGAAAGTAAGAATTGCAAAAGAAAGATCAAAAAGCCATTATGAAAGGGGGGCTAGTCTTTTAACAGAACAAAAGCTTGAAGAGGCAATTGCCGAATTTGACGAAGCTCTTAAGCTAACACCGGGTGAAAAAGAAATTATTGAGAGTAGGAAAAAGGCCCGGCTTGATTTAGCCAAGAAAAACATCGAAGAGTACACAAAGAAAGCCTTAGACAGTTTAAGCTCGGGGGATTCTTCATCTGCGAAAGAAGAGATTCAAAAAATGCTCACCGTTGTTCCTAACGACTAATAAAATTATCTGCCTTTAGGAAAATATGGAAACCAACTTTAATAATAACTAATAAATTTATGAGTCGCGATAGATTATATCTACTAGATGCCCATGCCTTATGCTACCGTTCGTTCTATGCCATACGAAATTTATCGACTAGCAAAGGGCAGGCTACTAACGCTGTTTTTGGATATGTTAACGCCATAAGGAAAATTTTACGGGTTTACAAGCCCGAGTATATGGCCGTATGTTTTGATTCGCCTAAGAAAACCTATCGTCAAGAGAAATATACTGAGTATAAGATTCAAAGGCCGAAAATGCCGGATGATTTAATATCGCAAATACCAATAATAAAAGAAGTAACCCAGGCTTTTAATTTGTCGATCTTTGAATTCGGAGGGTTTGAAGCCGATGATATAATAGCGACCCTTTGCCAGCAGGCCATAAAAAATGATTTGGATGTGGTCATTATCAGTGATGATAAAGATATGTATCAATTGGCGAACGAGAAAGTAAAATTCTTGAGCTCAAAGGAAGACAGAATTTTAACATATCAGGATATCAAAGAAAAACTAGGGTTTGAGCCCAGAAAAATAGTTGATTTTATCTCTTTGGCTGGCGACCAGACGGATAATATTCCTGGGGTGTTCGGTGTCGGTGAAGTTACCGCTGAGAAATTAATCCAAGAGTTTGGTAGCTTAGAAGAAATATTAAAAGATATTGATAAGGTTAAGCCGGATAAGACGCGCGAGAAGATTATGCGGAGTAAGGATAATGCTATTTTAAGTAAAGAATTAGCGATATTGGAAGCGAATGTCCCGTTTAACCTTAATTTGGAACAGCTAAAAGTTGATTTGCCTGATAGGCAGAGGCTTTTAGAATTATTTCAGAGTTTAGAGTTTAAGAAATTCGCGCAAGAATTAATTGAAGACGAGCCTATATCGGAAGAAAAAAGTGATTATCGGGAAATAGAAAAATTAAGCGATGCCAAGGATTTTATTGAGCTGGTAAAAGAAAAGAATAAGTTTTCTTTCCTGCTAGATATGAAAGAGGATGAAGAGAAGAAAGAATTAAAAGGGTTGTTTATATCAACTGGTGAAGGAAAAGATGTTTATATCAAGTCAAAGCTATTAAAGGATATTTGGCCGATATTTGAAGATGAAAACATTGTAAAGATTACCTTTAATGTCAAAGAGGTTTTAAAGGATTTGTCTGATTCTGGTTTTCTAGGCAAGATTCATGCGAGCTGTCTTTCCGACCAGAATGAAGACGGCACTGTGTATACCATTAAAAATAAGGTTGAGAAGTCTTCGATAAAACATATCTTGGAAAGGGAATTTGTTTCTAGCAATACTTTTGATGTCATGCTGGCGGCTTATTTGTTGTCCCCGGGCAAGACATCTTATACGCTTAGCGATTTGATTTGGGAACGTTTCAATAAAACATTTTTAGGTAATAATCCGCAGGAAACACTGGGATATCTTATCAAATTATATCCGATTCTTTTGGAAGAGCTGAAGAAAAAGTCTCTTCTGAAGTTATTTGAAGACGTTGAAATCCCATTGGCGTATATCTTGTTCGGTATTGAACGCGATGGGATAAAGATTGACATTAAGCTGTTGAATGATTTGGCAGTAAGTTGTGATAAGAAAATAGAAGATTTACAGGCAGCAATGCATAAAATTGCCGGGACAGAAATCAATCTTAACTCACCGAAGCAATTAGGGAATATTCTTTTTGAGAAATTAAAGCTTCCGGTTATAAAAAAAACAAAGACCGGATTCTCAACCGACGAGGACGTTTTGAAAAAGCTGGCTAAAATGCACGAGTTTCCGTCATTAATTCTAGAATACAGACAATTGTCAAAACTTAAATCGACTTATATTGATGCTTTACCTAAATTGGCAGATAAAAATACTCATCGAATTCATGCGAGTTTTAACCAGGCGCAAACTGAAACCGGGCGCTTAAGCTCGAGTAATCCGAATTTGCAGAATATTCCTATCCGTACTGAATTGGGCCGGCAGATAAGAAAAGCTTTTATTCCGACCAGCAAGGACATGATAATTTTAGCGGCGGACTATTCGCAAATTGAATTAAGAATACTGGCACATTTATCCGGCGATAAGAACTTGATTCAGGCATTTATTGACGGGCAGGATGTTCACAAACATACCGCTTCTTTGATTTATGATGTTGCCGAAGATTTGGTTGCCAAGGAAATGCGTAATTTTGCTAAAAGAATAAATTTCGGGATAATTTACGGGATGAGCGCGTTTGGTTTAGCCAAGGACTTGGAGATTTCCAACAAAGAGGCCCAGGAGTTTATTGAAAAATATTTTATCCGCTATCCTAAAGTAAAAGAATTTATGGAGAAATGTATCAAGGATTGCGAAGAAAACGGCTTTGTAGCAACGATATTAAATAGGCGCCGATATATACCTGAAATAAACAATAAGAATAACACGGTAAAACAATTTGCCCAGAGGCAGGCGATTAACACGCCCGTGCAAGGCTCGGCGGCAGATTTGATTAAACTTGCGATGATAAGTGTGCAAAGAGAAATTGAGAAGAGCGAACTTAAATCAAAAATGATCATAACTGTTCATGACGAACTTGTTTTTGAAGTGCCGTTGGACGAGAAAGAAGCAATGATTAAGTTGTTGCGAGATAAAATGGAAAACGCGTTTAAGTTAACGGTTCCCATTGCTGTGACAATAAAATGCGGAAACAACTGGTTAGACCTAGAAGGGATTTGATAATGCATATCGCTTTTTGTTCATCCGAAGTATTTCCTTACGCCAAGACCGGCGGAATGGCAGATGTTTGCGGAGCCTTACCAATAGCATTAAACAAAATCGGATTAAAGGTCAGTATTTTTGTTCCCAAATATCAAAGTGTCGATAAAGTCCCCGGAGAAATAACTCAAATAAATGATTTTCTGTTCAAAACTAAACTTAATAATCAAGTTGATGTTTATTTGATTGCGAATAATTATTTTTACCATCGTAACGGAGTGTATGGCGACCAGTATGGTGATTTTCGGGATAATTTAGATAGGTTTGTGTTTTTCTGCCAGAAAATATTGGAATCAATAAAAATATTAGAATTAGACGTGGATGTGTTGCATTGTCATGATTGGCAAACCAGCTTAATACCCGTCTATATCAAGGAAAGATATTCTAACGACGAAAGAATAAAGAAAATAAAAACTTTGCTTACTTTGCACAATGTGGCTTATCAGGGTAATTTTAATCGGCAAGAATTTAATAAAATAGGACTGGATGGCAGATTGTTTTCTGACTGGTGCTTGGAATTTTTCGGCGGAATAAATTTGCTGAAAGCCGGAATACTGTTTTCGGATGAAATTAATACTGTTAGCCAGAAATATGCGCAAGAAATTAAAACCAGAGAATACGGTTATCGTTTAGACGGAGTATTAAATAAAAAAAGGCAAAAGATTATAGGCATTTTAAATGGGATAGATTATGAGGTTTGGAGCCCGGATAAAGATGAATATTTGCCGGTAAAATATTCAGCTAATGATTATTTAGAAGGGAAAAAACAAAATAAACGGTTGCTACAAGAAAGGGTTAATTTGCCGCAAAGAGAAGATGTCCCTGTTTATGGTTTTGTCGGCCGGTTGTCTCAACAAAAGGGCATTGATTTACTCTTAAGCTCGTTAGATGAAATGTTGAAAGCTGATATTCAAGTAGTTATTCAAGGTGTGGGCGAGGGCCGGTATTGCAATGCTCTTTTGGAAAAACAAAGGCATTATCGTGATAAACTGGCAGTTTATATCGAATTCGGCGAACAATTAGCTCATCAGATATATGCCGGTTCAGATATGTTTTTAATGCCCTCAATTTACGAGCCCTGCGGATTAAGCCAGATGATAAGTTTAAGATACGGTACTATTCCCGTTGTGTTTTTTACCGGCGGATTAGCCGACACAATAATCAATGATGATGATTCGAGCGGTAAAGGAAACGGTTTTATTTTTTATAATTATAATCGTAACGACTTTATCAATGTGATTTGGCGGTCATTGGGAAAATATAAACATGATAAAGAAGGTTTTGAATACCTTAAAAATAATGCTTTAAGGCTTAATTTCTCGTGGGATGTATCAGCGCAAAAATATAAAGAGGTTTATAAATGTTTACTATCGGCATAACCGGAAATATCGGTTCAGGTAAATCCACGGTATCAAAAATTTTAAAAGGTCTAGGGGCCAAGGTAATTAGCGCCGATGAACTAGCGCACAATGAATTAAAAAAAGGCGCGATATCCTATAAAAAAGTAATAAGTATTTTTGGCGAAGATATTCTAAGGAAAGGAGTTATTGACCGAAAGAAGTTAGGGCAAATTGTTTTTAGAGATGCGAAGAAGCTAAAAGTATTAAATAAAATAATTCATCCGCAAGTTATTAAGATTATTAAATCTGAAATTAAGAGATTTTATAAGCAAAATAACGAACGGATATTAGTTATAGAGGTGCCGCTTCTTTTTGAAGTTGGCTTAGACCGATTGGTTGATTTTACTGTTGTTGTGAATACTAAAAAATCAATCCGAATTAAAAGGGTACAGGAGAAGCTCAAGATAAGCAAATCCGAGATTCTAGCACGGGAAGCATTTCAGCTGCCTGTACAAGAGAAAATCCGTTACGCGGATATTATTATAGATAATAGTTCTTCAAATGAGAATTTAAGAAAGAGAGTGAAGGAAATATGGCAAAGATTGTATCAAAGGGCAAAAAATTAACTGAGGGGGAAAATGAAATGGAAAGAAATACCCAACCGAAAGATAGGCCAATGAGAAGAGAACCAAGACGAAATGTAGAAGAGGAAATGGCTGAGAAAAACGATGAAGCCAAGTTGCAGAGTGACATGGCAACTGTCAGAAAAGAAGATCAGATGGATATTACTAAGCTTAAAGATATGAAAATGTCTGAATTAAGCGAGTATGCCAAGGGGTTAAGTATTACCGGTGTTAGTGGGCTTAAAAAACAAGAATTGATTTTTAAAGTTTTACAAGCTAAGGCGGAAAAAGCCGGCTTGATGTTTGGTGAAGGTACGTTAGAAGTTTTATCCGAGGGGTTTGGATTTTTAAGAAGCGCAAATTATAATTATTTGCCTTGCCCGGACGATATTTATATCTCACCTTCTCAAATTAGGCGATTTGATTTAAAAACCGGCGATACTGTTAGCGGCCATATCCGTCCGCCGAAAGAAGGCGAAAAATATTTTGCTCTTCTTAAGGTAGAAGCGGTTAATTATGAAAATCCGGAAAAATGTAAGGATAAAATATTCTTTGATAATTTAACTCCGATATATCCTAAGGACAGATTGAATTTAGAAACTACCGGAAATGAAGTTTCCATGAGGGTAATGGATATGATTACTCCTATTGGAAAGGGGCAAAGGGCTTTAATTGTTGCTCCGCCTTATAGCGGTAAAACAGTATTATTGCAAAAAGTGGCTAATTCTATTACGACAAATCATCCGGATGTTGTTTTGATGGTCTTGTTGATTGATGAACGTCCTGAAGAAGTTACTGATATGCAAAGAGGAGTTAAGGGGACGGTAATCTCATCAACATTTGATGAGCCAGCTGAACGTCATGTTCAGATTGCGGAAATTGTTTTGGAAAAGGCAAAAAGGCTTGTCGAACATGGCCGTGATGTTGTAATCTTGCTGGATAGTATTACGCGTTTAGCGCGGGCTTATAATACGGTTGTACCGCATAGCGGAAAGATTTTATCCGGTGGTGTTGATTCCAACGCTTTACATAAGCCTAAAAGATTCTTTGGCGCAGCTCGGGCAATTGAAGAGGGCGGTAGTTTAACTGTTATCGCGACAGCTTTAGTTGATACCGGAAGCCGTATGGATGAAGTTATTTTTGAAGAGTTTAAAGGCACCGGTAACATGGAATTACAACTTGACAGAAATTTATTTCAGCGTAGAATTTACCCCGCTATTGACATTAAACGTTCCAATACCAGGCACGAGGAATTGCTGGTTAGTGACAGTGTTTTACAGCGAATTTGGCTTCTTAGAAAAGCAATTTCGGACTTAAATTCCGCAGAAGCTATGGAGCTGTTAATTGCCAGATTAGGTAAATTTAAGACAAATAAAGATTTTCTGGATAATTTAAATAAACAATAAGGAAAGGGAGCCGTCAGAAATGAAGAAAGATATTCACCCAAATTATGAGCAAACGACAATCACTTGCGCATGCGGAGAAGTTATACACACCTCTTCAACAAAGAAAAATATTCGTGTTGATATCTGCTCTAAATGCCATCCGTTCTATACCGGAGATAAGAAATTGATTGATACCGCCGGAAGAATTGATAGATTTAAGAAACGCTATAAAAAAGAACAATAAGTTTTAGCCATGCAAGAAAAGTTAGCAAAAATAGAGGCTAGATTCCTCGAGCTGGAAAAACTGTTGGCCGATTCAGAAATTATTACTGATCAAGGTAAATACCAACCCTTAGCAAAAGAATATTCTGAAATATCGCCTATCATTAGTTGCTTTCGTGAACTTGAATCAACGAATAAGCAACTTACCGAATTAGACCATCTTTTGACTGAAAAGCATGATGCTGATTTTGAAGAGATGGCTAAATCCGAATTAAAAGACCTAAAGGAAAAAAAGATTCTGTTAGAAAAAAGATTAGATGAGCTTGTCAATCCTAAAAAGGTTGAAAAAGATCAAAATCTTATTTTCGAAATACGTGCTGGTACCGGCGGAGAAGAAGCTAGTTTATTTGCGGCCGATTTATGCCGGATGTATGTTAAGTATGCGGATAGAAAAGCTTGGAAGGTTGAGCAAATCAGTGCTTCCGAGTCTGAAACCGGCGGATATAAAGAAATTATATTTTCAGTCAGCGGGCGCGGCGCGTCAAAATGTTTAAAATGGGAAAGCGGTGCTCACCGGGTGCAAAGAGTACCTACAACAGAAGCCTCGGGCAGAATTCATACCTCGGCGGCTACGGTAGCTGTACTTTTTGAACCGGAAGAAGTTGAAATCAATGTTGAGCCAAAAGATTTGCGTATTGATATTTTCCGCTCATCAGGCCCGGGAGGGCAAAGCGTTAATACGACCGATTCTGCGGTGAGAATTACGCATATCCCGACGGGAATAGTGGTTATTTGCCAGGATGAAAGGTCGCAGTCAAAAAATAAGGCCAAGGCTATGCGTGTTTTGCGGGCCAGGCTTTTGGATAAGATGCAGACTGAAAAGTTTGAGCGCGAGGCTAAAGATAGAAAATTGAAAATTGGTTCCGGTGATAGAAGCGAAAAAATTAGGACATATAATTTCCCGGATAGGCGCGTAACAGACCATCGTATAGGTTTTACAACGCATAAACTAGATAACGTTATGGATGGTGAGTTGGATGAGCTGGTCGAGGCATTGTTAAAAGCCGAAGAACAGGAAGCTCTAAAATGAACGAAGAAGAGTTTTTGCTAACTGCAGCAACCAATTGTTCCAAGACTGATATTATATTAAACCGCCGTAAACTTTCCAGTGATGAAGAAGTTAATTACCGCATAATGAAATACCGCCGCAGCAAAGGCGAGCCCTTGCAATATGCTGCCGGATTTACTGAATTCTTGGGGTGTAAAATATTCGTTGATGAAAGGGTCCTTATTCCACGCCCGGAAACTGAAATAATGGTAGAGAAGATAATAGAGCAAATTAAGCAAAACAACATAAGCGAAGTAAATATCCTTGATGTTGGGACCGGTTCGGGTAACATCGCGATCGCTTTAGCTAAAAACATTAAAAATGCTGAGATAACTGCAATTGACAAATCAAAAGATTCTATCGATCTTGCCAAATACAACAGCGAGTATAATTTAGTTAATGACCGTATTAAATTTATTAATGTGAGCTTTGAAAATTATGTCGTCCAGAATAATCCTTTGAAGTTTGACATTATTGTTTCCAATCCGCCTTATATCCCAGAGAATGATTTAAATAATTTGCCGGATGATGTTAAACGAGAGCCTTTTGGCGCCTTAAACGGCGGGAAGAATGGGGTTGAAATTATTGAAAAGATAATTATAAATTCTTCAAAGATGTTAAAGGAAAATGGTATGATATTTCTTGAAATTGGTGATAATCAAAATGATTTGGCCGAGGAGATTATCAAAAATACAAATGCTTATAAAAATATCCGATTCTTTTTAGATTATGTTGGGACAAGGCGTATTGTCTCGGCGGAAGTTAGATAGGAGAGTTAGATGGAGAAATTAGTAATTGAGGGCGGAGCCAAGTTAAAAGGCGACGTTTATATTAGCGGCGCAAAAAATGCGGCCTTGCCGATTATGGCGGCAACATTGTTAACTGACGAAGAGTGCGTTATTAACAATTTTCCTATGATGCGCGATACTGTGACAATGGCAAAATTGCTTGAAAGCTTAGGGAAAAAGATAAAATATGGAAAAAATAAAATAACCGTTACTTCAAACGGCAAGCCCAGCCATGTTGCTTCTTATGAGCTTGTTTCGACGATGCGCGGTTCTTTTTGCGTGTTGGGGCCATTATTGGCAAAGTTAAAAAAAGCTACAGTTTCGCTTCCCGGAGGTTGTGTTATCGGCGTGCGTCCGGTTGATCTGCATATCAAGGGGATAAAAGCCTTGGGCGCTAAGGTTGAAATTGAAAATGGTTATGTTATCGCGACGGCAAATAAATTAAAAGCTACGCATATGTATTTAGGCGGTGTTTTTGGCTCATCTGTTTTGGCGACAGCCAACATTATGATGGCGGCAGTATTTGCCGACGGAGAGACTATAATTGAGCCGGCGGCTTGTGAGCCGGAAGTAACTGATTTAGCTAATTTCTTAAACAAGATGGGTGCGAAGATAAAAGGACAAGGCTCCCCTCGGGTATCAATTACCGGCGTTAAGAAATTAAAAGGCGTTACTTACAGTATTATTCCGGATAGGATTGAAGCGGGGACATATATTTTAGCCGCGGCAATAACCAAAGGAACAATTACTCTGCATAATGCTAATTTAGAGCATTTAATGGTTCTCGTTGATAAATTAAAAGAAGTCGGTGTTAATTTAGAAAGTAAAAATAATAAAATTAAAGTGTCACCGGCTAAAGAAATTAAGCCGGTTAGTATCACGACCTACCCTTATCCTGGTTTCCCGACGGATTTACAGGCCCAGTTTATGGCGCTTATGGCACTTGCCGAGGGCGTGAGTATTATAACTGACAAGGTTTATCCCGATAGGTTTATTCATATCGCGGAATTAGATAGAATGGGCGCCAATATAAGACGGGAAGGTTCAATTGCGATAATCGAGGGGGTTAAGGAATTGCGCGGAGCAGCGGTTATGGCCTCTGACTTAAGGGCTTCGGCCGCTTTAATTGTTGCGGGATTAGCTGCCCGAGGAAAAACAGAAGTGCATCGGATTTATCATTTGGAGCGTGGTTACGTTGATTTCGACGGTAAATTACGGAGTTTAGGCGCAAAAATATCTCGCGTGCAGGAGAAGTAAAATGTTTTTGATGATTGATAATTATGATTCTTTTACCTATAACTTAGTGCAATATTTTGGAGAGTTAGGCGCTGATTATAAGGTTTTTAGGAATGATGAAATTACAATCGAAGAAATATCTAGGCTTAACCCGAAGAATATTGTTATCTCGCCTGGGCCGGGCAACCCTGAATCTGCGGGTATTTCAGTTGAAGTAATAAAGAAGTTTTATAATGTGATACCTATCTTGGGGGTTTGCCTGGGGCATCAAGCGATTGGTTATGCTTATGGCGCCAAAATTATTCGAGCCAAAAGTTTAATGCACGGCAAAACATCATCCATCAAACACAATAATAAAGGAATATTTAAAAATGTTCCTAATCCTTTTGAGGCAACCAGGTATCATTCCCTTGTTATAGATAAA
The DNA here is from genome assembly GCA_022703565.1 of Candidatus Omnitrophota bacterium. Classification (GTDB taxonomy): domain Bacteria; phylum Omnitrophota; class Gorgyraeia; order Zapsychrales; family Zapsychraceae; genus JADFZM01. Next base: position 12,627 of record JAKLDK010000036.1, read on the forward strand.
AATACTTTATCTGATGATTTTGATGTTACCGCCAAAAGCGAAGACGGCGAAATAATGGGAATTCAGCATAAGAGATACAGCTTATTCGGAGTGCAGTTCCATCCCGAATCAATTTTGACTAAATCCGGTAAAACAATATTGAAAAACTTTTTAACTATCAAAAAATAAGGTGATTATGAAAGAATATTTGGATAAGTTAAGAAAGAAAATAAATTTGAATGAAGAGGAAATTGAAGAATTGCTTAATGAGGTAATGACCGGACGGGCAGAAGACCAAGATATTGAATCATTTTTATTGCTTTTAAGAGAGAAAGGCCCGACGGCTGAAGAGATTAGAGGTGCTGCTAAAGTTTTACGCAAGCATGTAACCCAGGTAAAATGCCATAAGAAAATCATTCTGGATACTTGCGGAACCGGCGGAGACAAAAAGGGTACTTTTAATATCTCGACTACAACGGCTATTGTTGTCGCCGGAGTTGGGGTAACGGTGGCTAAGCACGGTAATAGGGCGGTGTCGAGTAAATGCGGTAGTGCCTGTATATTAGAAGCTTTAGGGGTCAATTTAAATTTAAATGAAAATCAATTGGGCGAGTGTTTGGATGATGTCGGGATAGCTTTTCTATTCGCGCAAAAGTTGCATCCGTCGATGAAATATGTTGCTCCGATAAGAAAGCGCTTAGGTGTTGAGACAATCTTTAATGTTTTAGGCCCATTAAGTAATCCGGCTTCTGCGACGCATCAAATTATGGGAGTTTATAAAAGAGATTATGTCGAGCCGTTAGCTGAAGTTTTAAAAGGCTTAGGGTTAAAGAGAGCGCTGGTTGTACACGGAGCCGACGGTTTAGATGAAATAACTACAACTGGAAAAACATTTTTAGCTGAGTATAACGGTGATGAAGTAATTTCTTATGACATTACTCCGGAAGAGCTGGATTTGCCTAAAGCTAGTCCGCATGATTTATTAGGCGGTGATTTGGAAGAAAATGTCCGGATATTAAAAGCTATATTGACCGGCGAGCCTGGCCCCAAAAGAGATATTGTTTTGTTGAATGCCGCCTATGCCCTTTATATCGCTGAGAAAGCAAAAACAATTCCCGAAGGGTTAGATTTAGCCAAAGAATCAATTGATTCCGGAAAAGCTTCTATGAAATTACAGCAGCTTATTGAATTTACCAATCGTATCAACAAGGTTAATACTGGCGCAAGAAATAAGGATAATATTGTTAATGCCTAATTTCTTGAACGACATAGTTGCTTACAAAAAAAAGTTAAACAAAGAGAAAAGGCCGCTTTTTGATTCAATGAAAAAGGGTTTGTCTAAGGCCACTCGTACCCGTTATCAGATATTTAAAAAAAGTATTTCAACCCCTAACAAAATTAATCTAATCGCTGAAATAAAGAAAGCTTCGCCTTCAAAGGGTTTGATCCGGAAAGATTTCGACCCGATGGAAATTGCTAAGATATATGCCGATAACAAGGCGGACGCAATTTCAGTATTGACCGAGGATAAATATTTTTTAGGCCGGCCGGAATATGTTAAAAAAGTTTCCGCTAATATTAACGTACCGATTTTAGCCAAGGATTTCTTTGTCGACGAAGGACAGGTTTATGAAGCGGCTTTTAACGGTGCAAGCGCGATACTGCTCATTGCCTCAATTCTAAGCAGGAAGGAACTTGAAACGCTTTTTGAAGTAGCTTCTTCTTTGGATATGGATTCTCTATTTGAAGTACACAACGAAAAAGAATTAGAATTAGTTTTAGACGCAGGGGCGGAAATAATCGGAGTAAATAACCGTGATTTAAAAACATTTAAGGTTGATTTGGCTGTAAGCGAAGAGCTTATTCCTAAAATACCATCGGGCAAAGTTGTCGTTTCCGAGAGCGGGATTGAATCAAATTATGATGTGTTAAAATTAAAAGAAATCGGCGCGCACGCAGTATTAATCGGAGAATCTTTTATGCGTTCGGATAATATTGCATCAAAAATAGAGGAGATTATGCATGGAAAAAATTAAAATTTGCGGAATAACTAATTTAGAAGATGCTAAAAAATGCGCTTATTACGGCGCTTATGCCATCGGTTTTGTTTTTTATAAAAAAAGCCCACGGTATATTTCGGCGAGTAAAGCTGAAAAAATAATTCAGAATATGCCGCCTTTTATTACGCCGGTTGGGATATTTGTTGATGCGAATGAAAGGGCAGTTAAAGACATTTGCGGCTTTACGGGTATTAATACCATTCAGTTGCATGGTGATGAAGACCCGGTATATTGCAAAAGGTTAAGGCAATATAAGATTATCAAGGCCTTTAGAGTTCATGATAATTTTAAGGTTTCTAAAGTACA
>JAKLDK010000037.1 GCA_022703565.1 Candidatus Omnitrophota bacterium
TTTAAGCCCTTAATTAGTGGAGGAACAAATCCTACGCTTTGAGTTACCATCGCGCCCGGAATCGGCAGATTAAGAATCGTCTGCGGAACACCTTGGGCAAGTGCTTGCGGCGGAATAATGCTGGTCAAAACAAAAGCAAATACTATAACCGCACATATTATTTTTCTGGTTAATAATCGTTTCGATACATTACTAATAGACATTTTTAATTTCTCCTTATATAAAAGTTCACAGCTTCTCAAACAAAAGAAACTAAATGAATATTCCTATCACAACTTAGACGAATATCCATTCTTAAATTTTTCTTAGATGATTAGACAAAAGAAGATTTACTTAAAATATTTCCGTGGCGGGAGTATATTTTTATCGTGGTTTTCACCATTGTCAATTATTCAAAAACTACCCAAGAAAACGTTTTCTTTATTAAGTTAGAGGAAAGTATATCATATAAAATATGATTGGCAAGGGTTTCTGCCATCGGGTGCAAGACCGTAAAGTGTTTATTTACATATAGTTACATAATCATGAAAAATATATTTATTTTTCGTGTATTAATATATTTAAAATCACGCACAATCGGAACCTAAAAAAGGGTATAAATAAACGGCGCAACAGCGGAACTTTGAGCAAAAATTACGAGCAGGCTCAATAACAAGAGGATTATAATAATTGGCGCTAAAAAATATTTCTTCCGTTCTTTAATAAATTCAAAGAACTCTTTTACAATTGCAAGTTTAGACATTAATCACCCCTTAAAATTGTTTTTTATATTTTTCCTGACAAAATACAGATTCTTCCCTCTTTATCCAATACGATTTAGCGTTTAAATCTATTTTCTTATTAAGCAAATCTTTCCTTAATAACCTTAAAACGATTCCAACCGGGGCAAAAACACCAAAAAACATAATTCCCAACACTAAAAACGTAAAGAATGCTCCTATAACATGTGCCAGTTTCATCCAAAGGTCAAATAAAGGTTTTAATAAATCGATATTCTTAATTGAAACCAGCAAAAATCCAAATGATATCCCAATGAAAACATAACTTTTTGTTGTCAGGATACTGCCGTTAATGATAACAAAATATAAATAAGCTAATAGTAAATAATAAATAACCTTAAGCCGCTCTATATGTGAGAGTAAATACAAAACAAAGATTAAAGAAAGAACAATTCCTATCCCCGGCACAGTTCCCTTTAATACATGGCTCGCCATAAAAAATGGAATTAATATCGCCAGCCCGTACCCAAAAACTGTTAATTGTTTATTTTTTATATCCATATTAAATCTTCCTAAAGCGTCATTGCCTCGTCAAATACTAGTCCAACACGGTTGAAATATCGTCTTTCTTATATTTATCCTTATTCGGCTGTTTTTCTTTGTCAAAAACATAATTTTCAATAACCAGATAATCCATATTTGTGCACATAAAACAGCGATAAGCATCTTCCGGCGTACAAACTATCGGTTCCCCGCGGATATTAAACGACGTATTAATAATAACCGGGCAACCGGTTAGCTTATAAAACTCTTCAATAATATTGTAATAGACAGGATTGGTTTCACGGCTGACTGTCTGTACGCGGGCCGAATAGTCAATATGTGTTACCGCCGGAATATCTGAACGTTTAATTTTTAGTTTCTCAATACCCTTTTTATCAGTATTCTTTGATTCAGCCAATATTTTATCTTCTTTGACCGGCGCAACCAAAAGCATATACGGGCTTTCTTGATTTATCTCAAAGTATTCACTTGCCTTTTCCGCTAATACCGTCGGAGCAAATGGCCGGAATGATTCGCGGAATTTAGTCTTCAAATTAATTATTTCCTGCATTTCCCGGGAACGCGCATCCCCGATTATGCTTCTCGCACCCAATGCCCGCGGGCCAAATTCCATTCTGCCCTGGACTAATCCGATAACTTTTTGCGCATTTATAAGTTCAGCGATTTTCTTAGGCAGGATATTATTATCAACCTTTTCGTAAACCGCATTTACTTTCCCGACAAACCGGCTTAAATAATTGTCGTCATAGCTTGGCCCTAAATATGAACCATGCTGTGAATCGTTTTTATTGTCCACCTTACGTTCATTATTCAAATAACGATACCAAATAAATAACGCTACTCCCAATGCCCCGCCAGCATCTCCGGCCGCCGGTTGAATCCAAATATTCTTAAATTTTGACTGGCGTAATATTTTACCGTTTCCGACGCAATTTAAGGCAACTCCACCCGCTAGGCACAAATTATCAACTTTCGTTTCTTCATATAGATGGTTAGCCATTTTTAACATTATCTCCTCGGTAACATCCTGTATCGACTTGGCTACATCCATATAAAATTGCGTTATCGGCGATTCCGGTTTTCTTGCAGGCTGGCCGAATAACTTGCAGAACTTATCATTAACCATTTTTAATCCGGCGCAATAATCAAAATATTTTAAATTCAATTTTATCGAGCCGTCTTCTTTAATATCAACTAATTCCTTTTTTATGATATCAACCAATTTTGCCTCTCCATAAGGCGCTAAGCCCATTAATTTGTACTCACCGGAATTAACCCGAAAACCGGCATAATACGTAAATGCCGAATACAAAAGGCCAAGCGAGTGCGGAAATCTTATTTCGGCTTTAATATCAATCTTGTTTCCTTCACCCAAGCCATAACTCGCCGTTGCCCATTCTCCGACGCCATCGAGTGTCAAAATTGCAGATTTCTCAAAAGGCGAAGGATAAAATGCTGAGGCCGCATGCGACTCGTGATGTTCGGTAAAAAGTATTTCTCCCTCGTATTGCAACGTATCCTGAATAAAACTTTTCATGAACAATTTATCTTTAAGCCAAAGCGGAATTGCCTTAATAAAAGAAGAGAACCCAAACGGAGCAAAAGTAAGATAGGTATAAAGTATTCGCTCAAATTTTACGAACGGCTTATCATAAAATCCGACGTAATTAATGTCCTTGATTGAAATTCCGGCTTCCTTAAGGCAATAATTAACCGCGTTTACCGGAAAATTAAAATCATGCTTTTTACGCGTAAAGCGTTCTTCTTGAGCAGCCGCAATAATTTTTCCGTCCTTAATCAAAGCTGCGGCACTGTCGTGATAAAAAGCCGATATTCCTAAAATGTATGTACTCATAACTTTAAATTTCCTACCAAACAACAATTGTCATCCCTGGCTTGTCCAAGAATCTCTGTCTAACTGTCATTCCGGCCATAGTGCCGGAATCTCCACAAAATTAATTCTTTAAAAGATTCCTGTATTCACAGGAATGACATAACGGAATAGCCAAACATTATTCCAAATCAATGTACGGCATGAATCTTTTTATGACACCCTTAAAGACATTGTTATTAATTACTCCATCAGCAACCATTTTATAACCCGCAGGCATCATATGCCCGTCAAAATCAAAGAAATATTTAACGCCTTCTTTCTTATTTTCCAAGAAATAGGGCAAAGTATTTATAAAATTAATTTTATTTTCATTCGCAAAATTCGCCAAAAGCTCGAAAGCATAATAATCATCATAAGTTTTGCCAGCCTCAAATCCCCAGGTAACCCTTCCGTCTTTCCATTCATCACCAGCGACATAAATACCATGCGGATAACTTACTAAAATAAACGGAACTCCTTTTTCGGCCAACAAATCTCTTATGCTTAATATATATTTAGCCGTTCTTACAAATTGTTTATCAATCAAATCTTTTTTATCCCGCCCTCGCATCATCAAAAGCCCGTCATATTCTAAAACAGTTTCATCTGAAATATTTTCTCCTGAATTTATAATGGCCGCCTTTGCCCTCTTCTTCTCTTTAATCGCCTGAGAATAATTTTTCAAGCCCAAATGCTTCATTTTCTTAAAACTACGGACAATTTTATCATTAATATATTTACAAAACGCGCTGTAATTAACTGCAGTAAGCCAGAAACTTCTTTTACCGTCAACAAAAGTCGGGTCAAACCTAACAATCTCGCCAGCCTTATCATAAACTGCCATACGTTCGGAATGCCAATCATCCCAAAGGTCAGTTAGATCAAAAAGCAAAATTACCAAATTAGGTTCTTGATTAATAAAAATATTCTTGAGATTAACATATTGCATAATCGGTGAAGAATGACCGACTCCGGCGTTAATAACTTCAGCCTTCACACTCTTTGACCTTAAATAAGACTCAATATTATAGGGAATGGTTTCATTGTCATCTGCACCTACCCCAAAAGTAAATGAATCACCGACAGCAATTACCCTTAAAACATCTTTTGGCCTGGCGGAGGAAACTTCCGCACCACGATATCCTAAACTGTTAATATGCGCAATATAATCATATTCACCCTCGACCGATGAAACTCCGTGAATGTCTTTTTTAGGCTCAAATAGAAATTGTTTTTGCTTTTGGGTAGTCTTAATTAATGGATTTGGGCTGCCACGGAAAATACGGAAGAATACTTCTCCGATAATGAAAAGCATTAATACAACTATTAGAAACATGCCAATCGAAAAGATAAACTTTTTAAATTTATTACTCATGAAAACCTTTCTCTTTAATTATAAGCAATTAAAGTTGGCTAATTATACCATAGCGATATTCATAATCAATGCAAAGTCACTTAGAAATCTCTTTTCAATATCTTCTTTTAAAGTAAAATTGAAATAGGGTTATAACCTATGAAAAACAAAACCTTACTATTTACGCTTTTCTTAACAGTATTTGCTTTCGGCCTTTTTTTAAACTGGCCAAACTCAAGCCTTAAGGCCACTATCGCATCGCATGATGTCTGCCAAATTCTCTTCCCCGATTGCCAAGAATGCGTAAAAAAAGAAAATAACGGTCTGATGTTTTATCAAGCATTTAAAAACAACAAAAATATCGGCACACTTTTCTACACCAAAGACATCTCCCCTGAAATAAAAGGCTATGCCGGGCACATTAATCTGCTAGTTGGCCTCGATAATAATAAAATAACCGGGCTAAAATTAATTTCTCACTCTGAAACAGACCAATTTGTTTATAAATTCGATGATTTTCTAAAACAGTTCTCTAATAAATCATTAAAAGATAACTTTATTCCGGGAAAAGATATTGATGTCATGACCCAGGCGACCACATCCTCAACTGCCGTAGCTGAATCAATAAAACAGAGTATTAATAAGCTATTAAAAGCTTCGCCGGAAACAAAACCATTTAAAACCTTTTCCTCACGGGCATTATCAGAAATTATTATTGCCCTACTGATTTACACTTTAGCCGTTTTGGCTTTTATTAAACACAACCTAATTTTCCGATGGATAAGCCTCGCCTTAGGATTAATTTATTTAGGAGTTATTAAGGCAACAATGTTTTCTATAATTAATATTGCCAATATCGGGCTTTTTAAAACACCTGATTTTCTTAGCAACCCGTTGTTAATAATTATCACCTTTTTGACAATAATCGTAGTAATTCTGTTCGGCAATATCTACTGCTCTTCAGTTTGCCCTTATGCTTCTTTGCAGGAAATTCTTTTACGGGCATTCAAGAAACTGCTCTTCTGCCGCATGAACCCTTCGGCCAAACTGGCTGACAAATCTTCCTGGGGTGGAATTATTATTTTATTCTCAACACTCATTACCGCTTTTGTTATGGGCACTAGTAATCATATTTCATTCGAAACCTTCGTTATCTTGTTCTCCCGAAGGCTAACTTTAATAAACACCATTTTTATAAGTTTAACTTTGATACTAAACATTTTTCATCCTCGATTCTGGTGCCGCTATTTGTGCCCAGCCGGAGCATTATTAAACATTATTCCTAGCTTTCGTGATAAGAAAATTGCCAAATTTAATAATAACAATGTTGGTGAACCGACTCAAAATTGCCATAAAACAAACAATGTAATCTTTATCATCAGCCTTATAACCTGTTACCTTCTGATTGTTTTGATATTTAAAAACAGTTTTATCATAAAAGCTAACCCGGATTCCACGCCGTCGCCGACATCAGAAACAAAACTTTTAGCCCAAGAGAACAATATAACTTACACTGAATCAGATAAATTGAAGAAAAATCTAAAAGATGCCGGGATAAATCCTTATCCGGCGAAATATTGGAAAGAAGCCGAACAGTAATGGCTAAAATTGTCGAATGCCAATTATGCCCTAGACATTGCCGCCTTAAAGAAGGCGAGCGTGGAGATTGCCGGGTTCGAGTCCATTTAGATGGACAGCTTAAAACACTCGTTTATGGAAATCCCTGTTCAATCAATGTTGATCCTATCGAGAAAAAACCTTTATATCATGTGCTTCCCGGAAGTATGTCTTTTTCCCTTGCAACTGCCGGATGCAATTTGCATTGCCGTTATTGCCAAAACTGGGAAATATCGCAAAGAAATCCGGAAGAGTTAAAAAACTACAATCTTGCTCCGGATGAAATTGTTAACGCCGCTTTAAAAAGTAAATGCCGCAGCATCGCTTACACGTATAATGATCCGGTTATTTTCTATGAATACGCTTATGATATTTCTCAAATTGCCCGGAAGAATAATTTACTTAATGTTTTAGTTACCGCCGGATATATCGAGCAGGAACCCTTAATTGAACTCTGCCAATATACTGACGCCGCCCATATTGATTTAAAAGGCATTACGGAAGAATTTTACCGGGATATGTGCTTTGCCACCCTTAAACCGGTATTGGACGCAATTAAGACGATGAAAAAACAAGGCGTGTGGATTGAGCTTATCAATTTAATTGTACCAACATGGAATGATAAAGACACCAATATCAAAAATCTTTGCCTTTGGGTTTTGGATAATGTTGGCCCTGATGTGCCCGTTCATTTTTCAAAATTCTGGCCAACACATCAGCTTAAGAACCTGCCTCCCACTCCGACTGAAACATTAACTAATGCTTGGCAAATTGCAAAAAGCCTTGGAATTAATTATCCCTATGTCGGAAATGTCCCTGGGCATGAAGGCAACAATACTTATTGCCCGCAATGCGGCAATTTAATTATTAAAAGGGGCGGGTATTCAATTATTGAAAACAATTTGACCGATGGTATTTGTAACTTTTGCGGTAAAAAAATACCCGGGATATGGAGGTAAAATATGAATAGGCGCGATTTCTTGAGAATGCTGGGAGTAATTTCCCTAGGATTTATTTTAATGCCGGTAAAAAGGATATTTGATTACTTTAAAGAATCTCCGGCGGAAATAAATCCAAAAGAAGCCAAGTATTACGTGCGTACGGATAAATTATTAGGATAGATTCTAAGAATTATTAATACTGTAAGATTTACAACCGCGCATAATACAGCCATCCCATTAATACCAAATAAAGGGATAATAACAGTTGCAGCAATGAATGCGCCCACGCTCGAGCCTAAAACATCAAGAGCGTATAATATACCCGCATCCTTAGATTGATCGCTGTTTTTAACAGTCCTCATTAAATGAACTGCCAAAGGATATTGCACCCCGCCGATAAATCCGGCGATCACAGGCAAAAACGCAAACACGCTTGAAAATATTATCGGGTATTTCAAAGTAAAAGCTGTATCACGAAAAACAACAAACAATACCGGCAATAATAAAGGATAAATAAATATTCCAAACTGCGCTAAATAATATTTTTTAAATAAGTTTCTTCCCGAGGCAATAAGCCTTTCGGCATAAAGGCTTCCCCCAACCAAACCCAACATAAAAGAAGAAATAATAAATCCGATTTTATAGTAGGCATAACCATACAATGATTGGAACGCCAAAATCACAATAATCTGAAATATTATTTCACTGAAACCCGTCGTTAGAATAGAAATTCTTACCGGTAAATGCGCAATCTTCCGCCGTTGCACAAATGCGAATATAAATATCAGTAAAGGAATCAAAAGGAGATACACATATCTTCTATCAAGTGTTTTATAAACAGTTTGAATGGCTTTCTCACCAAAATGAGTTGACCAGAGGATAGTATTGAATAAATACGTTATTGGCTTATTGTCCGAATTAATCTCACCCTTTTCCTCTAGGACTTTTTGATTATACGCCAGGCGGGTTTCACTTAACTTAAAAGGAATATAATATTCGTTTACATAATTATTCCGTATTCCCCTACCCTTCAATGTCCCAATTAATTCTTCAGCACTTAAGGTTAAAATATTTTTTTTGTTTGAGGCAATAAAGATATTCGTTTCTCCGGGGATTGAAATCACATCAGAAAAGGCAGCTTTTAAAGTTGAATTTATCGAACGCAAGAATTGATTAGCTTCTTCAGTCAAATAATTTTCATTTGATGAAACAGTAAGCGAAATAATTCCCGGCAGATTTAACTTACTTTTTAGCTCGTTAAAGAACTCAAGAGTATAATAACGATTACTTAAAGCAGTTTTAGGGTCTCCAACATTCACTACAACAACATCATATTTATCTTGGCTCTTTTTAATTACAAGCCTTGCATCAGCGTGTATAACGTTAACCCGCGGATCATTTAAGGGCTCTAAAACATCCGGCGGAAGATTTTTTATCGCAAAATCAATAATTCCCGGATCCAGTTCAACATAATCAACCTTTATTTCCTTGTATTTTAATATCTCCTCTAAACTCCCGCCAAGGCCATTGCCGATTAAAAGAATGTTCTTAGGGTTAGGGTGCTCAAGTAAAGAATAGTGCATGCTTTCTTCGCTCGATAATTCATCACCGGTTGTGAAACTCAGCATTCCGTTTTCATATAAACTATATCTCCCCGACGATTCTACTAAAGTTAAATTCCCATAAATAGTATCCCGGCTATCAATAACATTTAATCCCTTCCACTGCCAATCTCTTATTCTCTCGTCGATATTGCTAGACTTGAGCATAATCATGCTTAACAAAATAACCACGCATAAAGACAAAACATTAATTTTCTTGTTTCGGCCGAATAAAATAATTATTAGGAGATTAATACCCGAGAGAATTAAAGTTAGATTTAAAGCCGAAATGAAAGGGATAAGAATAACACTAAAAACAAATCCGCCAATTGCCGATCCCAATGATTCAAAGGTATATATTTGAGCAATTTTTCTCTCTCCGCCTTCTTTTTCTTTTGAGCAAGAACAGATTAAGGAATAAAATGCCCCGAATAAAAAACCAACCGGCGCAATCACAATAAAAGCAATAAAACCAATCGTATTAATTCCAATAATCTCTCCCGGATATATCCCTAAGATATTCTTTATAATTCGGATTAAGATTAAGACTACCGGTAAAATTAAAACTATAATTAATTGGACAAGGTTGATTGCCATTAAATAATTTTTAATCTTTCTGGCCAAAGAGCTGCAAATATAGCTGCCTAATCCGACCCAAAACAACCAGCTGGCCAATATTAAAGCGTAAGTTATTTCATTTCCGTATAAAACAACAATTAATTCTCTTAAGAATATTATTTGAGTAATTGTCGACGTAAGACCGAGAATAAATGATAGGGCTGTTGTCATATTGTATGGGGATTTATTATTCATATAAATCAAATGCCACAAGGCCACAAGTTATTTCTTGTGACTTTGTGGCATGTGACCTTGTGAAAAAGTTATGACTATTACTTATGCCTTCGCTTCCGGAGCCCAAAGAGTTTTTAATCTTTCATAAAGCCTAGTCTTCTGGTTTGTGTCTCTTTGTGCTAATTCAAGAAGCATTTTTGCTCTTTCCGGCTTAACTTTCGCCAACATATTAAATCTAGTTTCTTTATATGCAAATTCCTCAAAAGAAATCTTTGGTGGCTGAGAATCTAATGAAAATGGATTTTCGCCTTTATTCATCAAATCCGGATTAAATCGGTATAACGGCCAATGGCCGGATTCAACTGCCCTTTTTTGTTCGGTCATGGCGGAAGTCATATCAATACCATGGGCGATACAGTGTGAATAACAAATTACCAAAGACGGACCTTTATAGCTTTCAGCTTCCATCAATGTTTTAACTGCTTGAGAATCATTAGCCCCCATAGCAATCTGCCCGACGTAAACACTGCCGTAAGTCATTGCAATAAGGCCTAAATCTTTTTTACCAACTGGTTTTCCCTCAGCTGCAAATTTAGCCACTGCTCCACGCGGAGTTGATTTAGACGCTTGCCCGCCGGTATTAGAATAAACTTCTGTGTCTAAAACAAGTAAATTAACATCCCGTCCGGAGGCAATAACATGATCAAGCCCGCCGTAACCGATATCATAAGCCCAGCCGTCGCCGCCGAATATCCAAACACTCTTTTTAACCAGCATATCCGCTAAACTAAATAGTTGTTTGGCTTCCGGCGAGGAATCGCCTTTTAATTTATCTTTTAAAATGGCAACTCGTTTTCTCTGCTCGAAAATAGCCGGCTCATCATCTTGTTTAGCTTCAAGGATTGCCTTAGCTAAATCATCGCCGATTTTGGAGGCTAATTTTTTAACTAATTCCTCCGCAAATTGTTTTTGCTTATCAATTGTTAAGCGATAACCTAAACCAAACTCGGCATTGTCCTCAAAGAGTGAATTACACCAAGCCGGCCCACGGCCTTCGTTATTAATGGCATAAGGAGTGGTCGGAAGATTTCCGCCATAAATGGAAGAACATCCGGTTGCATTGGCGACAATCATCCTGTCACCAAATAATTGAGTTACCAATTTTAGATAAGGAGTTTCCCCGCAACCGGCACAAGCTCCTGAGAACTCAAATAACGGCTGTAATGCCATTGCCTCACGGACCATATTCTTCTTTATCAAGTTTCTATCTAAATCCGGAATCTTCAAGAAAAACTCCCAATTCTTCTTCTCTGTCTCCCGAAGAGGAATTTGAGATTGCATATTAATCGCTTTTTTAGTTTCATCGCTCTTATTCTTTGCCGGACAAGTGTAAACACATGCTCCGCAACCGGTACAATCTTCTGCCGCAACTTGGAGTGTAAATTTCTTGCCTTCCCAAGCTTTATTCTTTGCATCTGTCGATTTGAACGTTGCCGGAGCGCCGCTCAAATATTTCGGGTCATAAACCTTCATCCTTATAACTGCGTGCGGACAAACAATCGCACATTTTCCGCACTGAATACAGGTATCTTTATCCCAAACCGGAATTTGCTGAGCAATATTCCTCTTTTCCCATTGGGTTGTCCCGCAAGGAAAAGTACCGTCGCAAGGAAAAGCACTGACCGGTAAATCATCGCCTTTATATGCAATGATTTCGCCTAAAACATTACGGACAAAATCCGGAGCTTCGGGCGATACAGCCGGCGGCCTTACTATTTTGCTTGTTACTGTGGCGGGGACTTTTACTTCAAATAAATTCGCGATAGTTTGATCGACCGCATTATAATTCATCTGGACAACTTTATCGCCTTTTTTACCGTAAGTCTTTTTTATTGTTTCTTTAATCTTAGCAATGGCTTCTTCCCTCGGTAAAACGCCCGAAATTGCGAAGAAACAAGTTTGCATAATTGTATTTATTCTGACGCCCATTCCGGTATCTTCCGCTACTTTATAGGCATCTATTACATAGAATTTAACCTTTTTATCAATTATCTGTTTTTGCACATCTTTTGGTAATTGGCCCCAAACTTCCTCTTTACTATAAAGGCTATTCAATAGAAATACCCCGCCATTCTTAATCTTGGATAAGACATCATACTTTTCTAAGAAGACAAACTGATGACAGCCGACAAAATTTGCCTCACTAACCAAATAAGTTGAGTGAATTGGATTGGGCCCAAAACGTAAATGTGACACTGTTAAAGTACCGGCTTTTTTCGAATCATAAACAAAATAACCTTGGGCATAATTATCAGTTTCTTCGCCGATGATCTTAATTGAATTCTTATTTGCTCCAACGGTACCGTCTGACCCTAGGCCGTAAAATATTGCCTGCACGCCTTTGGGATCTTCAGTTGTAAATTTAGCGTCATATGTAAGGCTGGTTTTCGTAACATCGTCAACAATGCCCACGGTAAAATGATTCTTTGGTTTATCTTTCTTTAATTCATCATAAACACCCTTAACCATAGCCGAGGTGAATTCTTTGGATGATAGCCCATAACGCCCGCCGACAATTACCGGTTTTATAGAACCGTCTTCATAAATTGCGTTTACAATATCTTCATACAAAGGTTCCCCTATTGTTCCCGGCTCTTTGGTTCTATCTAAAACTGCAATTTTCTTAACTGTTTTCGGCAATGCCGTAATAAAATGTTTAATTGAAAACGGTCGAAACAATCTTACCTTCAAAACTCCCACCTTTTCTCCTGATTTCAACAAACTATCTATTGTTTCCTGGCAGGTTTCAGCGCCGGAAGCCATAATCACAATTACACGCTCAGCATCAGGAGCTCCATAATATTGGAACAACTGATATGCCCGCCCGGTTAATTTGGCAAATTTATCCATATTCTTTTGAACAATATCCGCACATACGCCATAAAAAGGGTTTACAGTTTCGCGGGCTTGAAAAAATACATCCGGATTTTGCGCTGTGCCTCTGATAACCGGTTTATCCGGGGATAACGCTCGCGAGCGATGAGCATAAATATATTCTTCCGAAATCATTTGCTTTATAACATCATCTGAAACTTTCTCAATTTTGTTTACTTCGTGCGAGGTCCTAAAACCATCAAAGAAATGCAAAAATGGGATTCTGGATTCAAGAGTTGATGCATGGGCAATTAAAGCCATGTCCATTGCTTCCTGAACAGAAGCTGAAGCCAAAAGTGCAAATCCGGTTGAACGTACAGCCATAACGTCAGAATGATCGCCGAAGATTGATAAGGCATGCGCCGCAACTGTGCGGGCAGTAACATGAAATACGGTTGGAGTAAGCTCTCCGGCTATTTTAAACATGCTGGGAATCATTAAAAGCAGGCCTTGTGAGGCAGTAAATGTGGTTGTCAATGCACCGCTTTGCATCGCTCCATGGATAGCCGCAACAGCCCCAGCCTCAGATTGCATTTCCTGGACCAAAGGCACGGTTCCCCAAAGGTTTGTCCGGCCATTAGCTGACCAGTCGTCCGCCCATTCTCCCATACCGGAAGAAGGTGTTATCGGATATATAGCGATTACTTCGCTTAATTTATGGGCGATATAAGCCGCCGCTTCATTTCCATCAGTCATTATTTTGGTGCTATTGGGATTCATATACTTCCTTTCGTTAATTAACAATAATCATTAAATACTTTTTCTTATTATAGGTCTAAATATTTGTTCGTCAAGCAACATCCTTTTTAAAACTTAAACTTGAAAACCATTTAACCCGGATATATACTGAATCAACTTTTCAGAAACAATTATACTTATAAAATGCCGGAAAAAACAAAAAAACAGACCCTTATTTTCGATTTCGACGGAACTATTGCCGATACACTCCATCTATCAATTGAAATCAGCAATAAACTCGCAGATGAATTCCATTTTAAGAAAATAGGTCCTCATGAAATTGGCCTTCTCAAAGATAAGTCCAGCCAAGAAATCATTAAATATCTTCGCATTCCTATGCTTAAAATCCCGCTCATTTTGATGCGCGCCCGGCAAGAATCTAACAAGAAAATTAAAGATATGCATTTAACCGAAGGCTTAAAAGAAGTTTTGGTAAAATTACACAAAGAAAGGTATTTTCTAGGTATATTTACATCAAATTCAAGGCAAAACGTTAATCAATTCTTAGAAAAGCATAAACTCAATGTCTTTGATTTTATTAATTCTTCTTCTAAATTGTTAGGCAAAAGCCATGGCTTAGAAGCTATTATCCGTAAGAATAATTTTAATCGAGAGGATATTGTTTATATCGCTGATGAAACACGGGATGTTGAAGCCGCTAAAAAAGCAAAAATCAGAATTGCCGCAGTATGCTGGGGATACAACTCAAGAAAGGCTTTAAGCTTACACAAACCAAGCTTTTTAATTAACTCGCCGAAGGAACTGCTGAATATATTCTAAAAAGATAAGCGGTTAAATCTTTTTATTAATTACATATTTATCGATAACCTGCTTAATCTTATCCATACTTAAAGGCTTATCGCAAGAACCATTTGCCCCTAAAACTATGGCCTTATCCAAATCTTCATGAGTGGCAGTGCCAACCATTACAATAATTGGCATCTCATTAGTCATGTTTTCTCGGATATATTTTATAGCCTCTAAACCATCCATAACGGGCATATGGATATCCATTAAGCATAAATCAAATTGCTGTACTTCTAATTTCTCGATCGCTTCCTTGCCGTTTTCAGCATAAACTCCCGAGCAACCAAGCCTTTTAAAGAAAGCTTCTCCGAGCTTCCAGTTGGGAGGTAAGTCATCAACAAAAAGTATTTTTATGTCTTCGTAAACATTTTTATTCAAATCCATTTTTATCCTCTAATTATATTGTAGCATTTTATAGGTAGAATATCAGCAGAGCAATAAAATTAATTTCTTTTTTATCCTACCTTAACTTTTAAAAAATCACCTAAACGGTCAAAACTTCTTATCCACTCCTTAGCCGAGTTATCATCACTTTTAATGTACTCTAACCTTTTCGCCGATAATTTCTTCCCGATATTAAAGAATATATTTTGCGCTTTCCAATAATTTATGCTGACCGGGATATTTCTTAGAATATCCAACATCGATTCTATTTCGTGCAATAGAAATATATCCGCCGGAGTCCTCGCTAACTTTTGGATTAGGCTATTAAGTTTGTTAGTCGCGACCAAATCAAGCATCGGCTTGTCTATTGTAAATTGCCAGCGATTTATTTCATCAACTATTCTTTGCAAGGCATTGATATCAATATTATCCGCCTTTAAAACTTCAAGCAA
>JAKLDK010000038.1 GCA_022703565.1 Candidatus Omnitrophota bacterium
GACTTGGAACTGATGCGACACCGGAGCAATATCTTTTTTGAGATTGGGAATAGCATTGTTAAGCAAGAATCCCAATTTACCGTTATTGTAGCCATAACTATCTTTTGGAAAACTTAAAAATGCCAGTAGATGGCTATTGCGGTTATTCTGGAAATCAATAACTTTATCAAAACGGTATTTACGCAATCGGCGGGAGAATTTGAGCAAACCCGGCAAACCCTTGTAATATTTCTTGTCATAAACGATAATCCCGTCGAGATAAGGACAATTATGTAAAATCTTCCTAGCCTCATAACCGACTAAACAATAAATCTTTGCCTGAGGGTATTTTTCCCGAATTGATTTTAATGAAGGCGTAACTAAAATCACATCTCCGATAGAACTTAATTTGATTACCATAATATTCATGGAGTTTAGAAGCTCTTCGTAAACAGATA
The DNA here is from genome assembly GCA_022703565.1 of Candidatus Omnitrophota bacterium. GTDB lineage: Bacteria > Omnitrophota > Gorgyraeia > Zapsychrales > Zapsychraceae > JADFZM01. Next base: position 438 of record JAKLDK010000038.1, read on the forward strand.
ATGTTTTCTCCGCCATATGTTCCAATAGGAAATTATTCTTTAACTTCGCTTCTGCATTCTTAACCAATTCTTGAGCAACTTCTTTATTTCCCAAAACCCTTAAAACTTGGTTAGCCATCGCCTCAGCGTCTTTCGGCATAACCAAAATACCGGTTACTTCATCGTCAATAATATCAACGACCCCGCCAACCCGTGTCGCCACAACCGGAACTCCCACGGCTTGGGCTTCTAATATTACTCGCCCAAAAGATTCCGGTTCTATTGAGGACATAACCAATACATCGGTTTTGGCCAAAAGCTCTTGGACATCCTTTCTATTTCCTAAAAACTCTACATTCTTTGAAAGCCCTAGAGATTTGACTAAAACCTCCAATTCCTTTTTATAATTTTCCTTTTTAGCCGGAGCATCGCCGATTATCCAAATCTTGGCATAAGGAATTGTACGGATGACTTTAGCCATTGCCTTCAGAAAATATTTGTGGCCCTTTAAAGGAGTGATTCTTCCGACGATTGAAATCGTGCAGGCACTTTGAGAATTCTTTGGCTCTTTTTTAATATTAAAATTATCCAAATTAACACTGCGAGGAATACACCGGATGCTTTTTATAGAAGCATTGTAATCCTTAATCATATGCTGGCCGATAGCTTGGCTGGGAACAATGACTAATTTTCCCCAGGACATTACTTGGGAAAATATTTTATTGCTATAATGGCCATGGCACGTGGTAATAAAAGAAGCTTCGGTCTTACGGCAGGCAAAAAACGCAATCCACGCCGGAACCCTAGAACGGGCATGAACAACGTCAATATCTTCTTTAATAATAATTTCACGTAAAGCCTTAATCATTTTAATTATCGTAAATAGGCTTTTTTTGTGAACAGGCAATTTGTAATGAACAGTTCCGGAATTTTCCAAATCCTCAACCAGCAATCCGCCGTTGGAAACAACAACTGATTTATGCCCCTTATCAACCAGATATTTAGCAAAATCAACTGTGCCCCGCTCGACACCGCCGACATTCAATTCCGGTAAAATTTGCAATACTTTCATAATCTTCATATAAACAAACGCAATGACGAAATAATCGCATTTCCGTCATCAATTTTATTGGTTTTGATTTTATGCTTAGCTAAGGATAATACATTCGGCCCGATTTGGTTTACTTCAGTCAACAAAGCACACCCGCCGCTATCAAGCTTTTTAATAAAATCAATATGCTTGCTCTTACGGGCAAAAAGGCTTTTTCTTCTTTTGGGCGGAAAGATTATCATACTTTTTCCTGAACTAACAGCCTCCGAAACCATTGAAACACTATCTCCCGAAACAATCACAATATTAGCTAACCCAAGCATCCCGCCTACTGCCTCCGGAACATTCTCTTTATTCGCTATAATTAAAAAAGGACAAAAATCACTTCTTTTAAATTCCTTCAGCAGTATTTGCTCAATGGATTCCGGCGTACGGCGCGAGGTGGTCAACAAAATATCCGCATTAATTTCTTTTGCAACTTCTTTCAACTGATTAACCAATATTTTTATTTGATTATCCGGCAAATAAATGTTTTTCGACTCGCCACCGATAAAGACCGCGATCTTAAGCCGGCTGCTATTTTTTAAATGAGGAAATCTTTTAAGAAGTTTTTCCGTTTCATTTTCCAAATAAAGTTCATCGATTAAATTACAGGCCACTTGGGTTATTAGCACATTCTCGGTTTTTCTTGGTTTATAATTATTCGGAATATCATGTTTCGGAAGAATAACCAGGTTATAATCTCTAGGGCTGAAAATACTCGGCTTTAAAATGCTTATATTCTTCGCTCCCATATCTTTCGATAATAAGATATTTATTCCGGCGCAAGTCGACCCGCAAGAGATAACATATTCGGCTTTAACTGACAAAACCTGCTGATACGACTCATCACTTAAAAATTGCCGTAAAACATCTAAATGCCCCTGCCCAATAATTTTGTTCATCAAAAAACACACCAAAGAAAAAATACGCCGCTGCCATTTTGACTTAAAGCTTATTTTTACCGTCTGAATAGTAGCCGCTATATCCCGTTCGGATAAAACTTGTTTTAACTTCTGGGCAATCAATTCGGCCTGCCTTAAATGCCCGGGCTTCCCGTCGTTTAATACAGCAATGTTTGATTCTTTGGAATATTTCCATATTTTATAAAACCACATGTATTCATGCGGATTTTCTTTAATATAAAATTCCATCTTTTTAACAATTTTATTTAAATTAGTATAAAGGTCTTTCTCCATATCCCCGGTATTTTCTAATTCCAGGGGCTTATCAATAATCATGCGGTGGTTCATGCCGTTTTCTCTATAAATTACCGAGAAACATATCGGAACACCTAGCTTTAATCCCATTCGAATTGCCCCGACCGACATAGTTGCCTGCCGGCCTAAGAAATTAACCAAAACTCCGTCGCGTCCGCCTTGGTCAACAACCATTCCGATTACTTCATTATTCTGCAAGCTTTTAATAAAATCCCGCGGGCCCATACCTTTAGATAAAATAACTGACCCACCACAAGCCCGGTAACTATTTAGTAGCTCATCGAGCTTAGAATATTTTTCCTGAGGTTTGACCAACATTCGGTAAGGAAAACCCAGCATCGCGCATGACAAACTGGCAACTTCCCAGCTGCCAAAATGCATCGCGAGTAATATTACCCCTTTGCCTTTTTCTAATGAACTGGCAATATTTTCTTTTCCCTCAATCTTGACATACCGGCTGAATTTCTGCGGATTCATCAAAGGCATGCGCAAGAGTTCAATAAAGTTCTTGCCGAAATTTACAAACAATTTCGAAGTAATCTCTCGTAACTCCTTAGGAGTTTTAGATGAGGTAAAAGCCATTTTGATATTGGAATACGCCCGAAAACGGTGTTTTACGTCGAAAGTATACGCCAGAAATCCGATAATTTTTCCGAAGAATAAAGCCGCTCTTAATGGCAACAACCGCACCAATACGGCAAAAATCCTAACGAAGTGGTATATTATTAATTCTATCAATGAGTTTTCCCTCACCCTCAATTATTTTTATAGTAATCCGCAAATACAGGATTTTTAAATCCCTTAAAGCTATATTCTTGGCCAAGTCCGTCAACTTAGTTGCGTCTTTCTCGGTAGTTATTAAATACTTGATTTTGTTTTTCTCACAAGAATTAATAACATTTTCAATTTCACTCTTCTGATAAAAGTGATGGTCCAAGAAAAACTTTTTAAAACCAATCAAACATCCCTGATTTATCAAAGTCTTCTCAAACGAGCTCGGGTCAGCAATACTACAAAAAACACCCACCTTCTTTCCTTTTAAAGAATCTAATTCAATACTTTTGTTGGCTCCCAGCTCAATAAATTCAACCGGCGAATGGATAGCCTCAACTATATCGGCCTTGGGATTAACCCTTGCGATGGTTTCTTTAATTCTTCCTACATTTACCCGTCCGATATCAGATTTGGTGAGAATAAATAAATGGGCTCGGCGCAATGATTCTACCGGCTCACGTAATATCCCGCGCGGCAACAAAAATCCGTTTCCGAAAGGATTAGTGCAATCAATTGCGACAATATCCAATTCGCGCGCCAGCTGAAAGTGCTGAAACCCGTCATCTAATACAAAAATATCTGCCGCGTAATGCCGTAAATACTTCTGTGCATTTAAAAATCTTGCCGCTCCGACAATAACCTCAACACCTGAGAGGGAATTGCGCAGCATATTAGCCTCATCGCTATATTTGCGAAGCGTGAGCTTTTTATTCGCCATATATCCGCGGGTTAAAATTACCGGCTTAAGCTTTTTTTCCTGCAGAATCCTCACAACCAATTCGACTATCGGAGTTTTTCCGGAACCTCCGACGGTAATATTGCCGATACTGATAACCGGCTTAGCTAAGAATTTCTTATCCACGTAGAACTTTTCGTAAATAGCAATTCTGATTTTTGCAACTAAATAATAAAACCCGGACAAAACTAAAAGGATTGCCTTAAGGATTAACGATAACGGCCCGTTTCTTTTATCCGTTGCGACTTCGTATATAAACTGTTTTATTATTTCCATAAGTGTCAGATACTTTTTAATTGTCCGCTTATAATTTCAAATGATTTCATTGTAGCGCCCTGATGCCGCGATATTATTTCTTTCCCCCGCGCGGCAATGTTTTTCAATTTATCGCCATCTTTAAAGGCAAAAATAATTTCCCCGGTCAACTCAGAAGGATGATTAACCTGAAATATTATCTTTTCTTTAAGAAATATTTCCATAACACTTTTAAAATTTTCGGTCATTGGCCCAACGAATGTCGGCTTGCCTAAACTGACCGGCTCAATCATATTTTGCCCTCCGCCTTTTACAAAAGTTTTCCCGATAAAAACGATATCAGCTATTCCGTATAGAGAACGCAGCTCACCCATCACATCAACAACAATATTACCCGCCGCGGAGGCTTTCCCCGGGATTAATTTCGAATACAGCTGAACTGAAACATTTTCTTGTTGGCATATCTTAAAAACCTCGGGCGCTCTTTCAATATGGCGTGGGACAACAATAAGATATAACCTTTTAAATTCTTTTTGCAATTCCTTGAATGCCCGGATTACAATTTCTTCCTCACCCAAATGCGTGCTCCCGGCTAGAAAGACCATGTCTTCGCCGCTAAAACCCAGCTCTCTTTTATTTCTCGAGGAGATATCCGAAACCGTGTCAAACTTGACATTACCTACGGTTTTCACTTTATCTTTTTCTGCCCCTAAGGCAATTATCCTGGTTGCGTCTTCTGTCGTTTGCATACAAAAAACATTAACGCAACTAATCACATTCTTAATCAGAAATTTGACCGCTTTATATCCTTGGTACGATTTATCCGAAATCCTGCCGTTAATTACAATGATTGGGATGTTCCGCCTCTTCAAATTAAGATAAAGGCTGGGCCAGATTTCGGTCTCCGCAGAAATATAAATAACCGGATTAATCGCTTTTATAAATTTATTTACAACAATTGAGAAATCCAAAGGGGCATAAATGATTGTCGCCTTATCTCTTAATTGTTCTGAAGCTATTTTCTGTCCCGTCTTGGTTACGGTCGAACAAATGATTTTATATTCAGGAAATGCCGCCTTTATTTTTCCGGCCAAACTGGCAACAGCCAATACTTCCCCCACGCTTACCGCATGAATCCAGATATTCCGGCTTTCCTGAAGTTTTCTTAATTTTGCCGCAGAAATAAATCCCATCCGCTCAATCAAGCCCCAATGCATTTTCCCCCGCAAAAACATGACCGGAATATAGAATATGAATATAAATATTAATATAATCTGGTAAATAAAAAACATAATTCCTCTATTTAGTATCAATTATGAAAAACATTATACCTTCTTTTATTTCCTTTAGCTCTTATTTTTTAGGGTAATTTAAGCGCGCGGGTGGGCTTTATCGTACACTTTTTTTAAGCGTTCAGTTGTGATATGCGTATAGATCTGGGTGGTGGACAAATTAACATGGCCTAATAACTCCTGAACAGAGCGTAAATCCGCTCCTCGGTTAAGTAAGTGAGTCGCAAAAGAATGGCGTAAAACGTGCGGGGAAACATTTTGTTCGATACTGGCTTTAATGATATATTTATCAAGGATGTTTCTGATGCTTCTATCCGTCAACCTTCCTCCCCGTTTATTTAGAAACAAAGCCTTTGATGAGGATTTCCGAGAATCTAAATATTCTTTAATAGCATTTATGGCCTTATCGCCAATCGGGACTATCCTTTCTTTTTTACCTTTTCCAAAAACCTTTACAACATTCGAAATAACATCAACACTGTCAGTATTCAATCCTACTAGCTCGCTAACACGTATTCCCGTGCTGTACAAAGTTTCCATTATCGCTTTGTCTCTTTTTCCGGCTAATTTCATCAAATCCGGCGCCTCAATAAAAACATTCACCTGTTCTTCAGTTAAAAATTTAGGCAATGTTTTATCTAATTTTGTCGACATCAAAAGCGTAGCCGGATTATTTTTCACAAGATTTTCCCGCTGTAAAAATTTAAAGAAGCTTCTAAGGGTGGAAATTCTCCGAGCAATCGTCCGAGGCTTAGGATTTGTTGTCCGCATTTGGGCAAGATAACGGCGCAAAAACATATAATCTATTTGCTCGACCGGAGTTTCTCCGACGAACTTGAAGAATTCATTTAAATCAAGCTTGTAGTTTAAAATAGTATGCGGGGAATAATTCTTTTCGATTTCAAGGTAAGACGTAAATTTATCGACATACCTGTTCATAAAAAATTACACAACTTTAGGCAGCTCATTAGAAACATATTTGCAATTTGGATATTTGGTGCAACCGTAAAACGCTTGCCCGCGCCCGGACTTTCTCTCGACCAGCTCGCCTTCACAACCTTCGTTCGGGCATTTTATTCCGGTCGTAATCGCCTGGGCATGTTTGCAATTGGGAAAACCGGAACAGCTTAAAAATTTTCCGCGCCGGCCCCATTTTACCATCATCTGCATCCCGCATAACGGGCATTTCTTATCGACATAAGCTTCTTTTTTTTCAATATGCTGTTCGGCAAAATCCAATTCTTCTTTAAAAGGCGTATAAAATTCCTGCAACAAATTTTGCGGAGTAATTTCACCTTCTTCAACCAAATCCAAATTTTCTTCCATATGCGCGGTAAAACCAATATCCATGACCTTGGCAAAATATTCAATCAGTAAATTACAAATCAGCATTCCCAATTCCGTCGGAGTAAAATAACCTTTATCGCGCGTAACATAATTACGAAATACTAGCGTTTGAACAATCGAGGCATAAGTACTCGGGCGGCCGATACCGGCTTCTTCCAAAGCCCTAACTAAACTAGCGTCGGAAAACCTGGCCGGCGGCTTAGTAAAATGCTGAGTCGGCTTGACTTCAACTAAATTTAATTTATCACCTTTGGCATAATGCGAAAAATCTATCTTTGTTTCTTCTTCTTTTGACTCGGCTTCCAAAGTTAAAAATCCGTCAAAAATCAGAGTTGAACCATTAGCGCCTAAAAGCGCGCGTCCGGCAGTAATTTCTATCTTTTTATATTCATAGCGCGCCGGAGTCATTTGAGAGGCGACAAACCTGCGCCAAATAAGCTCATAAAGCTTATACTGGTCTTCGTCTAAATATTTCTTTAAGTCTTCCGGGCTAAGCAAGACATTCGACGGGCGGATGGCCTCATGCGCTTCTTGCGCGCTTTTTTTCGATTTATATTTATTGGGCTCATCCGGCAAATATGTTTTTCCGTAATTTAGCTTAATATAATCTCTTAATTTACCCAAAGCATCATTTGAGATATTTACCGAATCGGTTCTCATGTAGGTGATAATACCGGTTGTTTCCCCGTCGCCAAGCTCAACACCTTCATAAAGCTGCTGGGCGATCATCATTGTCTTATTAGCGTTAAACCTTAATTTGTTAAACGCCTCCTGCTGTAACGTTGAAGTGATAAAAGGCGGGCTAGGAGAACGTTTCACTTCTCTTTTGGAAACATCATTTACCACATATTCTTGTGATTTTAATTCATCTGCAATTTTCTCTGCTTCAGGTTGATTCTTTAAATCAATCTTTTCACCGTCGATTTTATCTAAACTCGCGGTCAACAAGCCTTCATAACCCTCTTTTTTCAAATCAACTTCTATTTGCCAGTATTCCTGCGGAATAAATTTCCTGATTTCATTTTCACGCTCAACAATAATGCGCAAAGCAACCGACTGTACCCGCCCGGCCGATAACCTGGAGCCGACTTTTTTCCATAATATCGGGCTGATTTTATAACCGACGATTCTGTCCAAAATCCGGCGGGCAACTTGGGCCTCGACTAACTTTTTATCAAACTCACGCGGAGTTTTAAATGCCCGTTCCACCGCTTCTTTGGTAATTTCCTGGAAGGAAACCCTGAAAATCTTTTTATCTTTACCGATATGCTCAATTAAATTCCAGCCGATAGCCTCACCTTCCCGGTCAGGGTCAGTTGCGAAATAAATCTCTTTGGCCTTGGCAGTATCTTTTTTAAGCTTGGTAAGAATCTTTGATTTGTCCCTTAATACGATAAACTTGGGCTCAAAGCCTTTCTCTAAATCAACGCCAATTGTTGATTTCGGCAAATCAATTAAATGGCCATAGGACGATAAAACCTTGAATTTGTCGCCTAAAATCTTATTGATGGTTTTTACCTTGGCCGGAGACTCGACTATTACAACTTTTTTTGACATATCTTTACCTTACAAACATTTTTCCCGGCAATTGCCTAACTAATTTCCGCATTTCCAGCTTAAGCAATGTTGCCGTAACCAAATTTAATTCCATTTTCGAAAGCCCAATTAACTCTTCCAACGAAACAGGTTCTTTCGAAATGTTTTCTACAAGACTTTTTTCGCTCTCTGATAAGTTATCTAAAATTCCGGGGTTTGTAAACTCTTTAATTTCTTTTTTATCATTTGCGCATAAATTCACAATTTCTTGGTTTATCTCTTCAATTATGTCTTCAACGCAAGTGACCAGCTTCGCCCCTTGTTTTATGAGCTCATTTACACCTTTTGACGTCGGAGAATCAATCTTGCCCGGAATCGCGAAAACATCCCGGCCCTGCTCGAGCGCGCAATCAGCCGTAATCAACGCCCCGCTTTTTTGCGCCGCCTCAATAATCAATACCGCCAAAGAAAGGCCGCTAATAATCCGGTTTCGCCTGGGGAAATTAAAAGCCAAAGGCTCGGTATTAAGCGGATATTCGGAAATAACTGCGCCACTCATTGAAATTGCTTCAAATAAATTCTTGTTTTCTTTTGGATAAATATTAGCTAAACCGCTCCCCATAACCGCAATTGTCCTGCCGCGGGCATTTAAAACGCCTTGATGCGCGGAAGAATCAATTCCCCGGGCTAAACCGGAAACAACCACAAAACCGCTCTCTGATAATTTCGTCGCAAACTCTTTTGCCAGATTTAATCCATAGATAGAGGCCTTGCGGGAGCCGACAATCGCAATCGACAAATCAGTTGTCTTCGGAATTTCTCCTTTAACATACAAAACAACCGGCGCGTCAGGAATACTTTTTAAATTTTCCGGATAATCAGAATCAAAAATAGTCAAAATTTTCGCGCCTAATGAATTCAAAGCGTCAAATTCACTTTTTATGAATTTATCTTTATCAAAATCGAGGATATTATCGGCAACATAGGAAGGAATTACTCCGTCGGATTCAAAACTGCTTTTATTTAAAGAGAATATTTTTTCGGCGGTGCCATAATGTTCAACCAATTTCAATATCCGCGCGTTTCCTAATCCACAAATCGCGTTTAACGCAACCAGAGCTTCAGTTTCATTCATTTCTTAATAACCTTGATTATTTCATCCGCCACAGTTTCAAACGTTTTATTATCAACCAAAACCGTAAAATCCGCACTTGAATATAACGGCTCACGCTCTTTTAATAGTTCATTAATTCTCGCTAGCGGTTCTTTAACCTGCATTAACGGCCTCGTATCATCAAGCTTAACCCGCCCTAAAATTAATTCCGGCGAAGCTTTCAGATAAATCATAACGCCATTTTTCTTAAGGTCCTTGATATTGTCAGGATTTAATATAATCCCGCCGCCGCAATCAAAAATCACATTGTCTTTCTTGGAATATTCCCGAACTATATCCCTCTCCAGGCTTCTAAAATATTTCTCGCCCTTGTTTTTAAAGATATCGTTAATAGATAGATTTTCACGCGCGACGATAACATCATCAGTCGCAACAATATCCATGTTGAGCTTCTCGGATAAAACTTTGGAAATCGTGGTTTTTCCGGCGGCCATAAACCCGATTAAAACAATATTTCTTTTTTTCATTTATTAACCATTTTTTGTAATGTTAATTTTTAATTCCGGGGGATTGTAACACACAACAAACGCTATTGTCAAATGGGGGAACTTCTGGAGTGACACTTCAAATATACAATCATAACTTCCATTTTGCAAATAAATTTATACCCTTGGCAAATTTTGCCCTTCTAATTTCCCAAGCTATACTTGCCTAAAAAGGAATATAAAATGATTTTTACCAACCAATTCATCAATCTTTTAGCGGAAATAACCCAAAGCAACCTTAAGAAACAAATCCAATTCCTAAAAGCCGAGAATCAAATCCTACGAAGCCATTGCGTAAAACAAAAAATATTTTTAAACGAGCGGGATAAGAATATAATCCTTAAATTTGGCCTTCCTCTTGGCCCAGAAATTAAGAAACTCATTTCAATTGTCCATTACTCAACTTTTAGGAATTGGGTTAATCAGTTGAACTTTCCACAAATAAAGAAAAAGAACAACCGCGGCCGCCCACCCAAAATAACTTTGGCGATTAAACATTTAATTGTCCATATGGCAAAGAAATAATGGAGCCCACAGCTAAAGCCGTGGTACCTATCAATAAACCCAGCTTTGCTGGGTATCTGTCCACCTTTCCTAAAAATAATGGCGACATCCCCGAAGCAGAAACACCAAGCCTTTCGCATTCATTCACGAGCAAACTCGTGGTTTTCTGCGGAGGTGGACAAATGGGGCTATACCAAAATATTAGGCGAACTTAAGAAATTAGGAATCATCAAAACTTCTAAGTCAACCATTAAGAACATATTAAAAGAATACGGCATTGATCCTTTAAAAAACCGCAGCGATGACACTTGGGACTCTTTCTTAAAGCGGACATTTCACACTTTATGGGCATGCGATTTCTTTACTAAATCAGTGTGGTCTCTTACCGGCAGGAAATTATTCTTTGTTTTATTCTTTATCAACATCAAAACCAGGAAAATCAATATCGCTGGCATAACTGACCAACCCAATTCTATTTGGATTAAGGAAAAGCTTGAGGAATCCAAAACATTTTTTAGCAATCCCGAGGGCAATGCCGCGCTAATCCGCGACAGAGATGCTAAATTCTCAAAAGAATTCGACCAGTTTTTTGCTGATAGGAATATCAACGTCTTAAAGATTCCTTTTCGTTCCCCAAATCTAAACCCTTATGCCGAAAGCTGGGTAGCAACTGTAAAACGCGAATGTTTAAATCATTTTATCGTATTAGGTAAGGTGCACTTGGAATATTTAGTAAATCAATTTGCGAATTATTACAATAATTTCCGCCCGCATTCGGGCAAAGACAATGAGCCTTTGACCAAACAACCTATAAAAGTAGACGGCAATATTTATACTGAAGAATTCCTAGGCGGGCTGATTAATCATTATTACCGGGAATAAAACATCGAGTGTCATCGCGAGCGACTTTTGCGTGGCGATCTTTTTTAATTTCTTAATATGATTATTAAAGAATATACTTTACAAAGATTGGGCAGGCTGATTATTTAATTAATTTATCATTGGGATTAGAAATGAGGATAAAAACTATCGGGAAATGCTGTTAAAATCAATAGATTAGTTTCATATTTTTCTGTTTTTTACAAACTTCTCCGGTAGAACTTATTTTTGCACCCCTCTCAATTCTTGGCAAAATTTCCAACATGAATTTCTGCACCTGCAGAAGACCTCAGACACTACATTCTTTATTTCTTCATATGAACTGCTCATATTCTCTCCTATTTAGAATAAATTACACCATAGGACAAAAAAAGAGACAGTATTTTAAGTGCTGTCTCTTTGAAGCATACTCTGTCACTACTTATCTATAACAATAAACTCTTTTATCAAGTTGCTTGCCATATTGTTTTCAGCCCAAAAGCAATTAACCAGACGAGTGTCTTCTTTTTTAGCATCCATACAACATTCCTCATTATTTTCCAATTCTGAAATATAATATCCCACCTCTAATTCTATGGTCGCTAGTTCTTCTAGCCTGAGCATCTTCTCCTTGTTTTCTTCAATAGGGTTTGAACTAATAGCTGGGAACTTCATATCTAATTCAAATGTTTTACTGGATTTATTTCTCAGCCTAATAAACTCAGCATAAATTGGTGCTTCCAAAGAAATATGTTCTGGAACAATAAAGTTTGAAACCTTAATCAGTACTTTCTTCGAGGATGGTTCTACTTCCATCGCATAAGGGACATTAGAGAATTCTGACATTTTTCTACATACCCAAATATCTTGACCAGATATGTTTGTAACATTGTATTTTAACTTAACTATATTATTTTTTGTTTTACTCTCAATGACTTCAATCTTTACAATTTCATTTTTCATCACTCCCTCCCCATTAACACCTTGCGCTTGAAAGACAGAAAAGAGCAAAAGCATAGCTAAGAACTTAACAAGTTTTATGTTTATTTTAATAATGCGGTCTTTGATCGATTCCATAATCCCTCCTAATCTTGTTTTCAGTATATTTTTCTCCAGATTTACATCCAAGACCTAAAGTCTTATCTTCTTCATATATTGGGTCTCGACCTCCATTTAAATCATGATATGCATGAATAAGTTCATGAATAAGCCCAACTTCAGGCGGTCTATAATGCCATTTTTTAGATCCATCATAAATGTATTTCTTAGAAGGATTAAAAGTAGCCTCATTTGTATTCCAATTATAAAAGTTATCAGATGAGCCTATTTTAATATTTACTGTTTGAGAATCATTTTTAAGATCTCTAATTAATTTGCTTGCTGTTTTTGAGTGTACTCTTAATCGTAAAACATTCCACCATGTAGTTATTTTTTGAAGAATATTACCAGAGTATACAATCTCCTGACCGTCAGGGTCTACAAAGTTAATAGGGTTGTTGAGAACATATGCGTATAAGTTAGGTCCGTCTCCATCAAACCCTATGGGGTCTTCGCTAATGAAGCGGCCGATTGACGCATCGTAATACCTTGCCCGCATGTAGTATATGCCATCACCTTCATACATTACACCATATTGGCCGGCGAATTTGAACGGGTTTTCGATATTTTCGGTTGCGGATAAAATTTCCCCAAAGGGCGAGTAGGCGTAAGTGTTTACGATGTTTTGCGACTGGTCGGTTATAGCGATTGTGTTACCCGAGCCGTCGAAGTGGTAGGTGTAAATTGCGCCGTTCGGCACTAATTTAGCCAAAAGCCCGTTAGCGCCATAAATATAATAACTTTGGATTTGACCGGCGTCATTGGCTTCTGCCAAAAGATTATTGTCAGCGTCGTAAATGTATTTCGTGATTACACCGTCGCGGTTGGCTTTTACCCGAACTCCGTCGTCGCTATAAGTGAATGTGGTCGTGTTGCCACCGTCAACGATACTCGTGAGAAAATGCCTTTGGTCAAAATTATAAGTAATATCATTTTTTGAGGTTAATTGCCCCTCATAATCATAAACAAAATTATCGCTTCCCGCACTCAAAAGCCTGTTCTTGGCGGAGTTATACGTGTAGGCGGTATTTTCTAAAGGAGGAAGTACGCTAACAGGCTCGAATTCTCTTGCCTTTGTCCGGTTGCCGATTGCGTCTAACTCATATTCATAGGTTGCAATCGGGTCAATTCCTTTTTTGTTCTTAACCGCGGTTAAACGGTTCGCATCGTCGTATTCGTAATAGGTTTTCGTGCCGTTAAAGTTGTCGACGGATGTCAAGCGCCCGGCATCATCATAATGAAAACTGGCTGTGTACGTGTTATCCCAGGTAACGTTTGTCATGCGGTTTAAATCATCATAAACATATACCGCTTCTTTATTGGCGACGGGATAGGTTATTTTGGTGGCATTCCCGACGCTGTCATACTCGTAATCAACCGCAAAACCCTGCCCGTCGGTAAAATCATCCAAACGGTTTAATGTGTCATAATTATACGTTTTAGTGCCTACGGAGTCAGTCATTGTTTGCAGGCTGCCGTTGGCGTAATAGGTAAAATTGGTTGTCGATGCGTCGGGGTAGGTTATGGTATGCAAATTACCATTGTTATAATAAAGATAACTTGTTGTCTGGTTCTTCCTGTCCTCGAGTGACTGCATCTGCCCTAAAAGATTAAACGTGTAGTCTGTTTCCTTTAATAACGGGTCGAGCGTATAATCCAAAAGCTCGCCGGAATCATAAAAGAAAGATGTCGCCGAATTAACATTGTCGGTCAAGTTCGTCACATTGCCGAAATTATCGTAATCATAATCAACGGTTGATGTGTCCGGATATACGGTGTTGTCCAGCCGGTAAGTATCATCATAAACAAATTCAGTTAAATGCTGATTCGGCGATAGGCTGGTTGCAAGATTCCCCATGACATCATAGGTCATTACAGTTTCATTCAAAAGGGCGTCTTTATACTATCGACATTCCCA
>JAKLDK010000039.1 GCA_022703565.1 Candidatus Omnitrophota bacterium
ATCATATTTAAAACCTTTTTATTATTATGTTAACTCAACAGCTTTTTTAGATTTAATACCGCCGTGCTTCCTAAATGTTCGAGTTGGGGCAAAATCACCTAATTTATAGCCAACCATATTTTCCGTAATAAATAAAGGAATATGTTTATGCCCATCATAAATTGCGATGGTATATCCGACAAATTCAGGTAAAATAAGCGATCTTCTCGACCAAGTCTTCACGGGTTGTCTTTGCCCGGAATTAACCATTCTTCTAAATTGCTTCATTAGGCTGTCTTCTATATACGGACCTTTTTTCAGTGATCGTGGCATATTATTTTGAACCTCTTCTTCTAACTATAAATCGATTAGAATATTTTTGTTTCCTTCTTGTTTTAAAACCTTTAGTCGGCATACCCCATTTGCTTACCGGATGAGGATTACCTTGCGGAGTTTTACCTTCGCCACCACCGTGCGGATGGTCAACCGGATTCATAACAACTCCGCGGACATGGCCTTTTTTACCATGCCAACGAATTCTACCGGCTTTACCAAAAGATTGGCTTTCATGATCAACATTACCAACTTGCCCAATAGTAGCCCGACAGGCAACCTTAATTTTTCTTATTTCGCTTGAAGGCATTCTGATAAAAGCAATTTCACCTTCCCGCGCCATAATTTGGGCTGAAGAACCAGCCGAACGGGCAATCTGTCCGCCCATTCCCGGTTTCATCTCAATATTATGAACTGCTGTTCCTAAAGGAATCTTACTTAAAGGCATACAATTACCAGCCTTAATTTCAATATCATTATCCATTGTGCTAATAACTTTATCCCCTTGTTTCAATTCCAAAGGAGCAAGGATGTAAGCCTTTGTTTTATCTTCATATTGAATCAACGCAATACGACAGGTTCTATTCGGATCATATTCAATACCAATAACTATCGCCGATTGATCCAAACGATCTCTTTTAAAATCAATAAGACGATACATGCGTTTATGCCCACCGCCTCGGTATCTGGTCGTAATTCTTCCTAAATTATTTCTTCCGCCGCTCTTTTTTAACGGCCGAAGTAAAGATTTTTCCGGCGTATGCTTAGTTAATTCAGAAAAATCTGATAACGCGGTATGTCTTAACGGATTAGTTGTTGGTTTAAATCTTTTTATTCCCACTTTTAAATTCCTTCGATTTTTTGACCTTCTTGTAAGGTTACAACAGCTTTTTTCCAGGTGGCAGTAATGCCGGCAGCCATTCTTACCCTTTTAATTTTTCCACGGACGTTTACCACATTAACATCCTGAACTTTAACCTTATAAATTTCTTCTATTGCTTTTTTTATTTCAGTCTTATTCGCTTTAGTTGCGACTTGAAAAAGATATTTTCTGTCAGCCTCCATCGAGGTTCCTTTTTCAGTGCGCATAATCGTTTTTATAATATCGTATGAAGTAATCATTTTTTAACTCGCTCTAATAAAATATTCAAGGCTGATTTTGTGATTAATATATATTTATTCCTTAATAAATCGTAAGCATTAACATCTTTTGCCGATAGAAGCGACAACAAATTTATATTTCCGGAGGCACGATAAACACTTTCATCGCAGCCGTCTAACAAGGCCAAGATTCGGCCATTAATCTTTAAGCTTTCTAAGATGCTTACAAATTCTTTGGTTTTCTTTAGCGATTCTTTAATATCATCAATAAACACAACTTCTTTATCAAGAAGCTTCGCGTTTAAACTTTCTTGCAAAGCAATCCTTTTTACTTTCTTCGGCAAAGAAAAACCAAAGTCCCTAGGATGCGGACCAAAAACAACTCCACCTTTTGTCCAAAGAGGAGAACGTACTGAACCTGCGCGGGCTCGGCCGGTTCCTTTTTGCCTCCAAGGCTTCTTTCCACTTCCAGCGACATCACTTCTTTTTTTAGTTGAAGCTGTACCTTGCCTAAGTGAAGCTTGATACATTACTATCGCCTGATGAATTACCGCCGTATTAATCTCTTCGCCAAAATATTCTTCCGGCAAGTTCATCATTTCTTTTTCTTTTCCCTTAATATCTAAAATCGGATATTTCATATTTATATCTTCTTCTACTTGGCCTTACCAGCAGCCTTAGCTTTACTTTGTTTCATCGGGTTACGCTTATGCTCATGTACGACTTTTTGTTCGTCTAGAGATTTCCAAGCCCTCTTTTGTGATTTTAAAACAGTTACATTGGCATTTTTATGGCCTGGTACTGGGCCATTAACTAAAATAAAATTATTCTCAAGGTCAACATTAATTACGCGCAGATTTTGGATACTTGAGGTCCTCGCCCCCATATGTCCGGGCATATTTGTCCCCTTTAAAACACGTGAGGGGTCAGAACTGGCGCCGATAGAACCAACACGTCGGTGATGCATCGAACCGTGAGTTGCCGGTCCTCCTACCCAATTCCACCTTTTGATACCGCCTTGAAAACCTTTACCAATTGTTATTCCTTGAATATCCACGAAATCACCGGCTTTAAATACATCAGCTTTTAATTCGTTGCCAACTTTATAATTTGAATTGTCCGTCGAATTAAATTCTTTGATATACTTCAGCGGCTTGACCCCAATCTTCTTAAAATATCCACTCTGAGGTTTGTTTAATTTCGTTTCATTAACAGGTTCGTACCCAACAGTTACTTTCTTCTTAGGCGCTTCTTTCACGTCCAGAACCGTACAAGGACCTATTTCTACAACAGTAACGGGAATTATATTCCCATCTTTATCGAAGATTTGCGTCATACCAAGTTTTTTACCGAGTAACCCTCTAATCATTTTATCAACTTCTCTTTATAAGTTTTACTGTTTAATTTCGACGTCAACACCAGCCGGCAGATTAAGTTTTCGCAGAGCCTCGACAGTCTTTACCGTCGGGTCTACTAAATCAATAAGCCTTTTGTGTGTTGCAAGACGAAACTGTTCACGCGACTTTTTGTCAATTACCGGAGAGCGAAGGACAGTATAAAGCTCCTTCTTCGTCGGCAAAGGCACAGGGCCGGCAACTTTTGCGCCTGTGCGGATTGCTGTATCGACTATCTCCTGAGCTGATTGATCAATCAGCCGGTGATCATATGCCTTTAATTTTATTCTTATTTTCTGCATTAATTTTATTACCTTTTTCCTTATGCAATTATTTCGTGAACTACGCCGGCTCCGACTGTTCTTCCACCTTCACGGATAGCAAAACGTAATTCTTTCTCAATAGCAATCGGTTCGATTAACTCAACTGTAATTTCAACGTTATCACCCGGCATACACATTTCAACACCATCCGGTAAAACAGCTGTACCGGTTACGTCGGTAGTTCTGAAATAGAACTGCGGCCTATATCCTTTAAAGAACGGAGTATGGCGTCCACCTTCTTCTTTCGTAAGGATATAAACTTTGGCTTTGAATTTTGTATGAGGAGTAATCGTGCCAGGAGCAGCTAATACTTGGCCTCTTTGTAGAGTATCTTTATCCATACCGCGAAGTAATAATCCGACGTTATCTCCGGCTTGAGCGTCGTCTAATTCTTTTCTGAACATTTCAACACCGGTTACAACAGTCTTATCAACTTCTTTTTTAAGCCCGACGACATCAACATCATCGCCGACTTTAATCTTTCCTCTTTCGATTCTTCCGGTTGCGACAGTACCACGGCCAGAAATTGAAAATACGTCTTCAATAGCCATTGAGAATGGCTTATCTAATTCTCTTACCGGCTGAGGAATATGATTGTCAACAGCATCCATTAAATCTACTATACATTTTGTTTTCACAGGATCGCTGGGATTGTTTAATGCTTCCAAAGCGCTTCCCTTAATAATCGGGATTTTATCTCCATCATAATTATATTTGGAAAGAAGCTCTCTTAATTCCATTTCGACTAAGTCCAACAACTCTTTATCTTGGACTTGATCGCATTTATTCATGAAAACAACAATAGAAGGAACGTTTACCTGGCGAGCCAAAAGAATATGTTCTTTTGTTTGAGGCATAGCACCATCGGTTGCGGATACTACAAGAATAGCTCCGTCCATTTGCGCTGCACCGGTAATCATGTTCTTAATATAGTCAGCGTGGCCAGGGCAATCAATATGAGCATAATGTCTTTTTTCTGTTTCATACTCAATATGAGCAATATTAATCGTAACGCCGCGCTCTTTTTCTTCTGGAGCGTTATCAATTGAGTCATAAGCTCTTGCCTTTGCTTTACCTTGTTTTTCTAATACGAAAGTAATAGCAGCAGTTAAAGTAGTTTTTCCATGATCGACGTGACCAATTGTTCCGATGTTACAATGTGGCTTATTACGAATAAATTTTTCTTTAGCCATATTATTCCTCCCTTTTACTTTCTTTTAATTCATTCTTTTATTTTTTACTTGTGAGGGCCTCTTGCCTGATTCCGATAATCTTATCGGCAACAAACTTAGGTACCTCGTCGTAGAATGACGGCTCCATTGAAAACGATGCTCTACCTTGCGATAAAGAGCGTAAAGCACTTGCATAATTAAACATCTCGGCCAAAGGGACTTCGCAACGAGCCGTCTTTAAATGCCCTCTAGAGCCTAAATTTACTATTTTTGCTCTTCTTGTATTTAAATCTCCTAAAACCTGCCCCATATAATCTTCGGGCGAAACTAACTCAATATCCATGATAGGTTCCAGAAGAACAGATTTTGCTTTTTGTAAACCTTCTTTTAAAGCATATTTTGCTGCCAATTGAAAAGCTAATTCGCTTGAATCAACTTCATGATATGAACCGTCAACAAGCGTGACTTTAAAATCAGTAACGGGGAATCCCGCTAAAACACCGCTCAATGAACCTTCTTTAATACCTTTTTCAATCGGCGTAAAGAATTCTCGAGGGATAGATCCGCCTTTAATCATATTTTCAAATACTATACCTTGGCCCTTTTCTTCTGCCGGCTCAATATCGATAACAACATGGCCATATTGTCCGCGGCCACCACTTTGAGAAATAAACTTACCAACAATATTTTTTGCCTTTTGCTTAACTGTCTCTTTATAGGCAACTTGCGGACGGCCGATATGCGTCTCCAGATTAAATTCTCTTCTCATTCGATTAATAATAATATCCAAATGCAATTCACCCATTCCGGAAATAATAGTTTGTCCGGTTTCATGATCATATTTAACTCGGAAAGAAGGGTCTTCATCTAAAAATTTCTTTAACGTCATACCCATCTTATCTTGATCAGCCTTGGTCTTTGGCTCAATAGACATCGAGACAACCGGCTCGGGAATCTTCATATTCTCAATTTGAATACGCCCTTTATTATCACAAAGTGTATCTCCTGAAAGCGATTCTTTCAAGCCCACGATAGCAACTATTTCACCAGCCTCAGCTTTATCGACGATAGTTTGTTTATTTGCGTGCATAATAACTATCTTGGCAATTCTCTCTTTTGAACGAATACGGGGATTATAATAATCTTGGCCTTGAACAATCGTACCTGAATAAATTCTGGTATAAAATATTTTTCCTACATAAGGATCTGTAGCAATTTTAAACATCAGCGAAGAAAAAGGTTCTTTCGGATCAGGATTGCGCACAACATGTTCTTTTGTTTCCGGATCAATACCGGTTATCGCCGGAACATCTAAAGGAGACGGTAAGTACTCACAAACTCCGTCTAAAAGAAGTTGAACACCTCTATTTTTCAAAGAAGAACCACAGAAAACCGGTAAAAAAGCATTCTTTAAAACTGCCCGACGAATACCAGCCATTAATTCGGCCTGGCTAATTTCTTTTCCTTCTAAATATTTCTCCATAATAACATCATCGCCATCGGATAATCTTTCAATTAAGACATGCTTCATTTCTTTCATTTTAGAAACAAATTGTTCCGGAACTTCCATTACCTCAACATCATCACCAGTGTCATCCTTATATAAATGATACTTTTCAGTAATAATATCGACAATACCGCTAAATTCGCCTTCTGTTCCGTCAGGAAACTGAACTGCGGCCGCATTTGAACCTAATCTTTCAATGATTTCGCCGATAACCCGATCAAAACTTGCGCCCAAGCGATCTAATTTATTAATAAAAGCAATTCTTGGTACACCATATCTATCAGCTTGCCGCCAGACTGTTTCAGTTTGAGGTTGAACTCCACTGGTAGCGCACAAAACAACAACCGCACCGTCTAAGACCTTTAAAGATCTTTCAACTTCCATAGTAAAATCAACGTGCCCGGGAGTATCAATCAAATTAATTCTTTTATGTTTCCAAAAACAAGTAATACAGGCGGAGGTAATTGTAATTCCTCGCTCTTGCTCTTGTTCCATCCAGTCGGTCGTAGTATTTCCTTCATCAACCGTACCCATTTTATGGATAACGCCGGTATAATATAAAATACGCTCGGTAGTTGTGGTTTTACCCGCATCAATATGCGCGATAATTCCAATATTTCTATAATCTTTTAATGGTGTTTTTTCTAACATTTATATTCTCAATTACCACTTTAAATGAGCAAAAGCTTTATTAGCCTCAGCCATCTTATGTGTGTCATCTCTCTTTTTTATTGCAGCACCTTCGCCTTTATAAGCTGCTAAAATTTCATCCGCTAACCGGATTGTCATTGGGCGGCCTTTTTTCCCACGGGCATAATCTCTAATCCATCGCATAGCCAGCGAACTGCCTCTTTGCGGCGTAACTTCAATCGGAACCTGATATGTCGAACCACCAACACGACGAGCCTTTACTTCCAATCGTGGGCGGACATTTTCAATCGCTTTATTAAAAACCTTAATTCCGCTGTCTTCTTGGGTTTTTTGTTCTAAAATTTTCAATGCCCCGTAAACAATATTTTCCGCAACATGCTTCTTTCCATCTAACATTAAGTTATTTATAAACTTGGATAATAGACGGCTACTATATTTTGGATCCGGTGCGATTTCTTGTTTATCTGATCTTCTTCTTCTCATAATTTATCTTAATCCTTCTTTGCCCCATATTTTGAACGAGACCTTTTTCTATTTGCTACACCCGCCGTATCTAATGTTCCACGGACGATATGATATCTTACACCGGGTAAATCTTTTACTCTTCCGCCTCGAACTAAAACTATCGAGTGCTCTTGTAAATTGTGACCTTCCCCCGGAATATAAGAAGTAACTTCTACTTTGTTTGACAAGCGAACTCTAGCGATTTTACGTAACGCTGAATTCGGCTTTTTCGGCGTCATGGTTTTTACCTGCAAACAAACTCCCCTTTTAAAAGGAGACTTCATTAATGCAGGAGATTTACTCTTCCGTTTCTTCTGTATCCGGCTTTTGCGGATTAACTGCTGTATCGTCGGCATATTTCACCATTTCTACATTTTCATATTGTTTTAAACCAGTACCTGCAGGGATCAAATGCCCTACAATTACGTTCTCTTTAAGTCCACGAAGAAGGTCGATTCTACCAGATGCAGATGCGTCTGTCAACACTCGAGTTGTCTCTTGGAAGCTTGCGGATGAAATGAAACTCTCCGTCGTCAAAGAGACTTTTGTGATGCCCAAAAGTAGTGGTGTTGCTTGCGCTGGCTTACCGCCTTTTTTAATTACTGCTTCATTTGCTTTTTGGAAAACAATTCGGTTTATTTGTTCACCAACTAAAAGGTTCGTATCTCCCGAATTTTCTATCTTTACTTTCTTTAACATTTGTGAAATTATAAGCTCAATATGTTTATCGTTAATTCGAACACCCTGTAAACGATAAACCTCCTGAACTTCATTTAATAAATATTCTTGCAAAACTTTATCACCGCAAACTTTTAAAATATCATGTGGAACAACAGGCCCATCAGTTAATTGCTGACCGGCAAATACACGATCGCCTTTATATACATTGGGATGTTTTCCATGAGGAATAGTATATTCTGCCGCCATACCAGTTGAGCTCTTTACGATAATACTTCGCCGGCCACGCTTGTCCTCACCGAACTCAACTAAACCGTCAATTTCACTAATAACCGCAGGATCTTTTGGTTTACGAGCCTCGAACAACTCGGCAACTCGAGGAAGACCACCAGTAATATCACGAGTTTTTCCAAGGCCACGCGGAATTTTAGCAATTAAATCTCCGGCACCAACAACTTGCTTATCCTTAACTAGAATATGCGCGCCAATAGGAATCGAATAAATACCGACGATTTCACCTTTCTCATCAGTAATAATAATTTGCGGATGGAAGTCTTGCTTATGTTCGACAACAACGCGCTCAACAATTCCGGTTATCTGATTGTGTTCTTCCTGGACAGTAACATCCGGAATTAAATCTTCAGAATTAACCACACCTTTAACTTCAGTAATAATCGGAACGGTATACGGATCCCAAGTAACAAACAGAGAATCCTTCTTTACTTTATCTCCGTCGGCAACCTTAATCGTCGCACCTTGAGGAAGTTGATAACGCTCAAATTCACGGCCGTATTCATTATTAATACTGATTGCGCCGTTTCTGTTCAATACAATAAATTCTTTATCTTTTTGAACTACTCTCAATTGATGATATTTAACAGTACCATCGTTCTTAGCCTTGCTAAATGATTGCTCAATTGCGCGGGAAGCAGTACCACCGATGTGGAAAGTTCTCATGGTTAACTGCGTACCAGGCTCACCGATACTTTGCGCGGCAATAATACCAACCGCTTCACCAATCTCAACTAACTTTTGAGTAGCCATATTACGTCCGTAACATTTCGCGCACGTTCCACGTTCAGCCTCACATGTTAAAACGCTACGAATACGAACTTTTTCAATACCTAAATGCTCTATAAATTCAGCTTTATCTTCAGTAATCAACTCGCCAGACTCAACTACTTTCTGGTCAGTAATAATATCAACAATACTATCTAAGGCAACACGCCCGGCAATTCTTTCTTTTAAACTAACTACCAACTCGTCACCTTCAACAATTGCTGATACGGTAATACCATTAACGGTCCCGCAATCTTCTTCATTAATAACAACTTCTTGCGCAACGTCAACCAACCGGCGAGTCAAATAACCTGCGTCCGCCGTCTTTAAAGCAGTATCCGCCAAACCTTTTCTAGCACCATGAGTTGAAATAAAATATTCCAACACAGTTAAACCTTCTCGGAAACTGGTTGTAATAGGATTTTCGATAATTTCACCCGACGGTTTTGCCATCAGCCCGCGCATACCTGAAAGCTGTCTTATCTGTAGTTTGGAACCCCTTGCACCGGAATCCGCCATAATGAATACCGGGTTAAAAGGATGCATTTGTTTGAACAATAAATCAGAAATTGTTTCAGTTGTATGCGTCCAGATATCAATAACCTTGTTATATCTTTCGCGCCCAGTAATAATACCTTTACTGTATTGGTCTTCAACCTTATTAACTTCTTGCTGCGCCTGTTTTAATATATTTTCTTTTTCTTTAGGAATAGTTAAATCATCAATACTGATAGAAATACCCGCCAATGTTGCAAACCTGAATCCTAAATCTTTAAAATCATCAAGCAATTTTATAGTCTTTTCTTGACCAAAATTCTTATAACAATCAGCAATAACTGCTCCGATTTTCTTTTTATTTAGCAAATCATTGACATAACCAAATCCTTCGGGCAATATCTCGTTTAACATAACTCGCCCGACGGTTGTTTCAATAATATGTTGTTTTTTCGCTTCAATTTGTTTTGTTTCAGCAGCTTCTTCCATAGCCTTTTCCTGCGAAATAACCAAGGAAGGCTTTTCCTCTCCCCAAACAACTTTATCAACTCGTAGTTTAATCCTTTGTCGCAACTGAACAAAGTTGTCATTAAAAGCAATTAATACTTCTTCCGGAGAAGTAAATACCCTTTCATCTTCTTTGTAATCGATATCTTCTTTCGTCAGATAATAAATCCCTAAGACTACGTCTTGTGAAGGAGAAACAATCGGACGGCCATCTGCCGGAGAGAACAAA
The DNA here is from genome assembly GCA_022703565.1 of Candidatus Omnitrophota bacterium. Lineage (GTDB taxonomy): Bacteria > Omnitrophota > Gorgyraeia > Zapsychrales > Zapsychraceae > JADFZM01. Next base: position 9,933 of record JAKLDK010000039.1, read on the forward strand.
TTGTTAATTGACAATAATTGTAATCGGCATTCGATCTGCGCCTCTAAAGAAAGCGGGACATGAACAGCCATTTGGTCGCCGTCGAAATCTGCGTTAAATGCCGCGCAAACTAAAGGATGAAGCTTAATCGCTTTACCCTCAACCAGCGTCGGATAAAAAGCCTGAACGCTTAATCTATGCAAAGTCGGAGCACGGTTAAGCATAACGGGATGATCTTTGATAACTTCGTCTAAAATATCCCAGACTTCGCTTTTTTCTTTTTCTACCATTCGTTTTGCGCCTTTGATCGTATGCACAAAACCTTTTTCGCGTAATTTTCTAATAATAAAAGGCTCGAATAATTCTAGCGCCATTTTCTTCGGCAAACCGCATTGGTGAAGTTTTAATTCCGGACCGACGACAATTACGGAACGGCCAGAATAATCAACACGCTTACCCAAAAGGTTCATTCTGAAACGACCTTGTTTTCCTTTAAGCATATCGGATAAAGATTTTAACGGCCTGTTTCCTGAACCTAATACCGGGCGTCCATGCCGGCCATTATCTAATAAAGCATCTACTGCTTCTTGCAACATTCTTTTTTCGTTACGGCAAATAATTTCCGGCGCCTTTAAATCAATCAATTTCTTTAAGCGGTTATTTCTGTTAATTACTCGACGATATAAATCGTTTAAATCGGAAGTAGCAAACCTTCCACCTTCCAAAGGAACTAACGGCCTTAAATCCGGCGGAATAACTGGAACCGCGTCTAAAACCATCCATTCGGATAAGTTACCAGAATCTTTGAAATCTTCGACAATCTTTAAAGTTTTGGCTATTTTCTTTGCGTTTGTTCCAGCTGGATTAGCTTTTTCTAAATCTTTTCTTAGCTTCTTGCACAAATTACCCATATCCAATTCTCTTAATAATTCCTTAATCGCATCAGCACCTATTTTAGCCTTAAAAGCAGTACCGTATTTAAGCACAGCGTCTTGATATTCATCTTCGCTTAAGAATTGGCTTTTCTTTAAAGTAGTTTCACCCGGATCAATTACAATATATTCCTCGTAATAAATTAATTTCTCTAAATCTCTTAATCCGATCTGTAATAAAGCAGCTAATCGGCTAGGCACCGCTTTATAGAACCAAATATGAGTTACTGGACAAGCTAGCTCAATATGTCCCATGCGTTCACGACGGACAGATGATTTGGTAACCAAAACACCGCAGCGATCGCAGGTAATACCTTTATATTTCATACCTTTATATTTACCGCAATTACATTCCCAGTCACGAACCGGCCCAAAAATCTTTTCACAGAATAGACCGTCCTTTTCTGGTTTTAAGGTGCGATAATTTAATGTTTCTGCCTTTTTCACAACTCCTGATGACCACGCCCTAATTACTTCAGGCGAGGCAATCTTTATTGTGATTCTATCTAAGTTTTCAAGATTCTCTTTTTTGTCGACCATATCTTAATTTATTTCTTTGATTTTTTTGCTGACTTATCTTTTTTCTCTGATTTTTCTGATTTCTCAGCCTTTTCGACATTCTCATCTTTAAGAATAACTTTAGCTTCTGGTCTAACTAATTTTATATCTAAACATAACCCTTGTAATTCTTTTACTAAAACATTAAACGATTCCGGAGTTCCGGTGCTTAATTTTTGCTGACCCTTTACAATCGCTTCATACATTTTGCTTCGGCCGTTAACGTCATCGCTTTTTACGGTCAATATTTCTTGTAAAGTGTAAGCAGCGCCATAAGCTTCTAGAGCCCAGACTTCCATTTCTCCGAATCTCTGCCCGCCGAAATGAGCCTTACCACCTAAAGGTTGTTGAGTAACTAATGAATACGGCCCAATGGATCGGGCGTGAATCTTTTCATCAACCAAGTGATTTAATTTAAACATATATATACATCCGATAGTAACTTTCTGCTCAAATGGAAGGCCAGTATAACCATCATAAATAGTGGTCTTGCCATTGTCCGGTAAATTCGCCTCTTTCAAGCAATCTCGGATTTCTTTTTCATTTGCTCCGTTAAATACCGGAGTAACCGCATGGAAACCTAAAGCTTTTGCCGCCCAACCTAAATGGGTTTCTAAAAGCTGTCCCACGTTCATACGAGAAGGAACACCTAACGGATTTAAAATAATATCGACCGGTGTGCCATCTTCCAAATAAGGCATATCTTCTGAAGGCATTATACGGGAAATTACACCTTTGTTTCCGTGTCGGCCGGCCATCTTATCGCCTTCTTGAACTTTTCTTTTTGTTGCGATATAAACAACAACTCTCTTCAAAACACCAGCAGGCAATTCATCGCCACGACGGACACGTTCAACTTCTCTTTCTTGCTCTTCCATTAATTCCGCGACACGGTCATTATAGAAACGCAAAATTTCACGTTCCTCTGATTCTTCTTCAAAATCACTAATTTTAAGCTTACTTAATTTCTTTTTATCAATTTTAAGAAGCTTGCAAAGCTTATTATCTTTTTCATCTTCGGCAAATTTTAATTCCTGGATATAATACGCCTTGATATTCTCGACTGATTGGGATTCTTTTTGTTTATCAGTATTTGCTTTACGGCCACGTTCATTGCGCTGGAATAACTCAGTCGTTAAAATAACGCCTTCTATTCCCGGCGGTAAAGTTAAAGAAGTATCTCGGATATCCGCGGCTTTCTCTCCGAAAATTGCCCGTAACAATCTTTCTTCAGGAGAAAGTTCTTTTTCACTCTTTGGGGTGACTTTTCCAACCAGTATATCACCAGCTTTCACCTCTGCCCCGACGCGGATAATGCCGTTCTCATCTAAATTAATCAAGGCCTCTTCTCCAACGTTTGGAATATCCCGAGTAATTTCTTCATTTCCCAAACGGGTCTCGCGGCATTCAACTTCAAAGCGTTCAATATGAATAGAAGTAAATACATCTTCGCGGACTAAACGCTCATTAACAATAATAGCATCCTCAAAGTTATATCCTCTCCATGGCATAAAGGCAACCAATACATTTCGGCCTAAAGACATAACCCCGTCTCTGGTACCAATTCCATCAGCAATGACTTGGCCTTTTTTTACTCGATCGCCAACTTTAACTAACGGACTCTGCTGGATACAAGTATTAGCATTGGTTCTCAAAAAATTCTTCAAAGGATATACTGTTTCATCAACAACAATTTCTCTGGCATCAACTTTAGTTACTGACCCTGATTCCTTAGCGACAACAACAACACCGGAATCTTTTGCCACTTTGGCTTCCATTCCAGTTTGCACTAAAGGAACTTCCGGAATCATTAGAGGAACAGCTTGGCGTTGCATGTTTGAACCCATCAAAGCACGGTTAGCGTCGTCGTGCTCTAGAAATGGGATTAAAGATGCCGCGATTGAAACTATTTGTAATGGAGTCACATCCATGTAAGAAACTTCTTTAGGCTCAACTTTCGGAAAGTTAGTTTTATAGCGGCAAGCAATATCATTCTCTAAGAATTTACCGTTCTTATCAACTACAATGTTATGCTGAGCAACATATTCGCCTTGATCTTTATCCGCAGTTAAATACTCAACTTTCTCAGTAACACGTCCATTCTCTACTTTTCGATAAGGTGTTTCAAGAAAACCTAAATCATTGACTCGGGCACAATTGGTTAAAGAAGCTATAAGACCGATATTCGGGCCTTCTGGAGTTTCAATCGGACATACCCGGCCATAATGCGTCGGGTGAACGTCACGGACTTCAAAACCAGCTCTTTCTCTTGATAAACCACCCGGACCTAAGGCTGACAATCTTCTTTTATGCGTCATCTCTGACAAAGGATTAACCTGATCCATAAATTGTGATAATTGGCTGCGGGCAAAAAAGTCTTGTATTTGATTAGAAAATAAACGGGAATTAATTAAATGATGCGCGGTCAAATTTTCAAAATTACTCATAACGATCAATCGTTCTTTAATTGACCTTTCGAGACGAGCCAAGCCAATTCTAACTTGGTTTTGAATCAGTTCTCCGACAGTCTTAATACGTCGATTACCAAGGTGGTCAATATCGTCAATATCGCCTTTACCTTCGCGCAATGTCAATAAATAACGAATAACTTCAACAACAGTCTTAATATCTAAAACTTTATTTTCTAAAGGCACACTCATGCCTAATTTTCTATTAATAATATGTCGGCCGACTTTACTTAGGTCATACCTTTTTGAATCAAAGAATAAGCGGAAGAAAAGGGAATCAGCTACTTCAATTGTGGCCGGTTCAGTTGGCCTCATTTTGCGATAAAAATCTATTAAAGCTTCTTCTTTATTATTGGTATGGTCTTTTTCTAAAGTTGGCTTAATTTTCTCATAAACATCGCCTAACATTTTTTGAATATCTTCGTTAGACGAAAGGCCCATAATCCTTAAAATCTGCGTTGCCGGAAAACTACGCCGACGATCAATATAAGCAATCAAAATATTATTTAAATCAAATTTTACTTCGAACCAAGCTCCGCGAGAAGGAATAATTCTTCCGTGATAAATACTCTTTCCTGTCGGATGCAATTCTTCTTCAAAAGAAACACCAAGTCCGGTTGCGTTTTCCAATACACGCTCAGCGCTGATATAAATCTCAGCCAGCATTGGATTTTTATTGAGGGGAAATGTGATGATATCAGTGTAGTAATCGTGATCGAGATGTGTACGGTTG
>JAKLDK010000004.1:0-45603 GCA_022703565.1 Candidatus Omnitrophota bacterium
GTTAGAAAAGGCAAAAAAGAGGTTAGAAGTTAGTTTGATTAATAGAAAACAAAAATCTTCCGGCATAGCCGATTCTTTGGTTGCCGACGAGGCTCTAACCGGAGATTATAACTTCTCGCAGAAATATATTAAAGGGCTGGAATCGGCCAGGAAAGAAGATGTTCAGGCGGCAGCTTTAAAATATCTTAAGCGCGATTATTTGACAACAGTTGTAGTGCGGCAGGAAAACGGACAAGCTTTGCCGGTAAAAGATACGAAGATTGAAAAAGGAGACATAAAAAAGATAGTTTTGGAAAACGGATTAACAGTGCTTTTAAAAGAAGACCAGTCATTTCCTTTGGTTAATGTCCGCTTAATGCTGCGCGGAGGTTTGTTGCAGGAAGATTCTCAGCTAAATGGTATTTCCAGTTTGATGTCTGATGTTTGGATTAAAGGCACTAAATCAAAAACAGCAAAGCAAATATCAGAATTGACCGAATCGCGAGGGATTTCTTTAGGCAATTTTTCCGGAGCAAATAGCTTCGGACTAGCGATTTCCGGATTATCTTCCGACGCAAAGTTAATTATTGATATTTTAGAAGACATTATAAAAAATCCGAAGTTTGATGCGAATGAAATTGAAAAAGTTAAGTCAGATATGCGGGCGGCAATAAAGGAGCGCGCGGATAGCGTATTTCAAACTGGTTCTTATAACCTAAAACAAAAGTTATTCGCAAATCATCCCTATGGTTTTGATACAAACGGTACCTTTGAATCAATAGAAAAGATTACGCGTAATGATGTGATCAATTTTTACAAGGAAAACGTTGTCCCTTCCAACATGGTTTTAACGATATTCGGGGATATCAGCTCCGAGGAGATTATTCTTGAACTTAAAAATAAGTTAGGAAAACTTAAAAAATCAAGCGCGGTTATAAAACAATATTCTGATAATCCTTTGGCTAGTGTTATGATTGAGAAAATCAATATGGATAAAGAGCAGGGTTTGATTATGGCTGGATTTAAAGGGACAACCATTGACTCCGAAGACCGTTATGCCGTCGATGTCCTGGCTTCAATCCTAGGCTCTTCTTTTAGCGGCCGGCTTTTTAAGAGTGTGCGGGAAAACGAAGGCAACGCTTATAATCTCGGCGGGTTTTCAATTCCCGGCATTGATACCGGATATATCTATTTTTATGTCTTAACTTCACCCGAAGGCATGGAACCATCTAAAGAAATTTTACTAAATGAATTGGTTAAAATTGCCAGTGAAGAGGTCTCGGAGAAAGAATTAAATGACACAAAGTCGTTTCTAAAAGGCACGTTTAGAGAAGGGCTCGAGACTAATTCCGCGCTTAGTTTTGTTTCGGGGCTGGACGAATTATACGGCATGGGCTTTGATAATTACAAAGAATATTCTAAACGAATTGACAATGTCACCGCGCAGGATATTTTGTTTTTGGCCAAGAAATATTTAAATAAAGACGCCATGATTCTTTTGACTGTTGAGCCAAAAGGTGTTGAAGCGAGTGAAATAAAATAATTAATACTATCATATTTACTTTGTATAAAATTGGTGCTAAATTAAATAAAAAATGAACGATTTCTTAGACGAAAACTTAATTCTTAAATTAGAAAATAGAATAGTTGACCTCCTTTTGGGTAAAATGAACCTTCTCTTATCGCAGAATGAAAGAGAAGTAATTATCGAGGAGGCATTGCTCGAAATATTTGTCAAAGGCGAATTTCCGGAAATAAAAGATTTTATTGAGAAGAGGGAGAACCGGATAAAATTCATTAAGACGTTCCTTTCCTACGGTATTGTTACCAACCTTTTATGCGATATTGATGTCGAAGATATAATTATCAATAATCTAAAGCCAATATATATGCATCATAGCCTTAAAGGTTTTGTTTCAACCGAGGTGCGTTTTACCAGCCAAAAACAAATTAATTTGTTTATAAAGAAATTGCTACTTTTTTCTGGACGTGGCAAGATGGGGAAAATCGCTAATCTGGAGTTGCCGAATCTAGAGGGCAGAGTAAACATCGCGCATTCAGCTTTTGGCCCGCAAATAACAATAACTAAAGCCAAAGTCTCACCTTTAAGTATTATGGATTTAATCCGCCGGGGAAGTCTAACCCATGAGGCGGCAGCACAACTCTGGTTATATATCGAAGGAATGCAAATAAGGCCGGCCAATATCATTCTTGCCGGTGGGCCGGGTGTCGGCAAAACAACTCTTTTAAACGCATTACTAGGATTTATTCCGGATAGTGACCGTATTGTTGTAATTGAAGACACACTCGAATTGAATACATTTTTGGAAGATAGTTGCTCCCGTTTGGAAAGTGATGAAGATATGTCGCTCCAGGATTTAGTTAAGAATAGTTTGAGAATGCGCCCGGAAAGGATTATTATCGGCGAAGTCCGTGGGATTGAGGCCAGAGATATGATTACGGCCTGCAACATTGGTAAATATTGCATGTGTACGATTCACGCCTTGACTTGCCGGGAAGCAATTATCAGGATGCAAAATGAACCGATGAATATTCCTGAAATGTTGGTTAATTTGATTGATGTTTTTGTTGTCCTGAAACGCTATCATGTCAAGGACCGGATATTTAGAGTTGTTGATGAGGTCAGCGAAACTAGCGGAATGGAGCAAGTAAAAATATTGCTTTCGAATGTTTTCAAATATGACTACGATACCAATGTCCTTAAACAACAAAATCCCAGCACTGTTTATCGCGATAGATTGGCTCGTCAGGCCGGGTTAACTCCAAAAGATATTTTAAGAGAGCTTATGTTACGTGCTTTTATGCTTAAACAGCTTGACGAAAGAAATATGACGACAACTAAAGAGGTTTCGACTTTTTGCCGGGCATATTCAAAAAATCCTAAAGAAGCTGTAGCCGGTTTAGGTTTTGACCGGGATCAATTATTTAGCGGTGTAAAAGAAAAGTAAAAAGAGCTGTTTTTACCGAATACGTAATACAAGGCACATCGCACTTGCCAATTCAAATACTCCTGCTATAATTATCCAGTTAATTTTTTTAAATTGTTATTTGTTATGTAAAAAGGAAAATTGCGCCTGGCATTGATTTCTCTAGTGTTAAATTAGAGGTAATCAATACAAGTGCGCATTTCATCAAGTATAAAGATTATAGAAAAATGCGCCTGCATTGATTTCGCTAGTGTTAAATTAAAGGGAATCAATACAAGTGCACATTTTCCTCTGAAAACATTAAGGAAAAATGCGCCTGTAGCTCAATTGGATAGAGCATTTGCCTACGAAGCAAAGGGTTAGAGGTTCGAATCCCCTCAGGCGCATTAATTATTTAAGCTTTAATAACATATAATTATGTTCACAAAAGAAATTCCTCCGGAAGAGATAATTCATATCCATTTTATGCGGGAAGCGATTAAGCAAGCCAAGATTGCTTATGAGCATGATGAAGTGCCAGTCGGAGTAATCATAACTCATCAGAATAAGATAATTGCCAAAGCCCATAACCAAGTAGAAATGCTTAAAGATCCTACTGCTCACGCCGAGATGATTGCTATTACTCAAGCAACAAGTTCAATGTCTTCAAAATGGCTTTATGATTGCAATATGTATGTTACCCTTGAGCCTTGCAGCATGTGTGCCGGGGCATTAGTGTTAGCGCGAATAAAAAATCTTTATTTCGGGGCGAAAGACAAAAAGACTGGGGCTTGCGGCTCTGTTTTTAACATCCCGGAATCTGAAAAAGTAAATCACAAAATTGAAGTTAAAACGGGCTTATTAGAAGCAGAATGCAGCGAAATAATGACCAATTTCTTTAAATCCAAACGAAACATTGCCAATTAAAAATAATAATATCTGTCTTTAAAAAACAATCACAAGATGCTATATTAAGAACAACATCAAAATTGGCGAGGTTAATTTGAAAAAGAAAATTATTCGCAATCTTTTCGCAAACGTAAATAAATATCAAACATCCCTACTTTATCCTGTACTTATTTCTGCTTTAATAGTATGTATTTCGTCTTTTGTATTAATCTTTAATGTTTATAATGTTAACAAAAACCTTTCTTTTTCTTACAACATTTCGACCAATTCTTTGCAGGCTAATATTCAGATTAATGACTTATTCTCGATTTTAAAAGTGATTCCCGGCGTGATAACTATTTTAGCGGTTTGTATTTTATTAATAACCCTATGGGCATTTTATGTGTCTAATAAACTGCTGGGTTCGGTGCAAAGAATTATTCGCGAATTAGACGATATAATCGCATCCAAAGAGAAGAGGTTTCTCGAAACAAGAAAAAATGATGAACCATTAGAGGATTTATTAAAACGGATTAATGTCTTAATTAACCGGGCAGGTAAGAATGAAATCTCCTAATAAAAGAAGTTTATTCCGCATCAACAAATACCAATCGGAAATATTCTTTATTTCCTTGGTGCCGGCGTTAATCTTAGCCATACTTTTAACTCTACATTTGAGATTCTTCCACGGGAAGTTATTAGATGTTTTATTGTACGGGACATTTGAGGAGAGCCTGAAGTTTATAAATAATATGACCTTGTTTATTTTGATGGTTATTTGGGTGTTTTTTATTTTTGTTACTGTTTGGGCATATTTTGTTTCAAAAAACACTTTAGGTTCTTTCCCGAGGATAATAAAAGAATTGGAAGAGATCAATTTAAAAAAAGAAGTCAAATATCTAAGAGCCCGCCCTGATGATAAGCTTGCCACCGAATTATTAAAGCGTATAAACATCTTGATTAAGAATTCTAAAACCGCTGGTAAAGAATAAAAGAATTGCGGATAAAAAATACTTGATTAAACAAATCTTATCCATTATTCTATCTAATCTAACCTAATAAGTTTTGGAAACTCCGCCAAATAAATATATTTGGCGAGGCAGGTATTTGTCATGATATTGTCGAAGTAATTGGAGAGTCCGCCAAATCAGTAAATTTGGCGAGACTTGTTGTAGAATATTTAGAGGAATTAATTGGAGAGTCCGCCAAATGAGTAAATTTGGCGAGACTTCTCCAAAATTTCTAAAGAAATTTTGGAGAGGTGCCGGAGCGGCTGAACGGAGCTGCCTGCTAAGCAGTTGACCTGGGTAACTGGGTCCTCGGGTTCAAATCCCGACCTCTCCGTTTTATTTGAAAAGCCCTTTCTGGCTTTTCAAATAAAAATAAGATGACATGATGAACCTATGCATAACATGGGTTTTGACTGAGCGAAGCGAAGAAACCCCCCATAAAGAAGTGAGGGAATCCGACCTCTCCACATCAATGTTTGAAAAACGGAGGCATACTTATGAAACGAATTATCTTGTTTTTTTGCTTGATTTTAATGCCCGCAGTTTTGAATGCTCAAGAAATTGACAAATCGCTTTTTAAAAATTATGATACAGCTCTTGTAATTTATAACCGCTCTTCGCAAGAGACTATCAATATAGATTCTACCCTAAGCGCTCGTCGGTTATCACCTTGCTCAACTTTTAAAGTTTATAATACGTTAATTGGTTTAGAACTTGGTTTGATTCCAGGTGCGGATAACCCGTGGTATAAATGGGATGGGATTAAGCGTGATATATACGGTTGGAACAATGATTTAACGCTTCGCGAAGCTTTCAAGGTATCTGCTGTACCGGCTTACCAGATTTTGGCACGACAGATTGGTGCTGAGCGAATGAAAAAATACATTGAAGAAATTAATTATGGGACAAAAGATATCTCGTCTGGCATTGATACATTTTGGTTGCCAAGAGAGGGTAGCAACTCAATTTTAATTAGTGCTGATGAGCAGGTTGAGCTTTTGAATAAACTTCTAGACGGAAAATTGCCATTTGAAGAAAAAAACGTGGCAATATTAAAAGATGTAATGAAGGTTGCTGAAACTGAGAATGGAAAACTTTATGGCAAGACCGGGTCGGGTATGAATATTGACGGGAAATGGTCTTTAGGCTGGTTTGTCGGTTTTCTTGAGCATGGTGAAACAACATATGTATTTGCCTGCAATATCACCGGCGGAGAAAATCCTTCGGGAAAATCCGCCCGGGAAATCGTTGAAAAATATTTTAAATCCAAAGGACTACTTTAATGAGCCGCTATAATAAATGTAAATAAGGAAGCGGTTCTTTGAATTATTTATTTTTCATTATAAATATTGATAAGGAGTAAAGCTTGTGGGTAAGAAAAATTATTTGTTGAAAGCATTTTTGTCTGCTTTTGAAAATGAAAAACGCGGCAAAGTATTAGATATCGGCTGTGGCAATGGCGATTATGCCTATGAATTGCATAATATGGGGTTTGATGTCTTAGCTGCTGATATGGATGTCGAACGTTTTAGATACGGCAATAAGATTAAGTTCCAAAAGTGTAATGTAACTGATAAGCTGCCTTTCGAGAACAATAGTTTTGACTTTATTGTGTTTGCAGAGGTAATCGAGCATTTAAAAAATCCCTATGATGTTGTGAGCGAATTAAAGAGGCTTCTTAAGCCAGGTGGAAAGATAGTTTTATCAACGCCTAATATCCTGAATTTGAAATCCAGAATGCGATTTTTGATTGAAGGCTGCTGGGAATACTTTAGAGAAATTCCTCTCGAGCATTCGAAAAATCCAAAAGAGGTTATTTGGAATTTACATCTAATGCCTTGGCGTTATCACGAATTAGAGTATCTTCTTTACTACAATAATCTTGAAGTCGAGAATATTTACACTAGTAAGTATGAGGGCTGGGGATTGTTTTTCCTGGTGCCGATTATTTATTTCCAGGTCAAATCTAAGGAAAATCGAGCAAAGAGAAAAGGTGGTATTGATTTTTCCAGAATTAATAAAATCTTACTTTCCAAAAAGATGTTATTTGGCGAACATCTGATAATCAAAGCCGTTAAAGAAATGGAGAGCGTTTAATGGCTGAATTTAAAATTGATAAGAAATTATGCAAAGGTGACGGAAGATGTGTAGAGGTCTGCCCGATGCAAATATTAAAATTAAATGAAAAAGATAAGACTCCTGAATTTATCCTGGGAGGAGCTGAGATTTGTATAAATTGCGGGCACTGTTTTGCTTCATGCCCTTTTAATGCTATAAAGTTGGCCGGGCTTAATAGTGATTCTACTGTGAAACTAGATCCAGCTAATCTGCCGAATCCTAAACAAGTTGAGATGTTTCTTAAAGGCCGCCGGTCAATTCGTTTGTATCAAGATAAACCTGTGTCAAAAGATTCGATTGAAAAACTTTTGGATATAGCCCGTTACGCCCCTTCCGGAATAAATAGGCAGCCGGTAAATTGGGCGGTTGTTATGGGAAAAGAAAATATCTATCAGTTAGGAAGTTTAGTCGTAAAATGGATGGAAAATCTTATAGCCGAGAAATCACCGATGGCGGAAGCATTACGTTTTGAAAGGTTGGTTCTTTCATGGAAAAAGGGCGAAGATTTGATTTGTCGCAATGCGCCTTGCGTCGTTATTGCTTATGGAATTAAGGATGATCCCATGGTTCCGCAGGCCTGTACAATTTCAGCAACATATCTTGAGTTGGCTGCTTTTGGCTTAGGTTTTGGTGCTTGTTGGGCCGGGTATGTAAATATAGCAATTAATACATCTTTAGAGGTTCGAAAATTTGTCGGACTTTCTTCCCGCGCATATGCTGGCGGAACAATGATGCTAGGGTATCCGAAATATGAATATAGTTCTATACCTGCTAGAAATCCTGCTAAAATTATCTGGAAATAGTATAAAATCAGATAGTATGCCTTGACCAAAGCTTCTTAAATTGTTTATTCCCAATAGTATTTGTCTCTCCGATAAAAATGTTGACTTTTTCTTGTTTTTCCAATATTATCTTTGAACAATATTAAAAAATCTTTAAAAAGGATGATGATATGAAAAAGATTCAAAAGCTTCCCTTAGCAGTTATTTCCTTGATTTTAACCATACCCTTTTCTATTTCTTATGCCCAGACCCCTCCGGCAAGCCAAACTGGCGGCGGGCAATTGCAACAAATAAAACAAATTGAAGCGGGACAAACTATAGAAAAAACAATTACTACTGAAAAAGCTTCTGAGGGAGAAGAAATAACTCCTGACATTATTCCGGAAGATGAGGGAGAGAAGGTATTAATTAATAAGATTTTAGTTGAAGGCGCAACTCTTTTGTCTCAGCCGGAAATTGACAAGGTTATTTCGCAATTTTTAGGAACAGAACTTTCTTTAAAAGGTATGCAAAGAGTTGCGGATTTGTTAACTGACGAATATCGCAAAAAAGGCTATGCCACGTCACGTGTTTATATACCTCCGCAGACCATGAAAGAGAATACTCTTATTTTGAGAGTAGTCGAAGGCAAAATGGGTTCATATGAAATAAGAGGAAATAAATATTTTAAAACGGCGTTATTAGAGAAAAAATTAAATTTAAAGCAAGGCGCGTATTTTGATTATGGACAATTGCAAAAGTCTTTAACATATATTAATGAGCATCCGGATAGAAATGCCAAGGCTGTTTTAGTCCCGGGAAAAGAACCGGGAACAACTGATTTAGTTATTGAAGTAAAAGACCGTTTGCCAGTTCATATCGGGTTTGAATATGATAATTTTGGGTCAAGATATGTCGAAACAAACCGCTGGTCAAAGGTCTTTGAACACAACAATCTTTTAGGTTTTGATGACAAGGCTTACTTTAAAATGCAACGTTCCGAAGACACTCTTTCCAGGCTTAAGCACGGGCGTTATTCTTTCCCGGTCAATCCGACTCTTGATGTCGGTATGTATATTGTTAATACTACGACCAAATTAGGAAAAGAATATATTAACCTTTCTTCCCGAAGCTATGCCTTTGTCGTCGGTGTATTTGCAAACAAAATGCTTTATTCGGATGATGTCTTAGATGTGCGTTTTAATTTGGGGTATGATTATAAGAATATAGAAAACTATTTGTTAGATGCCATAAGTTCAACTGATAATGTCCGGGTTTTAAAAGGCGGCCTTGATGTTGATTTCAATGATAAATGGGCGAGAAATATTTTAACTATGGAAATTGATACTGGTTTGCCTGAAGTTATGGGCGGTATGCATGCCAAGAGCGATTCATCATCTCGCGGCGGTGCTGGTGCAGGCGGGCGTTTTGTTAAGCTGTATGGTAACTACTATCGTTTGCAACCATTTTATTTAGATACAAATTTGTTGTTTAAAAATACTTTTCAATTCTCAAATTATGATTTAGTAGCATCTGAACAATTCCAAATCGGCGGCCCGGCCTCAGTCCGCGGATATTCACCGGCGGAATTCTCCGGAGATAAAGGAGCTTATTCTTCGGTTGAATGGTCTATGCCGGTATATTTATTAGGTAAAAAGACCAAAGTACCTTTCACCAAAAATACCTCGTTTTACGATTCTTTAAAATTCGTTACCTTTTATGACTGGGGTACAACTCATGTCAATACTGTTTTGGCTGGTGAGAAGAAATACCGTAATTTAAGCGGATGGGGTGTAGGAGTAAGATTTAACCCTAACGAAAATATTTCGTTGAGAGTTGAATTTGGTTATCCGTTAAATGAATATAATCCCTCAGACGATAAAAATGTCCGTCCCTGGGTTGAAGTTATAACGAAATTTTAATAGCCGAGACAAGTTTTTTTTGCTTTTTGGCTAAACATATTTTATACTTTCTAAACAAGTGGAAAAGAAAATTCTTTCTCTCGCAAAATTTACATTTCCAGTTCATATAAATATATAGTAAAACATAATTTAGGAGGATTTTTTAATGTTAAAACGGTTAATTTCTTTGCTGACTGTAGTTTTTTTCATGCTTACGGTTGTTTGCCCGCCGGCAGTATTCGCTAATCCCGAAGATCCCAACGTTGTAGTTGGCGATGTTACATTTGAAGAATTGATGAATCAGTTAAACATTAATATCAACTCACAGCAGGCAATAATCGAATGGATTTCTTTTTGTATCGCTAACGGAGAGACTGTTAATTTTAATCTGCCAAACTCATCTTCAATAGCCTTAAACAGAGTAGTTGGTATGGATCCTTCCTATATATTGGGCAACCTTATTTCCAACGGACAGATTTTTCTTATTAATCCTAACGGTATTTTATTCGGAGCGAATTCGAGAGTTGATACGGCTGGGCTAGTTGCGTCTACTTTAAACATATCAAATGACGACTTTTTAGCCGGAAGGTATACCTTTTACGGCCCTGGTGGTTCTGTTGTTAACCAGGGAATTTTATCTGCTCCGGGTGGATATGTAGCTCTTTTAGGAAACCGGGTTGAGAATTCAGGATTAATCACATCTCAACTGGGAACTGTTGCGCTTGCTGCAGGTGAAAAAATCACATTAGGTTTAGACCCGCAAGGATTAATTAGTGTTGTTATCGAAGAAGCAGTTACGCAAAATGCTGACGGGGCATCTGATGCTGTTTTAAACTCCGGTACGATTCAGGCTAATGGCGGAACAGTTATTTTAACAGCCGATGCTTTAAATGGTGTTTTTGATAATGCGGTAAATAACGCCGGAATTATAGAGGCGAGAGGGCTGGAAAACAATAATGGCGAAGTACTATTGTATTCGCAGGGAGAAGAGTCGGTTGTTACTAATACCGGGATAATTGATGTTACTGCAATGGAAGCAGGAGCAGAAGGCGGGCATGTTGAATTGAGCGGAGGTATCTTAAATTATGAAACAGGTACAGTAAATCTTGGCGGAGGTTCAATACTTTTTGACCCAACAAACTTTTTCATAGGAGATATTGCTGAACTAGTTTTGCAGTTGTTAAACGGTGATATTACAATAACTGCCAGCAATAATATATATCTTATGCTGGGTAGTTTGGGCGGGGATGACATTTTAAATTTATATAATATTACCGGCGGAGAAACGTTTACTTTATTGGCAGGAAATAATATATTCTTTAGCAATGATACGATTGTGACAAACGGAGGAGATGTAAATTTACTAACTGATTTGACCGGCTGGTATGGCTGGGGAACAGGATGGGTTAATTCCGATGGCAATGGTACTGTTAACTTGGGGACCGGCGGCGGAGTTATTACCAATGGCGGAAACATAAACATTGATACTAATGATATCATTTTATCGGCAGCTTTGGATGCGGGTAGTGGTGATATCACGATGGTGGTTGATAATGATATCGTTGATTCACACAGCGGGTTAGACATTATTGCCAACAGCTTGTCGATATATGCTTCAAACGGCATCGGCTCTAATGATGCTATTGAAACTGCTGTATCAGAAATACTGCTAGCGAATTATTCCGCAGGAGATATTAATATCGATAATGATGGAGCGTTGAGCGTCGCAGGAATTAATAATGCCGGAGGCAGTGTAGCTATTAATGCTTATTCGCCCATTACAGTAAACGGCGATGTCATTTCACTAGACGATATAACTTTAATTGCAAATGGTTCGGATGGAGATTTGACTGTTAACGCCGATGTCATTTCCACAAATTCCGGTGAAGTTTATCTGGAAGCGGGTAATGACTACATCCAAAACGGCGATTCTTCAGTGCATTCGGACTATTCCGTAAGGCTCTTAGCCAACAATGATATCGTTATGAATGATAATGCAGCTATTACTGCGGGATTCCTGGGAATAGCGGCCTTAAATAATATGACAATGAATGGAGGCTCGGTTATTGACAGTAACGGTTTTGATTTCCTTCATGTCGGGAATGATTTGGTAATGAATGATAGTTCGTCTGTTCAAGGCGCACTAGATATTCTAAATGTCGGAAACGATATGACGATGAATGGCTCTTCAAGCCTTGACGCGATTGGGGTATTAGTTACGGTAAACAACAATTTAACGATGAATTCAATGTCCTCAATTAATGGATCGCTAGGGTTAATGTTCATTGGCAATGATATTGTTATGAATGGCAATTCGGCTATTGATGTCGGTGATATTGATATTGACATCGATAATGACTTGGTAATGAACGATAATAGCCAAATACTATCAGATGATTTAAATATTAATGCTGGCAATAATGTTTATCTAGGTGAAATTGTTAGCAGCTATACTAATATTTCTGCTGGTGGTGCAATCCTTGATAACAATGGTAGCGACACCAACATATATGCTGACGATCTTGACTTAGAAGCTAACAACGGCATTGGTTCTGGAGATGCTTTGGAGACAGCAGTTTCAAATTTACAAGCCAGCAATATTTATTCCGGTAATATCGAGATTGATAATACCGGGGCTTTAAATATTTATGGAAACGGCGTTATTAATGAAGCCGCCGGAGGCAGCATTATAATTTCAACAGCTTCTCCATTATATGTAATTGATGCGCCGATATCAGCTGACGGGGATGTTATATTATCAGCTAATGGTGCCAATGGCGATATCTATACGGGTGGATGGCAGGAACCGGCAATTGAATCAATATCTGGAAATATAATCTTAAGCGCGAGTAACGATATTTATTTAGGTTATGGCGGATATGGCGACCTAAACGCGTTTAATGGTAGTATTTATTTAAATGCCGTTAACAATATTACAACAGATAATGATTGTTATGTCTTAATCGGCGATGGCGAAATAGTTTTTGGAGCCGGAAATGATATTAATATCTTGTCAACTTCATGGATACATTCTAATTTGGGAAATATCAGTTTCCAGGCTGGAAATGATTTTTATCAAGTGGCAACAGCTGAAATAGCAACAGAAGGTGGCAGCGTATTTGCCGGAGCTGATATGGACGCTGATGGTAATGGTGGATTTACTCAAGAAACTGGCGCCGCGATTGTTTCCAACGGAGGGAACATATCTGTCCAGGCCGGCGTATTTGAATATACCGGCGGAGAAAATATATTCCTAAGCTTACTTGATGCCGGTACCGGTAATGTATTTATCGGGTCAGGATTAGGTGCTCTGATTGATAACAATGGCGACAGTGTAAATATTATTGCCAATGAATTGGATATTTGGGCCGCTAATGGAATCGGCAGCAATGTCGATGCCTTAGACTTAAATGTTAATTACTTAACGGCTTACACCGATGGCGATATGTTTACCAACGAATTAGACGGAATAGTTTATGGTGACATAACATCCGGCGGGCAAGTTAATTTGTTGTCCAACGGTTTTACTTCGATTAACGGCGATATCGTCGGTAATGATTTCGTTACTGTCCGGACACAAAATGACGATTTATATTTTGACGGCGGATCAGTACAATCGCTTAATTCGGGCGTTGGAATTACGACAGATAACGGAGATATTTATGCTTTAACCGAAGGGCCACATGTTATTGCTAACGGTGATTCGTTTATCAGCGCGCCATTTGGTAAAGTTACTCCGGGATTATTCCCCTTAGATGTTTTTATCAATGGTGATTTATTATTAAATATTTCCAATCTCGATGTTTTGATTCCGACATTCCAAGTTTACGGAAACTTAATCGGTACGGTAAATGGGACAATAGAGTTTCCATTATTGTTCCCAACTAGTTTTCCGGCTCCGTTAAATCCTCCGGGATTTGTGTATTTTAACGGGACTCAAATTTGGCCGCCGACCAGTAATGCGATTTTCCAATTGATGGCTAACGCGGCATCGACAGTATTTACGAGAAATTATTTTGAATTCTTGAATGATTACCGTTATGTAGCTGCTGACACCGCAACGCCGCAATTCTACCTATATCATCCGCTTAACGAAACTGACTCAGCGGCTTTTGATGGTATTGGGTTAGATGCCGATGCTTACGAGTTTATCGAAGACAATATTAAATCAAAACGTCAAATGAGCCCATATTATGGTTCAGAAGCAGAAGGGCAAACACAAGAATAATTTTCATGCCGCTATATGGCAGTGATAAAACAGGAAGGCCAAAAGCCTTCCTGTTTTATTTTGACATTTTTGTTTACCTATTTAATTGGTTTATAGTAATATATTAATATTAAATACAGGAGGTTGTTATGAGAAAAATGATTTTTGTCTTAGCTCTGGCCATTATCTTTTCCGGATGTTTTAATAAACCCGCTGAAAAACCCGCAATAAAAGTTGATAATATTTCGATATCCGCGGAAGATTTTCAAAAAGCTTATGATGCCTTGGCTTTTTCTAATTTCAGCATGGTAAAAAAACAAGACTTCCTGCAAACCTTTATCGACCGTAAATTAATTTTAAGAGAAGCGGAAGCTTTAGGGCTGGATAAGGACCCGGAGTTCTTGCAGGATATCCAGGCTTTTTGGGAACAATCGCTCCTTAAAAGAGTCCTAAAAAGAAAAACGATTGACCTGCAAAAACAAATTACGGTAAGCGAAAAAGAAATAAGCGATTTTTATACTAAGTATAAAGATACTGAATATGTTTCTAAGTCGTTAGCCGAAATTAAAGATCAGATAAAAGGATTAATACTTAGAGAAAAACAACAAGCGGCAATTCAGGAATGGGTTAAATCTCTCGAGCGTAAATCTAAAATCGAGATCGATTATAAAAAACTTAATTTGCCTCAACAAAAGTAGGAGGATAATATGTCCGCATATCAAAAAAGGAAGAATTACTTTATTGATAAAAGCTTCCAATCCCGGTTTATAATTACTTTTTGTTTGGTTGTCGTTTTATCTTCGATGCTTATTATCGGGTATTTGCTTTTATCTTTACAAAACTCAAACACGGTTGCAATCGAGAATACAAAGGTTACCGTTAAGAAAACTGCGGATTTTATCTTTCCGATTACGCTTGAAACCGTTTTGGTTGTTTCTTTGTTTTCCGGCGCGGCAGTCTTAGTTTTGACCTTGCTTGCTTCGCACAAGATTTCCGGGCCGCTCTTTCGTTTAACAAAAGACATTGATAAATTATCCGAAGGCGATTTATCGACGTTGTTTCGGATTAGGGGGAACGACCAGCTGCAGCAATTAGCCCAAAAGCTTAACGATATGACGGTATCATTAAAAGAAAAATTAAAGCTGATTAAATCCGCACAAAATGATGTTAAGTCGTTCTTAAATGATAAGAATAAGAATATCCCGAGAGAAGAGTCCGAAGAATTGCTGATTTTATTAAATAACCTTGAAGAAAAAATAAATAACTTTAAGTCCTAATAAAGTTTTACTAATGAACGTAAGAAATAAAATATTATTATTCGGCGTCCTAATGGTTTTGTTATTTCCCCGTAACGCTTTTTCCCAGTCAGCTGAAGAGAGAGGCTTGCGATTGTTGTCTAAGGGCAAATACTTTACGCTTTATGGCCCGACAAATTTAAACATTTCCGGGATTTTATCAAAACTTGATTTTGATTATACTTCTCAATTCGATACATTGTATGAGAAGGATTCAACCGATTTAACCGATATCTTGGCCAAGACTATTGATTCAATATATTTAGAATCAGCGGATATATTGGATATCCACGTTTATAGTTTTGAGGGGAATATCAAGTTTTTGTTCAACCAAAATGATGTGGAAATAGTTTTTAAGGATTATTTCAAGCAATCTTTAGGCGAAAGGTCATTTTACATCGCTGATAATAAGACTATTTATATCTCCTATGAAGATTTAACTTTAGGGATGCTCGCTCATGAAATTGCCCATGCCATAATGAGTGCTTATTTTGTAGTTCCTCCTCCGACAAAAGTACAGGAAGTTTTAGCCGGTTATGTAGAGTATACTTTACGCAAGAAATCCGGTAATCTCAGCAAATAACCCCGCAATAAATTATCACACAAAACTATTTCCTATATCTATTAATATTAGTAGAATTATATTAAGGTTAACCTCTATCTAAATGCGATTTATAAATAAAATGGCTTAATTTATTATGGATGATGATAAGAAGAAAAAAGAAGAGTATATCGAAATATTGGCTTATTTAGCCGGTGCCAAGAAAACAAAAAAAGATTCTTATTTCGATAAAATAAACCTGCTGACATTCGTATTTATTTTTTTTATTGTCCTGCTATTGTTTGTCGTCCCTCGTCCGCCGTCAATTGTTGACAATAATGACTATTCGTATGTAACTGATTTAGCCAGTAACCTGGCGCAACAACTAAAAGTTCCGGAAGCTAATAAATCGTCAGGCCCAAAAAGATTAGGTATCCTTAGTGCTTTTGACGAAGTTAAGATTGTTAAAAAGTTAAAATTTTCACCCGGGCGTGACTATATGGAAGGGTTCTTTTATATCGGAGATAATATCATTGCCAGCCAAAAAATTGTGGCGGATAAAGTTGTTGAACAAAATGGCAGTATTCCTGATGGGAAAGTGGAAGTTATTAATGAAGAGGACGAGACTTACGGAGAAGAATATTACCGGGATAATAAAATAAACGGAGTTTCCCGTATTTATTATTCTGATGGTAAGCTCAAAAGAGAAGCGGTGTATTCTTTTGGCAAATTAACTAAAGTAAAAGATTATTTCAAAAGCGGTACCCCCCAGATGGAAGTTGATTATTCTGATGCCAAAGACATCGCGGGGCAAAAAGAAACCGGAATCGGTAAATTATACTTTCGCGATGGTAAACTAAAGTATGAATGGGATATCACCGAATCAAATGAGCGCGGTTATAAAAAATCTTACAATAATGATGGCGAAGTAACATCTTCAATCTATTATGACTATCCTAAAGAAAATACGGCGACTAATCAGGAAATTAAGTAAAAGCCCCAAGTTTAAAGGGTTTACTTTGGCTGAATTAATGATGGCTTCGGCGATTTTGTCAGTTGTTTTAACCAGTTATCTACAGCTTTTTATTTATTGCTCAACTTTAGCTGAAACTTCCGCCAATTTGTCTTTTGCCATCAACGCGGCCCAAGCCAAAATGGAAGAAATCCGTAATGTTCTTTATGATGACATTATTACAACTTATGATGGGGTAACTTTTTCGCTGAATTTGCCTCCTAATGCTGATGGTGAAATTACGGTAAACGAAATCGGCGCGGATGTCCCGGGTGATTTGTTGGAGATTGATATTGATATAAGTTGGCAAAATAAAAATAGAAGAAACGCTACAACATCATTAATCAGTTATATCGCACGCCGTTAATCAGGTGAAATAATAATGTTATTGCTGATAAACAAAGTAAAAAATAAGAAACCTGGCTCCGGAGTTACTCTGGTTGAAACAATGGTTTCTTTACTTATATTTTCGGCCATGGCAACGACATTTATGGTGGTATTTGTCGCCGGGCGTAAATCATGGGATGTGCACAAAGCCCGAATCGAGTTGCAGCAAGATTTGAGGATAGCCGCGGATAGGATGAAGGATGAGCTTTCGGAGGCTAGTAGCGGATCGATTGTTAATGTTGATGCGGACGATACGTGGTATACAAGTATAACCTTTAGGGTGCCGGAAAGCGTGGATGGATATGGGAATATCACCTGGCCGGCGGATACGACAAAATTCTTAAGGCATGAAACAAAAACAAATCAACTCATCCGTAGATTCGCCGAAGGTACTGCTTATCAGAACGATAGGGTATTGGCTGAAAATATCGCTGTACTCAAATTTAGGCGTTTAACAACAGCCCCAAATATATTGGAAATAAATATTAAAGCTGAAAAAGATGTTGTCCCGAATCAAAAAACAAGTATTGAAAATACATATAAAGTTAATTTACGTAATTAATGAATAAGGAAAATAAAATTAAAGTTTACCGGATACTAAATAATAAGGGTTCGGCTTTGATGACCGCTTATTATTTTTCGATTGTACTCTTGGGTTTGAGCATGGCTTTTTTGATTTATAGTATTAATGAAGGCAAATCAGCTGAGAGGCAAAGAAGGACACAAGTGGCTTTAGGAATTGCCGAAGCCGGAATTGAGCGGGCGGTTTATGACTTAAGGCAGGATTGCGTTGACACTCCAACCGACCCGGATTGGGATGACGGGAATATTAACGGAATCGCGATTGGGCCGGACACGGAAAACTTTTATGAAATAAGCGCCTATGCCGGGAACTCTCTTAATAAAGGCAGTTATAATGTTAAGCTTAAAAATGTCGTCGGTGATGACCGGGCTATTTGGATTAAATCACAAGGTAGCGTGTCGGATGCCAAACAAACAATCCTGGCTTATGTAAAGATTTATAACATTTCGCCTTTAAACACCGCTGTTTTTGCCGGTGCGGGTGAGAATAATGTGGTTATTGATAGCAACGCGAACATCTTTGGTTCAGTGCATTTAATCGGCAGCAGCCTGGATCCGACGGACTTTGCTATTGATTTAGGCGGTGATGCCTATTTTATCGGTAATAATTATAAAGATATGCCGGCTGGATTAAAAGCCATGGTTCCCGCTTTAGCAACAATCACCTACAACGGCGAAACAGTTGAAACGCTAAATAGTACTTTGTGGGTTAAATCCGGATTAGTCGGATTAAGCGGTTCCGGCACGGTTGGAAAGGCTGATCAAACCGGCAATTCCTACAAAGAAAGAGTTGACGGAGTATACGTTAATGACGGCTTTGGCGGAAGCCAGGGCGCGAGTAATGTATATTCTGACAATGGAACAGCCGCGGCTTATTTATTGGGTGATTCGATAACTTTTCCCAGTTTAACTGACAGCTATCCGGCGCATGATAATTATCAGGATTATTTATATGATACATCGCTCGTAATAAATGACCCGGCGGATTTGGCTGAATTTGCTAATTTATCATCTGAATCCAATTTCACTTTTACCGATAGTGTTAACGGTTACGGCAGTATCAGTATGGATGGAGCGGGGAATTTGGCAATATCGGGTAAGGTTTACTTGGACGGCGGAGGAATAACAATTATTGACGGGGCAACTCCCGATGGCATCAAATATACCGGAGAAGGCATTATTTTATCCGAAGGCAATGTCGAAATCGGCGATACTTTAACAACAAATGGGAATAATTCTTTCCCGGCGAATATCTTAGGAATAATGACACCGGGTACAATTACTTTCAATCGTGCGGGTTCAAGCGTGATGGGTTTATTCTACGCCGAAGACACCATAAGCATAACGCAGGATTTAACAATAGTCGGAAGCCTAATAAGCAATTATATTAACATGGGTGAAAATGGGCCGGATATTTTCCAAGTGCCCAATGTTTCAAGCAATATTCCCGCCGGAATGATTGGAAACAATAACACCTGCTACGTCAAAGTCCTCTCATGGCAGAAACAACAAAATGAATAAAAACTATATTGCCGTAATTTCGCAGGAATTATCTTTAAAAGAAACGCAAGTTAAAAATACTGTTGAATTGCTCGACGAAGGTTCGACCATTCCTTTTATTTCCCGATACCGGAAAGAATTGACCGGAAGCTTGGATGAAGTAAAGGTGTCTAGTATCCGTGACCGTATTTCCCAACTGCGGGAACTGGATAAGAGGCGGGATGCGATTATTGAATCAGTAAAAGAGCAGGGCAAACTCAATGATGAATTGCACGCGAAATTTCTAAAAGCGCAAACTTTAACTGCCCTGGAAGATTTATACCTTCCGTATAAACCTAAAAAACGCACTCGCGCGATTATTGCCAAGGAAAAAGGCTTAGAACCATTGGCCCGAATTATTCTTGAGCAAAAAGGCATTGACCCGGCTAAAGAAGCGGTAAAATATTTGGATAAAGAAAAGAAAGTTGAAACAATTGAGGAGGCTTTGCAAGGCGCGCGCGACATTATCGCTGAATGGATAAATGAAGACGCGCAAGTTCGTACTAAACTTAGAAAATTATTTTTAGAAAGGGCTTCTCTAAAATCAAAACTTGTTAAAAACAAAGAAGAAGAGGGAAGCAAATTTAAGGATTATTTTGAGTTTGAAGAATTGGCCAAGAATTCGCCTTCGCATCGGGTACTAGCAACCCGACGTGGTGAAAAAGAAGGTTTTCTGATGTTGCGTGTTTTACCGCCCGAAGAAGAGGCCTTGCAGATATTATCTGAAAGCTATGTTAGAGGGAAGAGGGATGACTCTGTTCAAGTTGCCGTTGCGACAGTTGACAGTTATAAGCGACTTTTGTCGCCGTCTTTGGAAACAGAATACCGCTTGGAATTAAAACAAAAAGCGGATAAAGACGCGATCGATATCTTTGCTAAAAATTTAAAACAACTGCTTTTAGCGTCTCCTATGGGGCCTAAACGTGTTATGGCTTTGGATCCGGGTCTACGTACCGGGTCAAAAATAGTCTGCCTTAACGAACAGGGAAAGCTTTTAGATAATACGACCGTTTATTTGCTTGATGAAGACCGGCATGATGAAGCGGGTGAGAAAATAACTGAGCTTTGTAAAAAATATAAAATAGAAGTTATTGCCGTCGGAAACGGTACTGGCAGCCGCGAAACTGAAACATTCTTAAAGAAAATAAAAGCTTTAAAAGGCATAAATATTATTATGGTTAGTGAAACCGGGGCCTCGGTTTATTCAGCTTCAGAAGTTGCCCGGGAAGAATTTCCCGACCACGATGTCACGGTAAGAGGCGCGGTATCAATCGGACGCAGGTTGATGGATCCTTTAGCCGAACTGGTTAAAATTGACCCCAAATCAATCGGCGTCGGACAATATCAGCATGATGTCGACCAGAAATTGCTCAAGAATTCACTTGATGACGTGGTTGTAAGCTGTGTCAATATGGTCGGAGTTGAGATAAATACCTCCAGTAAAGAATTATTAACTTATGTGTCCGGTTTAGGACCGGCCAGGGCCAAGGCGATTATTGAATATCGTAACAAAAATGGGAAGTTTAAGACCAGAGAAGATATTTTAAAGGTGTCTGGCTTGGGGCCAAAGGCGATTGAGCAGGCAATTGGTTTTTTAAGGATTTATGACAGCCCGAATCCTTTGGATGCCAGCGCTGTTCATATTGAAAGATATGATATCGTTAATAAAATGGCGGAAGACTTGAAATGCAAAATAGAAGAATTGGTCCAAAATGATGTTTTGATTAAGAAAATAAATCTGCAAAGTTATGTTTCGGCTGATTTAGGTTTGCCGACGCTAACTGATATAAAAAACGAGCTTTTAAAGCCCGGGCGCGACCCGCGTGAGCCATTTCACATTTTTTCATTCAAGGAAGGTATTGAACGGATGGAAGATTTAAGCGAGGGTATGATTTTGCCTGGAGTGGTTACAAATATTACGGCTTTCGGATGTTTTGTTGATGTCGGCGTCCACCAAGACGGGCTTATTCATATAAGCAAATTATCCGATAAATTTGTTAAAGACCCTAATGATATTGTTAAAGTCCACCAGCGAGTAGAAGTAACGGTTTTGGAGATTGATATAAAAAGAAGGCGGGTTTCTTTGGCGTTAAATAAAATATTAAAATAATCAAGCAGTTCGCCATTGCGGTGAATGAAAAGTGTTTTTAACGAAGGGACTGACAGGGACATGTTCCATAAAGTCAATTAGAACGTATCCCGTAGAAAATGGTGACACGAATTTATAATTCTGACGGTTCACGCTCCAAGGCATCCTTTGTAATTCCCGTGGTTGGTGATTTTGTTTTTGTCATTCCCGCGAATGCGGGAATCTTTTAAAGAATTAATGTTTCTGAGATTCCGGCACTTCGGCCGGAATGACAACGTTTTCTAAACTTGAGTTTGAAGAATAATTTTAGTTGCCCAATTATTGAATACTAACATCTGTTTCTGTTTAATATTTTTCGCCCTATTTTATTGACATTCTTTTCTTTAAACTGTAACATAAAATTCGTTGATAACTTTTAAACAGCGGTTAAATTAGAATAATATATAAATGAGTTACTTAGTCTTAGCCCGAAAGTATCGGCCGCAGCAATTCAAAGAAATCATCGGCCAAGAACATATTATCGAAATACTTAAAAGTGCCATCGCAAACGGCAAAATTGCCCATGCTTATTTGTTCTGCGGGCCGCGCGGAATCGGTAAAACTTCTTGCGCCAGGATCTTGGCCAAGGCTTTAAATTGTGTTAATGGGCCCACTGAAAATCCATGCGGAAAATGTAATGCCTGCCTGGAAATAACCAAGGGAAACAGTTTTGATGTGCTTGAGATTGACGGCGCATCTAACCGCGGCATTGATGAAATCCGGACCCTTCGTGAAAATATTAAATTTGCCCCGACTTACGGTAAATTCAAGATTTATATCGTCGATGAAGTCCACATGCTTACAACCGAGGCTTTTAACGCGCTTTTGAAAACATTGGAAGAGCCGCCGGAACACGCTAAGTTTATATTCGCGACAACGGAGCCTAACAAAGTCCCGCAAACAATACTTTCGCGCTGCCAAAGGTTTGATTTTAAAAGGATTTCTGTTAAGACTTTAAAAGATAATCTGGTCGCAATTTCAAAAAAAGAAATTATTAATATCGAAGATGAAGCCTTATTCGCGATCTCAAAAGCCGCGCAAGGAAGTTTCCGCGATGCCTTAAGCATTCTTGACCAATTAGGCGCTTTAAGCCAGCGCACGATTTCATCGGAGGACGTTTATTCCATGCTGGGTTTAGTTGAGCTGGATTATTTGTTCAAACTGACCGATTATTTAACGGAAAAGAACCCAATCAAAGCCTTGAGCGTGGTTAACGAGATTATTGAAAAAGGAAAAGACCTTAGGCAGTTAAATAAGAATATTATCGAGCATTTCCGTAATATGATGATTATAAAAATCGGCGAAAAACAGTTGGAAAAACTCGTTGAATACCCGTCGGCAATTAAAGAGATGCTGTGGCAGCAGGCCAGTAAATTTGAGGTTAATGAGATAATAAAAATAATTGAATTGTTTATCGAAAATCAGGAAACAGCGCGCATTACGGAAAATCTAAGGTTCCCCTTAGAGGTTACGATCGCAAAAATAACCGCCTCCGGCATTGCTCCTAAAAGTAGCGCTCCGGTTGCGCCGGCGAAAGAAGCTCCGGCTAAAGAAGAGAAGAAGCCGCAAAGCTTTGGATTTACTCCGGCTAAGGTATTAAAAAGTGAAAAAGGCCAAGTTGATATTACTGGCCATAGTGAGCCGGAAACACAAGATGCGCCGGTTGAATTTAATTTGCAAAAGATTGCTAAAATGTGGGATATTTTAACTCATGCGATAAGCAAGATAAAAATGTCGACAGCGACATATTTGCAGGAAGGCAAGCCGGTCGAGTTAGAGGGCAACATTTTAACTGTGGCTTTTCCTAAAAGTCATTCTTTCCAGAAGGAATCTTTGGAAACGGCCGTTAATATCGCCTTGGTTGAGAAAATACTGTCCGAAAATTTGCGCAATGATGTTATCGTAAAGTATAAATTGGTTGACGCATTGTCTTACGAAAATTATGAGCCGGGTGTGCAAAAAGTGATTGATAAATTCGCCGGTAAAGTTGTCAGCCAGTGGCATAACGAATAATGAGCTATCCCAAATTACTCGAAAATTTAATTGAGAAATTCTCCAAACTCCCGGGTGTGGGCCGCCGCTCGGCGGAAAGAATGGGTTTTTGGATTCTAAACAATTCCAAAGAAGACGCGGAAGGTATCGCGAGCGCGATTACGGAGCTTAAGAACAACTTGGTTTTCTGCCGGATTTGCAATAATTTGTCTGACACTGAAATTTGCCTGGTTTGCAGCGACACGTCGCGTGACCAAGGGACAATCTGTGTTGTTGAAACTCCGAAAGACTTACTCGCGATTGAAAAGACCGGGGCTTATAAAGGAATTTATCACGTATTACTGGGGAATATTTCTCCACAAGACGGCCGCGGCCCTGAAACTTTAAACGTAAATCAATTGCTTGAGCGGATAAAAAAGGAAAATATAAAAGAAGTTATTATCGCAACTGATCCGGATAATGAAGGTGAGATGACCGCGCTATATTTGTTTAAGCAGTTAAAAGATTTACCTGTCAAGGCAACTAGAATCGGTTTAGGATTACCCGTCGGAAGCGCGGTTGAATATAGCGATATGTCGACTTTAAGTATGTCGATGCGCGCCAGGCGGGAGATACATATTTAACAATAACGGTATTGTCATTGCGAACGATAGTGAAGCAATCTCTTTTAAAATATAAATCGTTTTCTGTTAGAAGCTAATTATCGCGGCTCAAGATATTTTTTGAAAACTGTAAAGTTGACTTTTATATTTTTTCTTGTATAATTTCACTACATTTTAATTGTTCTTTAAAAAAATATTTATTCCCCTGTAGCTCAGTCGGTAGAGCGGTTGGCTGTTAACCAATAGGTCCGAGGTTCGAGCCCTCGCGGGGGAGCCAATATAAAACGGGGTGTCCAAAAGGCACCCCTTTTTTTATGCTTTTATTTCATAAAATAAACATTCCAATGTGTATCATCCGCAAATAATAACTCCCAATAATTCTCTTAAAATTTGCTTCTTTTTGAAAAGAAAACTTATGATATACTAAGGCCATGAATAAAGAATCATGCTCAATTCCGCAAAAGAACGACGGACAAGGGTATATTGTTAATTGCGCCGGCGAAAGAGTAGCTATTACAGATACGGGTTTTACGTCGCGCTGCGCTATCGGAAACACAGATGATTATCTGAAAAAGTTTAATAATTATATCAATTCCGAGATTGTTTCAATTGGTAAACCGGCATCAATTTCTATTGTTGTGCCTTCTTATTCCTCGGATGAAGAAGCCCTTTCTAAAACTCTTATTTCACTATGCTCGCAAGAATATTCTGTGTCTACCGAACTATTGGTGTTTATTAACGAGCCGGAAAAACCCTCTGAGAAAATCCGGATAATTAATGGCCATAACGAACGTTTTCTCCGCTTTTTTGAAAATATCAAATCAGCGCATATTTCTCCGGAGTTAACAAAAACACAAAAACTTTTATTAGCGGCAATATCCAAAAGTAGGGGGAATATCACCTTAAAGTGCGTTAGGCAAGCTATTTCGGGAGGGTTGCCCGGAGCTTACCAAGTTATAACCGCTTCATTTATAGCCCGCGTGAGAGCTTTTTGCGATAATCTTACCAGCGGGTGTGACCGTCAGGAAAAAATAAAAACTATTTCAGGGTATCTTAATAATACCATGCTCTTATTTTGTGATGATGATATGGAAATAAAAGATTCACAGACTATTTCTAAGGCTTACGATTATGCCGTTAATAACGACGCGGTTGTTTTGGGCCGGCTCAATATTGAGAGCGTTAATACTTCAGGTAAGAATAAGAGTGTACTCCGCGATCTTATGCAATTGTTCTTTGATTTTAAATATGACCGCGGGCTTAATTTTCTGACACCACGAGGAATATTGCTAAAGAATATTCTTAAAGCCGGAGGGGTTAAGATTGGGGAACCATTTGCCGACCAGATGTTTTTTGCTTCTGCTGCCCGGGGGAATAAACAGTATTTGCTGGAGGCAATTACAAGTATTAGCGAATCAGATTACCCCGGCAATGGTATTTTCTTAAAAAAAATAAGGCTATATCTCGAGGGCGAGAATAATAACGCGCTTAATATATTTGAAAATGTATTAAAACGTTATCAGGAAGATAAGCATAACGGAAAATATCAGGCCGCTCATATTGAAAAGCTTATCCAAGTTTTGAAAACGCGCGATATTGGCAGAATTTCCGATTTAGTCTCGGAGCTTTTAGCCATCGCTTAAAGTTTAAATAGAGAACGCGAATATTCCTGCGTAGAATTGACACCGGGCAATAGGATGTTAGAATGTAAACTTAAGGGGCTTAAGAATTATGGCAAATAACAAAAAATCCGGCAATAAGGTAGCAAGCATTATTGCCCACGCCGCAAAACTTTCCGAATTAATCGATTACCAAAATAGTTCCGTTGTAAGCAAAGAAATCATTAAAAAAGAAAAAGGGACAGTCACGCTTTTCGCTTTTGATAAAGGCCAGGGTTTAAGCGAACATACCGCGCCTTTCGACGCTATGGTCTATAATTGCGGCGGCAAGGCCGAAATAACTATCGACGGTAAACCGCATATTCTGCGGGCCGGTGAAATCATAATAATGCCGGCAAATAAACCGCATTCCTTAAAGGCGGTGGCGCGTTTTAAGATGCTTTTGATAATGATTAGAGCGTAAATATTTAGCTGCGGGAATTTTAAAGAAATTAAATATAATACTTCAGGAGGATATGCAATGAACAAAGAATTTGGCGAAGGAGCGACGAGAAAGCTATTGAACGAGACGACTGCGGAAGAAGTTATGTCTAAGCCGGTTAAAACACTGCATGTTGATGAGCCTTTTAGTGAAGTGGAGAATATCTTTGTTAATCACCACTATCGGCATTTGCCCATTGTCAACGATAAGCGCGAGCTAGTCGGCATTATAACGCAAAAAGACCTCTATAAATTGGTTTCGCCGAGGAGGGCAGTTGCCAAAACTATTGAATATGACGGCGACAAGATATTAGACGGGAATAGCTATTATAGTAAAGAGATTCTTGATTCTTATATTTTGCGGCATGTTATGACGAAAAATGTCCACACCTTGGGGTTAAAAAACACAATTGGCGAGGTTATCCATTCGATCGTTTCCAATGATATCAGCTCGGTTGTTATTGTCGACGACAAAAGAAAGGTTTTAGGACTGGTTACTACTTTTGATATTATGAAATTAGCGGATAAGATATTTATGGGAAATCAAAAGAATGGTTGATGGGACCGGCTGGTAATGGAAAAGGAATAGAAAGCCCTCTGTGATTAATGAATCGCCGAGGGTTTTCTTTAAAATAAAGCGACTAATATGAAATATGAAATAACCTGCTCTGATTCGGATAGATTGTTTATTGTTAAGACCGAAGGCCAAATGAACGCTAATGATTTTATTGCCATGGGAAAGGATTTGTTAAAGCATCCCCGATTTAGGGCAAATGGTAACGCGATATTTAACCATGTGGATTTAGATTTTAGCGCGGCAACTCTTGTTGATTTGGAAAAAATCAGGGCCTTTCATATGAAGAATGAAGAAAGAATAGGGCATGGCAAATCAGCCATGGTAGTCAAGGTTGGCATGATAAGCGCGTGGAACAGGCTGTGGTCGCAAGGCGAAAAAATTAAATCAGGAAACAAGGTTAAGATATTCGAAGATTACAATAGCGCGTTAAAATGGATTGCTGATATCAAATAAATAGCGGATAAACCCCGCTTCCCCAAATCAAAATCATTTCTGTTTACATCCCTAAGCTTTTTTACTATAATCTCTAGATAAAAATCATTTCTGTTTGGAGATAATCGTGTTATGGATGGTTATGTCGCAGTTCTAAAAGATAATGGATTAAAAATTACGCCTAAGAGAAAAGCAGTAATTGAGCTTTTCTTGAAAAAGAAAAAGCGGATGCACCCTTATGAAGTTTTGGCCGGGATTAAAAACTTACTACCTAGCGTTGGTTTGCCCACGATTTATCGGATACTTGACGAGTTCAAAAAGGTCGGGATATTGATTCAGGTCTTTTCTGATGATTGCCAGCTCTACTATTCGCTTTGTTCCATGCCGGAAGCGCATCACCATCATTTTCTATGCCGGAAATGTAAAAAAATAGAAGAGGTTGATTATTGTAACTTTAAGGAACTTTCCAAATTTATAGAGAAAAAACATAATTGCAAAGTTGAATCGCATTTACTGCAAATTGAAGGCTTATGTGGAAAATGCAAGAAATAATGGAAATTTTATGAAAAAGATATTTTTATTAGCGGTTTTAACAATGCTTTGTATCGCATCTTATGCACAAGAAAAATTGCCTTTGAAAGAAGAAAAAATTGAAATTGTGACAACACTTTTCCCTACATACGATTTTGCCCGGCAAATCGGCGAAGATAAAATTAATGTTGTTTTATTGCTTCCGCCTGGAGTTGAATCGCATGCCTTTGAGCCCAGGCCGGGAGACATTGCTAAAATCAATAAAGCCGATATCTTTATTTATACCGGCAAATTAATGGAGCCCTGGATTGAAGGTATTCTTAAAAGTATTACAAACAAAGATTTGCTAATAGTTGATGCCAGCCAGGGAATTAAATTCTTAGAAAACAATGAAGGCGAGGATGGGGATAAGTTACATCACGATGGCAAAGACCCGCATATTTGGCTGGATTTAGGTAATGCTCAAATTATGGCCAATACAATCGCTGCTGCTTTTGCGAAAAAAGATCCGGGGAATATAGGGAATTACTTAAATAATGCTAAGAATTATAACGAAAAAATCGCAAACCTTGATAATCGCTTTAAAGAAACTTTTTCAAATTGCAAGCACAACAAGATTATTTACGGCGGGCATTTTGCTTTTGGATATTTTGTAAAACGCTACAGCCTAGGATACGAATCACCTTATGATGGATTTTCACCTAATGCTGAACCAAGCCCAAAAGCAATCGTAAATCTTATAAAAAAGTTAAAAGAAACAGGTATTAACACGATTTATTATGAAGAATTAATTGACCCCAAAGTGGCCCGGATAATAGCGGAAGAAACTAAAGCTAATTTGGAGCTTTTGCACGGGGCCCATAATATCAGCAAAGATGAATTATCAAACGGAGTTACTTTTATTGATATTATGGAAAATAATTTAAAGAAATTAAAAATAGGCCTGGAGTGCCAATGAACGTAATAGAGGTCAATAAATTAAGCGTGCAATACCGAGGCGTTGAAGCCCTTTCCCGTATTTCTTTTGATGTGGAAGAAGGTGATTATATCGGTATTGTCGGCCCTAATGGTTCGGGCAAAACAACTTTAATCAAAGCCCTTTTAGGGCTTATTCCTTATGAGGGTAAAATATTGTTTCAAGGAAAGAGCCTGGAACAATTTACCCATTCCAAAAAACATATCGGATACCTGCCCCAGAAGATGTCTTTTATCGACGAGATGTTTCCGGCGAAAGCGATTGAAATTGTGGCCTCGGGTGTTTATTGCTGTAAGAAATTTCCAAAAAGATTAACTGGCGAAGATTATAAAGCCGCCCTTAAAGCGATGGATATCCTAGGGATTAAGAATTTAAAAGACCGGCCGGTGGGAAAACTTTCCGGCGGGCAACAGCAAAGGGTTTTATTGTCCCGGGCGTTAATTCATCAGCCGGATGTTTTGATTTTAGATGAACCGACCGTGGCTTTGGACCCGCAAGCGCGGGACACGTTTTATGCGACAATAGAGGAGCTTAACAAAGAAAATAAGACAACGATACTTTTTGTGTCGCATGATATCGGTTCCGCCGGTAATTTTGTGTCAAAACTGCTTTATCTGGATAGAAAAATCGTATTTTTCGGGACATTGGATGATTTTTGCAAATCACCTCAGATGTCGGATTATTTTGGGCATGACCAACATTTAATTTGCCATAGGCATTAATATGGAAAACACATTTAACCAAATCTTTGAAGCGCTGCAATATTCATTTATCCAGCGGGCGATAATTGCCGGAAGTTTTATGGCTTTGGGCTGTTCATTTTTGGGAATATTCTTAGTTTTACGCCGGTTTTCTTTGATAGGGGATGGGTTGGCTCATGTCAGTTTTGCCTCTATTGCAATCGCGCTTCTTTTACATGCCCAGCCGGTAATAATTTCAATTCCTTTAGTCGGATTGGCTTCGCTGGCGATTTTAAAATTAAATGAAAAAACAAAAGTTTATGGCGATGCGGCGATAGGGCTAGTTTCCTCATTCGGCATTGCCTTGGGCGTAATCATCGCCAGCACATCCGGTGGATATAATGTAGATTTGTTCAGCTATTTATTCGGAAATATTCTTTCCGTCAGCACGTTTGAGGTTTGGATAACAGCGGCTTTGTCTTTATTGGTTATGTTAATTGTTATTCTGTTTTACCACGATTTGTTTTCTATTACTTTTGACGAAGATTATGCCCAGGTGTCTGGAATAAAAGTCCGCCTGATTAACAGGATACTCATATTATTGACTTCAGCCATTGTTGTTTTAGGGATAAAAATCGTCGGGACAATGCTGGTGTCGAGTTTGATTATTTTGCCGGCAATATCCGCGTTGCAATTGGTGCGGAGTTTCCGTTCGACTATTATTTTGGCCGCTATTTTTGCTTTTTTATCAGTATCCATTGGAATATTTTTATCTTATATCTTTAATTTGCCTTCCGGGGCAACAATCGTTATGGTAAATTTTATTTTCTTTGCCGGGGCTTTCTTTCTGCACAAAGTAAAAGGTTAAATCATTAATAGGAATATTAAGGCCGGCAGTATAAAATATATAGGTTGTTAACAAAAAAAGGAGAGCAAATATGCCTTTATTAGAATGGACAAGAGAATACTCGGTTGGTTCTGAAAAAATGGATAATGAGCACAAAATGTTATTTTCCATAATCAATGACTTGGCTGATCATGTGCAGCAGGGCGAGGGCAATGTTGCATTGCCGTATGCTTTTACGCAAATGAAGGCCTACAGTATTTATCATTTCGCTTCCGAAGAATCGATGCTGGATAAATTAAATTATGCTGAGCTGGATATTCAAAAGAAAGAGCATGCTGCTTTTATTGAAAGAATCAATTTGCTTGAAAAAGATTTTGAACAGATGAGGATGGGAACAATCGATAGCGTCATAACTTTTTTAAAAAGCTGGTGGACCGCGCATATTTTAAGAGAAGACAAAAAGTATGCTGGTTTTATTAAATAAACGATAATAGACATAAGAGGAAAAATGAAAACTGAAACTTTCGAAGAAAGAACCGAAGAAAACATCTCGATACATATTTTTTCAGTATCAGCAGGTATGGTGGGAGCCTGTTTTACAATTATTGGACTTTTGCATATCAGCAATGCTTTAAAGACTATTGAGGGAATAGGAGATGATTTGATTGCGCTTGACTCGATGCTGTTTTTGTTGTCTTGCTTAATTTCTTATTTCGGCATAAAAACAAAAGAAAGAGGAAAAAGGCTCCATCTTGAGAGGGTAGCGGACTTAATATTTATTCTTGCGATTTCTTTGATGGTTTTGGTTATTATGTTTATTGTTTGGAAATTAATTTAAATTATTGTAAAGAAAACATTACATGGCATTCTCATATAATAATTTTAACAATATTAAAAGAATACTCGCATATGATGCTGTATTTTTTTCTCTCAACTTCATATTTGTTATCCTACTAGGTGTTATTGACCATTTGTCCGGTTATGAGATTTCGTTTTCCTTGTTTTATTTGTTTCCCATATTAATTGTCGCCTGGCACAAGGCAATATTTCCGGCATCGTTGTTTTCTGTCATTAGCGCGGGGATATGGTTGTTCGCCGATTTATCTTCGGGACATATTTATTCCTATTACTTAATACCGATATGGAATATGCTGATGCGGCTGGCCTTTTATATAATTATTGTTTATTTCGCATCTCGTTTAAAAAAAGACCTTTTGCTGGAAAAGAAATTATCTCGCACGGATATTCTTACAGAGCTATACAACTCTCGAGCGTTTTTTGAAACATCTTCGATAGAGCTTAAACGGGCTTTAAGATTTAATCGCCCTCTTTCTTTAGCTTACATTGATGTGGATAATTTCAAGTCGGTTAATGATAATTTCGGTCATGATACCGGGGATTATCTATTGCAAGTTTTATCAAAGACCTTAAAAGATAATCTGCGCGGATATGATATAATCGCCCGCTTAGGTGGCGACGAATTTATAATAATGTTTCCGGAAACAGATGAACACAACGTCCAGCTTGTTATTAATAAACTTCGCCAATCACTTCTTGAGGCGTCTCAAAGAATAACCAAATTTGTTACAATAAGTATCGGGGTTGTAACTTTTATTCGAATGCCACTTTCAATTCAGGAAGGAATAAGGGAAGCTGATAATGTTATGTATTCCGCTAAGAAAAGCGGTAAAAATACTGTTAAGTATAAAATAATTAAATAAAGAATAACCAAAAAAAGAGGTTTTATGAAAAAATATCAAAAAATAATGATTTGGTTCTTGCCGTTAATTGTAATCGGCGGAATTTTTGTGCCGTACTTAGGATATTTAATGTTAATAATGATGGCGATATTCTTGCCATTATCATACTTTAAAGGAAGATTCTGGTGTTCAAACCTTTGCCCGCGCGGGGCATTCTTGGATGGTATTTTATCAAAGGTAAGTTTCGGCAATAATTTCCCGAAGCTTTTTTCGAACATAAAATTCCGCTGGGGCATATTTGTGCTGTTTGTTTTATTTATTACATATCGTCTATCGCAAACCGGCGGAAGTATTATTCTTATAGGCGCAGTTTTTGTAAGCATGTGTTTGATAACGACCATTATTTCAATTGTTTTAGGGGTGGCAACAAGGCATCGCGCTTGGTGCGCATTATGCCCAATGGGAACATTGCAGGGGAAGTTGCATACGTTAAGGAATAAAAACAAAAAACAAAACTTATGAAAAAGCATATAAATTGGCAATTATTTTTATCGCTCGTGCTTGTTGCCTTATCAATTCTTTTTTATTTTATCCACTATCTTATTTTCCGCGATTCACATCATATCTTTGTTTATTTGATAGGTGATATTGCTTTTGTTTTTATTGAGGTTTTATTGGTTACAATCGTTTTGCATCAACTGCTACATTTTAGGGAGAAAAAAGCAATAATTAATAAGGTCAATATGGTTGTTGGAGCATTTTTTAGTGAATTAGGGATGGATTTGCTTGAAGGTTTTTATAAGCTTGATGAAAAAGCGGAAAGTATCGCCCCCAAGCTATTAGTAACCCAAGAGTGGAATGAAAAAGATTTTGATAGAGTGGAACATGAAATTTCAAAATATATACCGGTAATTGCCGTTAATGATACTATTTTAGCAAGGCTTAAATTGTTATTGTTGCATAAAAGAGACTTTGTTTTACGCCTTTTGGAAAATCCCCATATGTTTGAACATGAATCTTTCACAAACTTGATTCTTTCAGTTTCGCATTTAATAGATGAACTTTCGCACCGTAAGCAAATATTATACTTACACCAAGCTGATGGCGAACATATCAAAGGCGATATTAAGAGGGCATATAAGAATTTACTGCTTGAATGGCTTTTTTATATGAAGCATTTAAAAAATAACTATCCATACTTATTTTCGCTTGCACTTCGGCTCAATCCATTCGATAAAAATGCCTCGGTTGAGATAAAATAGTTATATTTATATTGATAGATAGAACTATTAAGATACAAAAATATACGGCCCGCGCTTGTTTTATTGCTCTGTTTCTTCAAAAGAACAATCTTTTTCCAAGGAAAGCCCTTTCATAAAGCTAGCTCCCAGCCATTGTTTTTAGATAATTCAATGCTATATTTTGAGCAGAGTCTCGGTTTGCAGTAAAGTGGTTTATTAACAAAAAGTGCTCTGAAACTTGACAAATGGCATGCTTTTATCTGTCTATCCGTAACTTTGAATTTTAATAATAAGGAATATTTGATTTTCTTATCTTAACTAAGGAGGGTTTTGTGAAAAAAGCTGCATTTATTCTAACGGTGGTATTTATCTTTCTTTTTGTTTCTTCAGATAGCTTTGCTAAGACAAATAAAATATTGCCGAAAAGATTATTCAATAATAATTTGTCCAATGTTGCCCCGCCAATTAATCCAGATGCCGACCAGGATGGGTATAACTATATTAAATACGGTGGCAATGATTGTAATGACGTCGATGCGACAATCCATCCTAACGCAATAGAAGTATGCGGGAACAACATTGATGAAGATTGTTCCGGCGCTGATTTATCCTGCGATTATGATTCGGACGGATTTATCGCAATTGAACTCGGCGGTGATGATTGTGATGACGAAAACCCGGATATTTACCCTGGCGCTAATGAGATATGCGGTAACAATATTGATGAAGATTGCTCCGGTGCCGATTTAGTTTGCACGGATACGGATGTTCCTTCCATATATTCAATATCGAGCAATTCTCTAGTTAATGGCGAAAGTATCACGATAACAGGCATGAATTTTGGAGTGAAAAGCCCTGTTGAGCCGATACATTGGGACAATTTTGAACATGGAACTTTGGGCGGAAATATTCAGACACCTCCGCAGGGGATTCCGTATGCTTTGGCCACACCGGGTGTTACTACATATGGAAGTGATTGTTATGAAGGAAACCGCTGCTCTTATTCGTATAGCATGCCGAATTCGTTAAAGCCGGGGTTGTCTATTATGGTTAGCCCGCGTAATCCGGCGACAGAACCGAAAACAAAATTATTTGCCTCTGCAAAAATTAAGCTTCGTTCTTCAGACGGAGAATTAGGATATATCGGTTCTAAATATTTTCGTTTTAATACAAATGATGACGGAAGTTTTGTCCATGGTGGGCCAAATTATGATTACGATTTAGCCAGGGCACTCCTGACCAATCCTCCGACTCCTCAATATAATGTTTCCGGAAAACCTCTTCATGGCTCATATGGAATGTGGTATTTCGGAGGCTTTGATCCATTGCCTCATAATGAATGGGTTGATTTATCTATTTGGTCGCGTATCGGGGATGTGGATACTCCCAACGGTTATGTTGGCAGGTCATATAATGGCGAAGTTTTAAATGCCAATGGAGTTACAATTGACGGAACATGCGCAGATGATGGATACCGTAATGTTGCCATAGTTACCTATATCGATAGAAACGCTGCTCCGGGAAGGATCGTCGAGGTATCAATAGACGATGTTTATATTGATGATAAATTCTCGCGGATTGTGTTGGCTCAATACCCTGATTGGGATAACCATGGGAAAGACGCTTTACAGATTCCGCATACCACTTGGTCTGATGATACCATTGAATTTACCGTAAATCTCGGTGGTTTTACTCAAGAAGAAATAAACAATGGTTTATACCTTTTTGTGGTAGATGAGAATGATAATGCCAGCGAGGGATTTCTAGTGCAATAGCTGGCTTGTAGAAGGATAAGGATTTATTGATAAATATTTAACAATGGGCATACAAAAGATATGTAAAAAAAGAGGCGTACTATGCAAAACAAATCATCATCTCTAACAAAAATACTAATAATTTCAACCGGGATGCTATTAATAGCCAATTATGCTTTTTCCGCTGTTCCGAATAAACGCGGTAATAATGCGGTTAGCAATATTGCTCCATTTAACGGTGATGCAGATAGAGATAGGTTTGTCGCGACTAAATACGGCGGCACCGACTGTAATGACCTTAACTCCGCAATACATCCCAAGGCTGTTGAAATTTGCGGCAATAATATAGATGAAGATTGTTCCGGCGCGGATTTAGCCTGCGATTATGATGCGGACAATGATGGTTATGATGCCATACCTTATGGCGAAGATTGTAATGACAATAATGCCAATATTCATCCAAATGCCATTGATATTTGCAGCAACAATATAGATGAAGATTGTTCCGGAGAAGATTTGATTTGTTTAGCCTGTCCAGACGGAGAAATAGAGGAACGTTGTTTATGCGGAGGGAACCTTTATGATGATGGCTATTGCTGCAACAATGTCTATCAGCCCGAAGCATGCTTAGAGTTTGACCCATTAATAACTTTACAACCTTACCAAGGTAACGTAAACATTGCCCGTATTGATTCTCAAGTATCATCTTACCAATGGTATGTAGATAATGAATTAATTGAAAATACTACGCCGGAAAATGTTTTCTTGGCGCATTATAACAATTCTCTTGAGAGCGTGGATGGCGAAATACCTCTATCCAACACGTCGATTTCCTATGAACCGTCTTTTTTCGAACAAGGATTTATCGGAAAAGCGCAATACTCGGCACCGGATAATATAAGTGTAGACGAAGGGACAATCGAGCTTTGGGTAAAACTCAATATGCCATTAAGTGACCCGGCGTTTGCCAGCGAACCATACCTTTTTAAACATTACGGCAGTTCCGGTGATTTTCTAGGTTTAAATGTTAAGCCCGAATATAGCGCAATATTGCTTACTGCTTTTGATGGTAATCAGGCCCATTGGGGAACTGCGGTTCAGATGGGTACTTTTAAAAATGATATTCCGACGGGAGAATATGTTTATATGGCGGTAACATATTCACGCAGTACCAATGTCGCATCTTTTTATATTAATGGTTTCAAAGCGGCCCGTTCAAGGTTTGACGTGCCTCTTTCGGCTGGTTCAATATTTGAAATAGGCAACTCTCACGTTACTGTTGATGAATTAAGAATTTCCGACAGGGCAATGACTGCTACTGAAATTAAAGAAAATTACCTGCGCGGGCTTCCTTTTGCCAGGAATGAAGCTATTTTGCCAATGTCAGTTAATGCCGGCCAGGTTGTCCGAATTGTTGCGCAAACTGTGGCGGGAGAATTAGAATCGGCAGCAATCGTGAAAGAACCAAAAATATCACTGGTTGCACCGGAGGGATACGTCCTTGCCAATACAGCTAGCATTCCGGTTACATTTACAACAAGTACTCCAGCTCAATGCAAATATTCAGACAAACCATCTTCATTTGCTAATATGAATAATGTTGCCGCTGGAACTGAAACCACTCATTCTTATGTTATTCCTGTAGTAGAAACTGTTGATTCAAAAAATATCTATATAAAATGCCAAAATGAACAAGGGGAGGATGACTACTACTTTTATAGAAGATTGCGTGTACTTCCGCCGATAAATAATAGGTATCCGAAATTAGCGACAGAGTATTCTTCGCTACATCTTGACCCGGCCAATGCTGTTCAAATGGAATTAGCTTCAAGGTATGACTACATTGGTTTGGCAAAGGAAGTATTACAATATCCGTTAATTCCTAAAATATTAAGAGAAAGGAATCCTAATATTTTAGTTGGACTTTACACTACCTCTTACGGAAATTCCCATTGGACGGGAGGATTTGAAACCAGCTTCGCGCACACTGATTTTGACGAAAGGCTTAGTGATGATTGGCGACTCAAGAATTCGGCAGGAGAATATATTTACGACTTATACTTTGATTGCGACGTTATGTATAATATCAATCCTGATTTGCCTTTTGCCGAAACATTAGCTGACCATTTAGAATGGGATGTTTTTGCCCGTGGAGATTGGGATACTCTTTTTCTGGACAATGAAGAAACTACTTTTTGGTGGATGTACGATTACGCGCAAGGAATGTTTACTCAATACCCTGATTTCAATCTCGACGGTATTGATGAGGATTTAAACGATCCGGAGACATTAGAATGGGTTAAAGACCTTTGGCTCGATGGCCTGGTTGAAGAACTAACTCTTATTCGGCCTAGGGTTGGCCGAGATATGTTGATAATGGGCAACAATGCTTCCCAGTATCCGGAGCTTTACAACGGCA
This sequence comes from Candidatus Omnitrophota bacterium, assembly GCA_022703565.1. Taxonomy (GTDB): domain Bacteria; phylum Omnitrophota; class Gorgyraeia; order Zapsychrales; family Zapsychraceae; genus JADFZM01. The sequence continues at coordinate 37,126 of JAKLDK010000004.1, forward strand.
AGAATTGGGAAAAGATATTTTCAGTAACAACTGGCAATAACTTTACTACTCTGTATGATCCACAAAATACCAATGGTCTTGCTTATTGGCGGATAAATGCAAAATCTCCTAAACTCAACAGATTTCAGCATGCTAGCACGGAAAACAATTATCGTTCAATGCGTTATGGTTTTGCTGGAACCGTAATCCAGGAAGCCTATTTCGCCTCAGTTGCTAATACTGGTGTATATGCTGTTTTAAGGTGGTACGACGAATATTGGGTTGACATTGCTACCGGAACTCCGACACTGGATCAAAATATTGGCCGGGGATATCTCGGTGAGCCGGTAGGCGAGCCGGTTTTGGTTTCAGCTGGTGTTTGGAAGAGAGAATTCCAAAACGGAATCGTTGTCCTAAATGATAATGTTGCCTCGCAGACAGTGGCTTTAGGTGCTTATTACCGCCATATTAATGGCGTTCAGGATCATGCCGCAAATCCGGGCACCCTTGTAAATACAGTCGTATTGCAAGGACGTGACGGACGGGTGTTTTTAAGAGCCCTTTGTTCAAACAATCCCAGCGGAGACCCGCTTTGCATAAATAGGTAGTTTTTTTAAAGAACCCCCGCTTGAAAAAGCGGGGGTTTAGGCCTACTAAATTTCCTATCTAGTATCATAACTGAACTAATCATTCCCCAGATTAATATTTATATGAATTGACACTATTATATTAAATTTATATAATATAAAATCCAAATTTGGGAAATATGGATAATTACTAATCAATTTAAATAAAAGTTTTAAGATAAGGAAATAAAATGTTTGATTTAAATAAGCCGCGATTAAGATTTAGAATTGTTGTGCCTGCATTTGCAACCTTTAATATTTACTCTTCGATTGCTGAAACTACAACAGCCTTAGGCCCGGTATGTGTTGCTACTGTTGTAAACAAGATGGAAAATTGGGATGCTGAAGTTATTGATGAGAATAACCTTAATCTTTACGGGCCTAGGAATCCTTACCGGGGGGCTGATCACGAGTATCTCCAAACAATCCGTCCGGCTGATATAGCTGGATTTTACGGCGGGTTAACCAGTACAATTCCCAGGCTTTATGAAGTTGCTAAATTTTATAAAAAGAAGGGGATTCCAACATTTGGCGGTGGACAGCATTTTGTCGATGAAAATTTACTGGAGGGGCTAACTTCCGGATTGGATTACATAATCCTGGGAGAAGGGGAAGAAACTGTAAAAGAATTGTTAACTGCTTTAAAAGAAAACAAAGATATCAGCAAAATAAAAGGCTTGGCCTATCTTAAGGATGGTAAAGTTTTTAAAACTGATCCGCGCGGCCCTATTTTAGGTTTTGAACATTTGCCTTTACCTGACTTTGCATTAGTACGTTATGCCAAATTAAAACTTTATCCGGTAAATTGGACCAGGGGCTGCGGAATGGATTGCGAATTTTGCACAGTTCGCGGAAAGCCACGCAGTTCATCAGCGGATAAGGTCTTAGAAAATATTAGGTTCTTACTCGAAACTTTCGATGCCCGTCATTTCTTTATTGTTGATGACCTTTTTGGCCAACATCGCGGAGAAGCGATTCGCTTCTGCCAAATGCTTCGCGATTATCAACGCCAAGTCAAGAAAAGAATCGATCTTACTGTGCAAATCAGGCTAGATAAAGCGCATGATAATGAGCTTTTGAGCGTTATGCGTCAGGCGGGAATCAATGCTGTTTGTATTGGGTTTGAATCCCCGATTGAAGACGAGCTGAAAGCCATGGATAAAAAAATAAAACCGCAAGATATGATAAATTTGACAAAGGTTTATCATAAACACGGATTTTTAGTGCACGGCATGTTTATATTCGGCTATCCTTTAAGAGATGTTAAGCTGAACCTCACTTTAGACCAAAGAGTTAAAGCGTATAAAAGTTTCATTAAAAAAGCTCAAATTGATACGATTCAGGTATTGCTTCCGGTTCCTTTGCCCGGGACAGAATTTAGAGATAGGTTAAAGGAACAAAAGAGAATTTTCCCGCTAAAAGAAATCGGCTGGGAATATTACGACGGAAATTTCCCGTTATTTCAGCCTGATGAACCTTTAACTCCCGAGGAATTGCATATTGCTGTCCATAAGATAATGGGCCGATTTTATAAATTTAAATATATTCTGATGATTTTCTGGCATATATTTACTTTTCCGGCGCTAGTATTCTTCTTTAGTAATATAAAATTCGGTTGGAGACAATGGTATCGGCAATGGCGTAACGCCCTGGTGAGATTTGGCGGATGGTCAATAATGAAAGGGTGGAAGAAAGAATATAAAAAAGGTTCTTTCTCCGATAAACTTCAGAAGGCCAAAGATTCTTTGAAATAAAGCCATGAATATTTTTTATGGAAAAACCAATTAATACAAAGAAATTAGCTTTACAATTTATTATTCTGATGGGTTTTATCAGCCTTTTCGCTGATATTACATATGAAGGTGCGCGCGGAATAACCGGGCCATTTTTATCAATATTAGGTGCCAGCGCCGGAATGGTCGGGCTCATGTCGGGAATAGGCGAATTCGCCGGATATATGCTTCGGCTTCCTTTTGGTTATTACGCCGACAAAAGCAAAGCTTACTGGACATTAACTATCCTTGGTTATGGTTGTATTTTGGCAATTCCTTTCTTGGCCATTGCCGGAAATTGGCAATTGGCTATTGTATTTATCATTATCGAACGTGTTGGTAAAGCTATCCGCAGTCCGGCTCGTGACGCCATTCTTTCATATTCGACAAAACAAATCGGGCGTGGTTTAGGGTTCGGAATTCATGAGGCAATGGACCAAATTGGAGCTTTGACTGGCCCGCTTTTAATGGGCTGGATACTATTTCGCACCGGGAGTTACCGTCAAGGATTTGCGATTTTAGCGATACCGGCGGTTTTAGTTTTAATCATTCTTTTTGTTGCCCGCAGCCGGGTAAAATTACCTCAAGAGTTAGAAACCAAAAAAATAGCCAAGGCCAAGCTTTCCAAAACATTTTGGGTTTATACTATATTTATTTTTCTAACGGTATTGGGTTTTGCTAATTTTCAGTTAGTTTCTTATCATATTAAAGCCAGAGGCATTTTTACCGACGCGCAAATCCCAATGCTATATGCCTTGGCAATGGGAGTGGATGCTATTGCCGCTTTAATTATCGGAAAAATGTATGATAAATTGGGAATGAAAGTCCTTTTAACAATACCGGTATTAACAATTTTTATTCCGGTTTTAACGTTTTCATTAAGTCATAAATTGATTATTGCCGGAGTTGTTATTTGGGGCATAGTTATGGCTATTCATGAGACTATTATGCGGGCGGCTATCGCTGATTTAGCGCCGATACAAAACCGCGGATTCGCTTATGGTGTTTTTAACACGGCTTATGGTGCCGCATTTTTCGTCGGCAGCACAGTAATGGGATTTTTATATGAGCGCTCAGTTATATCTTTGGTTTATTTTGCCACAGCGATTATTTTTGTTTCCTTGATTTTTTATTATAAATTAATTAATTTGTCAAAAGATACTTCTTTACCCGAATAAGTATTCTTGTTTGAATAAAATTTAAGGGCAGCGTTATGACAAACTTTTTCTTAGCCTTTATCCCTATTTTTGTGGCAGTAGACGCAATTGGCGTGCTGCCTATTTTTATTTCACTCACCCAGCATCTGTCTAAAAAAGAGAAGAATAAAATCGTCGTTCAATCTCTCTGGACGGCAATAATCCTCGCGGTTGGGTTTATTTTCTTAGGTAAAAGCGTTTTTTCCTTCCTGGGAATAACCATGAGCGATTTTATGATTGCCGGCGGAATAATTTTATTCTGCATATCGATTTTAGATTTATTGCAATCTACAAAAGATAGAAGGGCGCCATTTCCTGATTCAGGTGTTGTGCCTTTGGGGACACCATTAATAGTGGGCCCGGCAGTATTAACTACATCGTTGATGCTAGTTGATCAGCATGGAGTTTTGTTAACATTAGCCTCAGTCACGATCAACATTTTGATTACCGGATTATTTTTTATTAGCAGCGACAAGCTAATGCGCGTTTTAGGCCAGGCTGGTTCGCGGGCGCTTTCAAAAGTTTTTTCTTTGCTCCTAGCAACCATTGCCATCATGATGATAAGAAAAGGCGTAATCAAACTAATACTAACCTATACAACACAAACCACTTAATTTATGCCAGAGACCACCTCAATATTATTTCAATGGGCAATCTTACCTTTACTGATATTTTTCGTCAGAATTGTCGATATGTCGATGGACACGATTAGAATTTTGCTTTTGTATAAGGGAAAAAAGATGCTTGCCCCAGTAATCGGATTTTTCCAGGTTTTAATTTGGCTTTTTGCTATCCGCCAAATTTTTCTTAATTTGTCCAATGTCGCTTGTTATGTCGCTTATGCTGGAGGATTCGCCTGCGGAACATATGCTGGCATGATTATCGAAGAAAAGCTGGCAATCGGATTCCAAGTCATCAGGATTATAACCAGAAAAGATGGAGCATCTTTAATCGCAAGCTTAAGAGAAAAAGGTTATGGCGTGACTACTATCGACGGGCAGGGGACAACCGGAAAGGTTAGTATAATCTTTACAATAGTAAAACGCTCGCAAATCCCGGCCGCCTTAGAACTAGTTAAAACTTATAATCCAAAGGCCTTTTATACCATAGAGGATATTAGGTCAATAAACAAGGATACAAACTATGAAAATATTATGTAACATTTTATTAATTCTGCTTCTTGGTTTTGTTTTAGCAACAACAAATAATTCATACGCTGAGAAATTGGATGATTTCTCTGTCAACTCTGAGTTTTCAATTGACGAAGAACCTGGCTTTACGAATGACGAGGATAGTATCATCTCAGTAGATATTCCCGACGGATTCAAGGATGAATTTGATTTGGTAATTAAAATCAAAAATGTCTCTGATGAGCCGTTAGTAATGGCTTTAACTAAAATTGATTTGCTGGGTAAGGATTATGTTTTGGTGAACACAAAAGAGCCTTTTCTTAAAGAAATAACTGATGATTTTAAGCCTGGAGAGACAAGGAATTATTCTTTGAGAATCAAAAAAGATTCAGCCTTGGCTGCAAAGGGCATGACCACTTTTAAATTCTCAGTTACATTTAAATACCCCGCCAACGACGAGGATAAGGGCAAAACTTCTAACCATTTATTCGCCGAGAGAAAATATTCTTACGAAGAAGCCATATCAATAAAAAAATAAACTATGGGGTGTGTTATGTCCGAAAAGATTATTATTTCCACATTATTGCTTCTTTTTGTTAGCGGAGTTAAGTTAGCTAAAGCAAGCGAGGAATACAAAAAAGCAACTTTTGCCGGTGGATGTTTCTGGTGCATGGAAGCGGCTTTTAAGGAATTAGAAGGAGTTATTGAAGTTAAATCCGGCTATTCCGGCGGGCAAAAAGCAAACCCAAAATACGAAGAAGTATCGTCAGGGAAAACCGGCCATATGGAGGCAATTCAAATTACTTATGATCCCAATGTTATCAGTTACGAGTCGTTGCTGGGAGTCTTTTGGCGGCAAATAGACCCGACGGATATTAACGGACAATTTGCCGATAGAGGGAGCCAATATCAAACAGCTATACTTTATCACGACGAGGAACAAAGGATAAAAGCCGAAGGCTCAAAAGAATGGCTGGAAAAATCAAAGATATTCGCTAAGCCGGTTGTTACGCAAATAAAAGAATTTAAGAACTTTTATCCGGCGGAAGAATACCACCAGGATTATTATAAAAAAGAACCGGCAAGGTATGATGCTTATAAGAAAGGTTCGGGGCGCGAAGATTTTATAAATAAAGTTTGGGAAAAAGGGAATAAAACAATAAGTATCTGCCCTTTGCCTAGAAAAAAGAATTTGAGTAATTTAACTTCCTTGCAGTATAAAGTCACGCAAGAAAACGCGACCGAAACACCGTTTAAGAATGAATTCTGGGACAATAAAAAAGATGGTATTTACGTCGATATAGTTTCCGGCGAACCGCTTTTTAGCTCTAAAGACAAGTTCGATTCTAACACTGGCTGGCCTAGTTTTACAAAGCCAATTGAATCGAAAAATGTTATTGAAAAAGAAGACGATTCGTTTTTTATGAAAAGAACTGAGGTTAGAAGCAGCTCAGCCAATTCTCATTTAGGCCATTTGTTTAACGATGGGCCTGGTCCGGATGGCTCAAGATATTGCATTAACTCGGCCGCTTTAAGATTTATCCCGAAAGAAGACCTGGAAAAAGCCGGTTACGGAAAATATAAAAAGCTTTTCGAATAAAAATCACATTACGTAAATTCAGTGGAGGATTCTATGAAAATTTTAGTTGCCTTGGCTCATCCCAGTAAAGAAAGCCTTAATTACGCCATTGCTGATACTGCCGTAAAAACGTTAAAAAAAATTGGGCATGAAGTTATTTTTCATGATCTTTATTCGGAAGGATTTAATCCGGTTATGCCGCTTGACGAAGTTAAAGCCCCCAAGTATAAGACTGACAATACGGAAATATTGTCTCATCGCGAAGATTTAAAAAATGCCGACGGAATAATTATTGTGCATCCAAATTGGTGGGCACAACCACCAGCAATAATGCGTGGCTGGGTTGACCGAGTTTTTGTTCCGGATATTGCTTATAAATTCGGAGTAAATGATAAGGGCGAAGGCGTGCCTATCGGGCTATTAAAAGCTAAAACTGCTATAGTTTTTAACACCTCCAATACACCGCAAAACCGGGAAGAAGAAATTTTCGGAGATCCGTTAGAAAACTTATGGAAAATTTGTATTTTTGATTTTTGCGGAATAAAGAATTTCTATCGCCGGATGTTTAATGTGGTTGTGGTAAGCACTTTAGAAGAAAGACAAAAATGGTTAAAAGAAGTTGAAGAAATTGTAAAAAAATATTTTTCAAAGAAATAAAATGCCTGCCAAAATTTTAATTATAGATGATGAGCCAACTACAGTGAAAATGTTGCAAAATTGGCTAAAAAGTGCCGGAAGAAATTCAATTGTAGCCTATGATGGTTTATCTGGCTTTGATTTGGCAAAAAAGGACCTACCAGATCTAATTTTACTGGATTTAATGCTGCCAAAAGAAACTGGAACAAAAGTAGCGGCTAAATTAAAGAGAGATCCCATAACTAAAGAGATACCTATAATTTTCATAACAGCTATGATGGGAGTTGAGAATGATAAGGGAGACGAATTTATTGAAATAGAAGGTTCCCATTATAAAGTTTTTGCTAAACCATTGCACCGCATGAAGTTACTAAGCGAAATCCGCAAGCAATTAAACATTAAAGCAAATAAAAACAGATAAATCCACTCATAACGTAAACCTCTCTTGTTCAAAGACTTATAAGAATATATCCCGGGAATATGGAATTAATTGCCTTAAAGACAATAATTAATTCTTAAATTATTGATTTTAAAGCTTTTGTATAAAATATCCACGAATAAAAACTGTTGACAGAACGCCAATAATATCATATTATTTACAGCTAGCGTTCGAGTTCTTTTATAACTTCATCAATTACAATAGTTAGCACTAATTATAATTAATATAAAAGGATACTAATATGAAAATAGCCATGCTGTCTTGGGAATCGCTCCATTCTGTATCTGTTGGAGGAATTGCCGCACACGTAACTGAACTTGCTTGCGCCTTGGAACGCAAAGGCCATGAGCTACATATATTTACAAGAATGGGCCGTCATGATCATCCAATGTATGAAAGAATTCATGGCGTTCATTATCACCGCTGTCCTTTTAACACTCACCACAATTTTATCGAAGAAGTAAACAATATGTGCCGTTCATTTGTTCATTCTGTTTTCCATACCGAAGACTATATGGGTTCCGGATTCGATGTTATTCATGCTCACGATTGGCTTACCTCAAATGCCATGGTTTGGATATCACAAGGGCGCGGCCGAAAAGGGATTTTAACAGTTCACTCAACTGAATATGGCCGTTGCGGTAACAATTTTTTTGGTGGAACATCAGCTGCTGTCCGTGACCATGAAAGACACGGAACATTTTGCGCTTATAAAGTAATTGCTGTTTCCAATGCCTTAAAGCGTGAAATACAATGGATGTATAACTGCCCGGATTGGAAAGTTAATGTAATATATAATGGCGTAACCCCAAAAAACTACGATGGTTGGATTGATCCTTTCGATGTAAAAAGAAGATACGGAATGGGACCCATGGATCCGATGGTTTTATTTGCCGGAAGAATGGTTTATCAAAAAGGACCGGATATTTTAGTTTCGGCGATTCCTCACGTTTTAAGATATTATCCGAACGCAAAATTTGTTTTTGCTGGCGATGGCCAGATGCGCGGAAGCGTTGAAGAACAGGCTAAGCGCATGGGAGTCTATCATGCGTGCCGATTTTTAGGATTTAAAAATGGCTGGGAATTAGCTGATCTTTTTAAAGCCTGCGATCTTGTTTGCG
>JAKLDK010000004.1:45613-52455 GCA_022703565.1 Candidatus Omnitrophota bacterium
TTGCGTTCCAAGCCGGAATGAACCGTTTGGAATAATTATTCTTGAAGCTTGGAGTGCCGGAAAACCGGTAGTGGCCACAGACAGCGGCGGGCCATCAGAACTAATTTGGCATGATGTTACCGGATATAAGGTTTGGCCTAATCCTGATTCAATTGCTTGGGGGATTGGGACATTGTTCTGCGACTTTGAGCATGGACGCTGGATGGGTAAAAACGGCCGTGTTGCTGCGGAAAGTGTATTCTCTTGGGATGTAATTGCCGATGAAGTATTAGCCGTTTATAACAGCTAAAATTTATAATGACAAAATCATCAACTGCACAACATTTTATTGAGAATTATAGCTTGCCGGAGAGTTATGGCACAGCCCGCTTAGCTCTTTTGGTCAGAGCGCCTAATTCTATATATATTTATTGGGAACTTCCTGAACATTCCCGCCGAGATAATAACGAAAAAATAAGAACAAACGATTCACGTTATGTTATCCGCATGTATGATGTAACTCTTGTTGATTTTAACGGTTCAAACGCCAACCATTATTTCGATATCGAAATCGATATTAATTCTAAGGGTTGGTACGTCGAGCTTTGGAGCGATTGTGTTACTTATTGCGCCGAGCTAGGCGTACGGACAAATCACGGTAGTTTTATCCCGATAGTCCGTTCAAATTATATTACAACTCCGCGGAGAAGTTTTTCCGATAGGGCGGATATGATTTGGATGAATCAGGAGCAAAAAGCTTTTGTTTCTCCTGCGGAAAATATTCCATCAAAAGAAGAGAGAGAAGTTGTTGTTGATAGGAAAGATTTAAAAGCCGATAAACCGACGGTAGCACCAACGCCGGGATATCAACGCTTAAGCCGTTCACACAACCGCTTACCGCTTTCAGTTGAAGAAATAAAAGCTTATTATGCAAAATTGTATCCGCTTTTTGCTCGGATAAAAGGTTTACTGAACGGAAAATCAGCGTTGCTTAAAAATGGGATGAAGCTAGAGAAATCCGCAGAAGAATCGCCGGATTATTGCGGTTCTTACAAGAAATATTCGATAGGCTCATCTGCTGAAATGATTGAGAAAGTTGGTGCAAGCGAAAATATAGCGGGCAATAACCAATCGGCCAGTGAACAGCAGTTTATTAATTTAAAAGGAAGAAGTTTTTATTTTGAAATCGGAGCAGAGTTGATTGTTTACGGACGAACTGAGCCAAACGCAATTGTTAAATTAGGCGATAATGTGATAAAGCTTAGAGCCGACGGAACATTTACATTAAGATTTGCATTACCGGATGGCAAGATTCCGTTAGATTTTAAAGCCATCTCCGGCGATAAAGTTGAAATACGCGCCATCTCAACATCGGTTGAACGAGAAAAAACACGATATAATCCTTAAAAGGTTTATAAATTATGCATAAAGGCTATCTGGCTTTAGTTTTACATGCGCATTTACCTTTTGTCCGCCATCCGGAAGAGGATTATTTCTTAGAAGAAAATTGGCTTTTTGAAGCAATCACCGAAACGTATATCCCGCTTTTAGAAGTATTTGATAATCTATACAACGATAGTGTCGGATTTAAAGTAACAATGTCGATTACTCCGCCTTTAGCCTGCATGTTAAAAGACCCATTACTGCAAGAGAGATATTTACGGCATATAAATAAATTAATTGAATTGTCAGAAAAAGAATTGCAGCGGACTCAATACGATTCTTTGTATCACGGACTAGCCGCAAAATATAATCATAAATTCGAACGAGCGAAACAAATATTCTCGGAAAAGTATAAAAACGATTTAACATTAGGCTTCAAATATTTTCAAGATAAAGGCTGCCTGGAAATAATCGCTTCCTGCGCTACGCACGGATTTCTTCCTAATTTAAGAGTTAACGAATCAAGTGTTAAAGCGCAGGTTGAAATCGGAATAAATAATTACATCAAAACTTTCGGGAAAAAACCAAAAGGTTTTTGGCTTCCGGAATGCGGATATTATCCCAGGGTAGATGAATTCCTGAAAAATGCCGGTATCAAATATTTCTTTATTGATTCACACGGTATAATGCACGCTGACCCGGTTCCCCGATATGGAGTATATGCGCCGCTTTATTGCCCGAGCGGGGTTGCAGCTTTTGGGCGCGATTGGGAATCGTCAAAACAAGTATGGAGCGCATCCGAAGGTTATCCGGGCGATGTTGACTACCGCGAATATTATCGCGATATTGGTTTCGAATTAGAATATGATTACATAAAACCCTATATTCATCCGATGGGATTAAGAGTTAACACCGGAATTAAATATTGGCGAATTACCGGTAAAACGGAATACAAAGAAGTTTACCGGCCTGATTGGGCCCGCGAGAAAGCCGCACAACATGCCGGAAACTTTATGTTTAATCGCGAAAAGCAAATCGAACATTTGTCATATCATCTGGATAGAAAACCAATAATAATTTCACCATATGACGCCGAATTATTCGGACATTGGTGGTATGAAGGCCCGATGTGGCTGGAATTCTTAGCCAGAAAAATGTTTTACGACCAACAAACAATTAAGATGATAACACCGTCAGAATATTTAGAAGAATATCCCACCAATCAAATGTCAATGCCTTCGCAATCAAGTTGGGGATATAAAGGTTATAGCGAGTTTTGGCTGGAAGGCTGCAATGACTGGATTTACAAGCACATGCATGTCGCCGGAGAACGTATGGCGACTCTGGCTAATAAGTACAAGGAATGTTTAAACGGCAACCCTAAACATAAAATCATCAAAAGGGCTTTAAATCAGGCTGCCCGTGAGTTATTATTGGCAGAATCTAGCGATTGGCCTTTTATTATGAAAACAGGGACCATGGTTCCTTATGCAAATAAGAGGATAAACAATCATATCGGACGCTTTAATCAGTTGTTTGAAGAAATTAATAGCGGGAATATTAATAAGGACTGGTTAACTGAAGTTGAAAAAAGGGACAATATATTCGAAAAAGTAAATTTAGCAGAATTTTATTTGAGCAAACCTTTACACGAAAAAGAAAATATTAAAGAAAACAATAGAAAAAAAAGTTGTGATTGCTAATAATGGTAATCGCAAAAAAAAGAGGAGAGACGCATGCCAAGCACAAATAAAATGATGGAAATTGTCGACAATCTTCCTAATATTTGTGGCCATGAAAAAGCAATTGAATCAGCGACAAAACAATCGGCTAAAAGTTATTACGCCTCAATCTCTAATGTGGATTTAAAAAAAGTTCAAGCGAGCTTTGGTTTGGCCTTACATATGCATCAGCCAATGATTCCGGCCGGAGGCGGAGATTTAAGGAGCGCTCAAATTATTTCTAATTTGAAGCATATGATGGATAATCAGCATATCGGCGATAATCATAACGCCACAGTATTTCGTGATTGCTACGTAAGAATGTCCCGGTTTATTCTCGATTTAGTTTCCCGCGGGAAAAATCCCAGGATTATGCTCGATTATTCAGGAAATCTTTTGTGGGGATTACGACAAATGGGTGACGGCTGGGTTTTAGATGAATTAAAGAAAATTGCCTGCGACTCAAAATATTATCGTTATGCCGAATGGCTGGGTACAACCTGGTCGCACGCGGTTGTAACTTCAACCCCGGTACCCGACATTAAACTTCATATCCGTGCCTGGCAGCATAATTTTGCCGCAATATTCGGGTTGGAAGCTTTAGAAAGAGTAAAAGGTTTTTCACCGCCGGAAATGCATCTTCCGATACATCCGGACCTTTGTTATGAATATGTGAAAACGTTAAAAGAATGCGGTTTTAGATGGGTAATGATTCAAGAACATTCTATCGAGAATCTTGATGGCTCAGGAATTAAAAACCGCCATCTTCCGCATAAATTAGTAGCTAAAAATTCAGAAGGCAAGGTAGAGGAAATAACAATTCTAATTAAAACCCAAGGCTCAGATACAAAGTTAGTGGCGCAAATGCAGCCGATTTGGGAAGCAAAAACTTTGTCTAATATGAATTATGCCGGTAAAAATATTCCGCCTTATGTTTGTCAAATCGGCGACGGAGAAAACGGCGGAGTTATGATGAATGAATTCCCTCAGGGGTATCATAAAGAATTCGAATGGATTGGGACCGAAGGTGTTGTCGGATTAAACGGTTCGGAATATTTGGAATTGCTAAAGAATTCCGGTGTTAATGAAAGTGATTTTACGCCAGTCGAGCCAATTTCCCAGAAAAAGATTTGGGATAATATTGGCAAACTTAAAAAAGGCGCAGCTGATGAAGCTATTGATAAAATAAAATCAAAAGACCCCGGATATAATTTAGACAAAGGTTCTTGGACAAGCAACATCAGCTGGGTTAGGGGGTACGAAAATGTTTTAGACCCTATAAATAAATTAAGTGCTGCATTCCACTCAAAAGTGGATGACAAAGATATTGATACCAATAGCACAAAATATCGAACCGCTTTAACTTATTTATTATTGTCGCAAACAAGCTGTTTCCGTTATTGGGGGCAAGGCCTTTGGACAGAATACGCGAAAGAAATTTGTCGCCGAGGAATGGAAGCAGTAGAAAAGTTATAAAATTATGAGTTATCATTTGGCGCATCAGTCAAACAAATTATTATCAACCGGGAAAAATACGCCGCTAGGCGCGACCTTAACGCCGCGCGGAGTAAATTTTTCTATTTATTCAAAGTTTGCCCAGGAAATTTATTTGCTTTTATTTGATGCCCCGGATAAAAGGCCGACCGATATTATCGCCTTAAACAAAGGGAAAAGGGATGTTTGGCATGTTTTTGTAAATGGGATAAAAGAAGGCCAGCTATACGGATACAAGGTTGTCGGCGAATATAATCCCGGCTTGGCTAAACGTTTTAATGCAAATAAACTTCTTATTGACCCATACTCTAAAGCAATTACGGGTAAATTTATTAACGAGAATTTTATTCTGCAGGGATTTAATGTTCTCTCACCTAAAAAAGACCTTTCTTTTGATAAGATTGACAACACGCTCTTAACACCAAAATCAATTGTTATCAAAGATGATTTTGATTGGCAAGGGGATAAGAAACCAAATCTTCCGCTAGAAGACTTAGTTATTTATGAAACACATGTCAAAGGATTTACCCGCCATCATTCCTCAAAGGTTCGTTTTCCCGGAACATATTTGGGGTTGATTGAAAAAATTCCTTATTTGAAAGAATTAGGGATAACAGCCGTGGAACTACTGCCCATACATGAATGTCATTCCGGCGATCATTTAACAATAAAGAAGTTAAAAGATTACTGGGGATATAACACAATTGGTTTTTTTGCTCCAGAGTCTTCTTATTCAACCAACCGATATCACGGTTGCCAGGTCGAAGAATTTAAAACTATGGTTAAAGAGCTGCACCGGGCTGGAATTGAGGTTATTTTGGATGTTGTATATAACCATACCGGAGAAGGAAATGAAACCGGCCCAACCATTTGTTTTCGCGGTATTGATAACGGTTCATATTATTATCTTAAAAGCGATGGGCAGAATCCTTATCGGCTTTATGATGATTCGATGACAGGCTGTGGAAATGCTTTTTACGTTGAAAGCCCGATAACCCGTAGGTTAGTTATTGAATCAATGCGCTATTGGGTTGAGGTAATGCATGTTGATGGATTTAGATTTGATTTAGCTACAGCTATCGCTCGACGCAAAGGAGCTTTTAGCCATCATTCATCATTTTTTAAGTTTATAAGTAAAGATCCGGTTTTAAGTAAAGTTAAACTCATCGCTGAACCATGGGATTTAACTACTTATCAGGTTGGAAACTTTCCCAAAGGCTGGTCGGAATGGAACGGTAAATTCCGCGATGCCGCTAGAAAATATTTGATCGGATACGACGGCCAAGCTTTTGACTTTGCTTTACGATTTAGCGGTTCGCAAGACATGTATGCCTCAAAGGGTAAAACTCCTTTAAACAGTATTAATTTTATTACCTGTCATGACGGGTTTACGTTAAGAGACCTTTTTTCATATAACAAAAAGCATAATAAAGATAATGGCGAGGAAAATCACGACGGCACTAACGAAAACTTTTCTTGGAATTGTGGATTCGAAGGAAAATCAACTAAGCCGGAAACTGTAAAGTTAAGAAAAAAGATGATCAAAAATGCGTTATGTAGCTTGTTATTTTCTTTTGGTACACCAATGTTACTGGGGGGGGATGAATTTGCCCGCACACAAAAAGGCAACAACAATGCTTACTGCCAAGACAATACAATTAATTGGTATAACTGGAAATACAAAGATTCATCAAAAGAATTTTTTGAATTTTGCCGCAAAGCCATTGCTTTTAGAAAAGCCCACAAAGTTTTACGAGTAAGAAAGTTCTTGCTTACTAAGCAAGCCAATTTGGATCACTTTCCTGACGTAAAATGGTTTGATGAGAATTTCAAAAAGGTTAATTTTTCAGATCCGAAGAGAAAAACATTAATATGCCAAATCGAAGAAAACAGAGTGGACGCCAAGCCTAATCCGTATAAAATTGTAATATTTTTTAATATGGATGAAACGGATTATGATATACAATTGCCTGATTATGATTTAAAATGGTACCGACAAGTAGATACCAGTTTTTCTTATCCCAATGATTTTTTTGAGCCAGGGAATGAAGAACCTTTGGAAATACAAGATAGTTACCAGATAAAGCCAAGAACCATTGCAATCCTAATTGCAAAATAAAAAGGAGAAAAAATGAGCACAAATTGGCGACTTGACGACGATGAGCGACGGACATACAACGAGGAATGGCTCAAAGCTATGGCTACGCAAGCTCTGACAGAAGAACCAAAAGACGTAATCAGTACACAGTATTTCCACTATGTGCA
>JAKLDK010000040.1 GCA_022703565.1 Candidatus Omnitrophota bacterium
TAAACAGCTATTTTAGTCCGCTCGCCGCAATCACGTGAGATGGACTTTATCTCAACAATACCTTCGTAAATTTCCGGAACTTCCAATTCAAAAAGCCGGCGGACAAAATTGGGATGTGCCCGGGATAATACCACATTGGGCCCCTTATTTTCTCGCCTGACATCAAGGACATAAGCCCTAATTCTATCGCCTTGCCGAAATTCTTCTTTCGGTGATTGTTCTTTTTTAGGAATAATCGCTTCGGTCTTTCCCAAATCAATAATTATGCTCCCCTTATCAAAGCGATAAACACCGCCGCTAATTATTTGTCCGACCCGGGCGTTAAATTCCCCAAAGACAACATCTTTTTCCGCTTCCCGTATTTTCTGCACGACAACTTGCTTTGCAGTTTGTGCCGCAATCCGGCCAAATTCAGATGAACGAATTTCTTCGTTTCCCGCATAAGCCTTAAGAACACCGCTTTTAGGGTCCAATACAACGCGGATTTCTTCTTCTTTCGCCACAGTCAATAACTTCTTCGCAGCTGATGCGACCGCCATCTCAACCGCTTTAATTAAGACATCCTTATCAATGCCGCGGTCTCTTTCTAGCTGCTCTAATATCGTTAACAATTCACTACTTTCCATATTCAATCCTTCCTCTTATTCTAAGACTAGAATCGCCTTATTAATTTGCGAATACAATATTTTAATATTTTTGTTTTTGGCATCGACAACTACTTCATTATCAAAAACCTCTTTGACAACACCATCATACTGCAATTTACCCTCGACTTTTTCGGACAAATAAAATGTTACTTCCTCTCCCAATACCCGGTTGAAATCCCGTTTGTTCTTTAACGGCCGGTCTAACCCCGGAGATGAAACACTCAAATTATATGGCTTATCGAAAACATTTCTTTCATCTAAAATATTAACTAACTTGCGGTTAAAATAAGCACATTCCGCAATATTTATATTTCCCTCCGTTTTATCAATAAACACTTCAATTCCCATCTCATCATACTGAAAATGAAATTTCACTTCGAATAGCTCGTAAGCATACTCTTTGGCTAAATCAGAAACGATTCTTTCAACCACTTCTTTGTATTCCATATTCATTTTATTTAATAACCCCTAAAATCTTTTCGACCAGTTCTTCCTTTTTAACTAAAACTGTTTCACCAGTTTTTCGATTTTTTATTTCTACCTGGCCATTGGCTAAATTCCTTTTCCCGACAGTAACCCTTAAAGGAATCCCAATTAAATCAGCGTCATTAAATTTCCGGCCAGCGCTCTCATCACGGTCATCCAATAACACCTCTACGCCCTTACTCTTTAAATGATTATAATAACCATTAGCTATTTCCATAATCTCGCTATTATCCGCGGACTGAACAGCTAAGACCTCAACGGCAAAAGGCGCAACTTCCTTCGGCCAGATAATTCCTTTTTCATCATTATGTTTCTCGATGATTGCCGCGATTACCCGGCTGACGCCAATTCCATAGCATCCCATAATAATCGGTTTTAATTTACCATCCTCATCCACATAATTTGCTCCTTGAGCCTTGCTATATTTTGTCCCCAGCTGAAAGATATGCCCTAATTCAATCGCTACTTCTTGTTTACCGTTAACTTCAATTGTGTCCTCACCTATCGATGCCGGAACCATAAATTCATGTGAAATATTTCCGCCCATGGCTCCGCTGTCAGCTTTAGTAATAACCACATCTAATTCAAGCCTTTTAAAAATCTTTTTATAAGCTTCATGCATCAAATCATAATTCTTCTTTAATCCGGCTTCATCCTTGTCAAAACTATAAGCATCTTTCATAATAAACTCACAAGCGCGGACAATGCCAAAGCGCGTGCGAATCTCATCTCTGAACTTAGTTTGAATCTGATACAAAGTAACCGGTAATTGACGGTAAGACTGCACAAAATTTTTAACCAAATCAGTTATAACTTCCTCGTGCGTCGGGCCTAAACACATCTTGCGGCCACGGTTATCATCAAACTTATACATGACCTCTTTCAAAACCTCGTCACGACCGGTTTGTTTCCATAAATCAATCGGATGTAAACAAGGCATAAAAAGCTCAATCGCTCCGACGCTATTCATTTCTTCACGAATAATATTTTCTATTTTCGCCAATACTTTAAGCCCGCAAGGTAAATAGGTATAAACTCCGGATGTTAACATATGCACCATTCCGGCTCGCAGCAGCAACTTATGGCTTATAGCTTCAGTGCCAATCGGCTCTTCTCTTAGCGTCGGAATAAAATAATTAGTCCACTTCATTGCTTACTCCTTATATTAATCAAAATATCCATCCGGTAATTCTACCCGCCTTTTTTCAAATTTATGATAAAAAGATGGCTTGCGTTTACTCTTAATCCAATCGCCTAAAACTTCACCTTTTTCATTTATTTCTTTTTGTTGAAATTCAAAGATATTATGTAATTCGGGTTTTTTAGTTTGTTCATTTAAATAAATATCAGAAACACATGTCACCCGCCTAACTCCATCCATAAATAATTCAATATGCACAATCAAATCAACCGCGGATGCTACTTGCCTTTGTATCTCCTCAGTACTCAACGGAATTCCAGTCATAAGCGTCATTGTAACCATACGGCTTAAACAGTCCTCCGGAGTTTCAGCATGGACGATAGCGAGTGACCCACTATGCCCGGAGGTTATCGATTCAATTAAGTCCAACATTTCTCCGCCTCTAACCTCGCCAACAATAATCCTATCCGGGCGCATACGCAAAGAGTTAACAAACAAGTCCCGCATGGTAATCTCGCCTTTGCCTTCTAAGTTTGCCGGACGAGAAGTCAGGCTGACAACATGATCCTGCTGCAAGCGCAACTCCGCCGTATCTTCAATTGTGACAATCCTCTCATGCGAAGGTATATGCTTGGAAAAAACATTCATTGCCGTTGTTTTACCGGAGCCTGTCGATCCGCAGAATACAACATTTAATTTAGCCTTCATCCCAGCGATTAACAAATCAGCAATTTCCTGATTAAGCTCTTTTAATCTTATTAAATCTTCAACCTCATTAATATCGTCTCTGAATTTTCTTATAGTTACAACCGTCCCCGACTGGCTCAAAGGCGGAATAATAACATTTACTCTTGAACCGTCAGTCATCGAAAAGTCAACATAAGGCGAAGATTCATCAATCCTTTTATTCGTACCGGAAGCATGTAAAATCTTCTGCATGGTATGGCTCAGATGCTGGTCACTATCAAAGTTTATATCTGTTTTATCAATCCGTCCGAACCGTTGGACATAAATACTTTTCGGCCCGTTAATCATAATTTCGGTAATCGTATCATCTTCCATTAAAACTTTTAATGGCCCTAAACTAATATTGTCGCTTACCAATCCTTTTATTAAAGCCGCATGCTCATCTTTCGAAAGCTTGATTTTCTGCTCGTTACAGACCTCAACGATAACCTGATCAATAAACTGCCGCATTTGGTCTTCATTCATCTTGTCTTTAAACTGCAAGAAGTCTGTCTCATTAATCAAATACTTGTTTATTGTTTGTTTTATATCCGGCATATATCTACCTCGTTTAAAGTTGTTAAAATTATTTTACAAACAACCCTAAAATTTTATCAATTATCCCAAACCTTAAGAAATCAGCATAAAATACAAATACCGCCAAGAGTATAATCAAACCAAACCCAATTTTCCCTAAAACTTCATCGGTTTTATCACTCACCGGTTTTCCTCTTAATTTCTCAAGCCCGAGCAAAAATAAATGCCCGCCGTCTAAAGGAATAACGGGAAGCATATTAAAAATCGCTAAGCTTGCGCTAACAATCCCGACGATAAAAAGCAAATGAGCAAAACCTTCTTTGGTCGCGCCTTTAATAATGTAAAATATACCGACCGGGCCAGCCACTGATTCCCGCGCAGTCCTTGAACCGGTAACTAACTTGCCGATGGTTTTATAAGTCATTTTGGTAATATAACCTAATTCATCGAAAGCATAATAAAATGAAGCGATCGGGCCAAAGCGAAAACTATCAAACTCATATTTCGGCACAATCCCAATCTTCCGTAATTCCTTTTCATTTCCTTTTTCATCTTTTATCTTTGTAATCTTAGGCGCAATATTTGCCTCAATAATTTCTTCGCCTCTTTTTATTGTTAAAGCAATCTTGGCTTCAATTGATTCATCAATATTCTTTTGTAATTGCTTCCACCCTTTAACAGCTACTCCGTCAACAGCAATAACAATATCACCCGCCTTTATACCAGCTTCTTCTGCCGGATACCCGGGGACGACATCAGAAACTTCGCTGGAAATATTATCAATCCCCAATTCGCGAAAGAATACTTTCTGGCCTAAAAGGTCTTTCTTCTCGACTATGTCCGGGACAACTTGAACATTTATCTTCTGTTCGTTCCTGATTATTTCCAAATTGATAGGTTTCGCGCTATCTCCCTCTAAACGGCTCAAGAAGTTGTTCCAACCATAAACTTTCTTATTATCAAAACCAGTTATCCTGTCGCCAATCATTACACCGGCTTTTTGCGCCGGACTATTTTCCAATATATCAGAAATCTTTGTTGATTCTCCCGGATGTCCTAGCATAAAAACGACCGCTAAAACAATATAAGCAAAAATATAATTAACTACCGCTCCGTTACTGATAATTAAAGCCCTCTTGCCCGGCGGTTGAGAATAAAATTCCGTCTTCGCTCCGGTACACTCGTCTTTTTCATCTCCCGCCATCTTTACATAACCGCCTAAAGGGAATAAACAAATCGCAAATTCTGTCCCCTTGTAAATCTTCGAAAATAGTGTTGGCCCAAAACCGATGGCAAACCTTTGGACATCAACGCCAAGCTTCTTAGCAGTAATAAAATGGCCCCATTCGTGGACGATGATTAGAATGCTTAGAACAATGAGAAAAACCAGCGTTTCATAAAAATTAACGAATATATTTAGCATATTATCCTTTGATTAATTTTAAGGCTTCTTCTCGAGCCCATTTATCCGCATCAATAATTTGCTTCAAATTGACTTCTTTCTTCGAGCGATGCTGGCAAACTATTTTTTCAACTATTTTATAAATATCAGTGAACTTAATTTTCCCGTTCAAAAATGCCTCAACCGCAACCTCATCAGCCGCGTTCAAAACACTTGGGAAACTTCCCTCTTTTTTTCCAGCCTCAATCGCCAAGGCTAATGACGGAAACTTGTTATAATCCGGCTTTAAGAAATTCATCCGGCTTAATTTCCCGAAATCCAGAGATTCCAGCTTCGTCGCAAAACGCTTTGGATACGTTAAGGCATATTGTATCGGAAGGCGCATATCCGTTACCGCCAATTGGGCAATAATCGAACCGTCAACAAATTCAGCCATCGAATGTATTATCGCCTCGGGATGTATAACAACATTTATTTTATCAACCGCGACATCAAATAGCCATTTAGCTTCAATAACCTCAAAACCTTTATTCATTAAAGTCGCTGAATCAACCGTAATTTTCTTTCCCATCTTCCAACGCGGATGCGTCAAGATTTCTTTTATCGATAAATTATCAAAACTATTTCTCGGACGATTTAATAAAACCCCGCCTGAGGCGGTTAAATGTATTGTCTTAAGCTCATCTTTATTGCGCCCTTCTAAAGCCTGAAATATCGCGCTCTGCTCGCTGTCAATAGGAATAATTTGCGCGTTATATTTCCTGGCCTCAGCCATTATTATATTTCCGGCGATTACAATTGCTTCTTTATTTGCCGGGGCAATAACTTTGCCTTCTTTTATAGCGCTTAAAAAAGGAATTAAAGCCGCGCTTCCGCTCATCGCAATCAAAACGATGTCCACCTCTTTTAACGAAGCTAAAAAACCCAAATCATTATCAACGTTAAGGACTTTAACCTTGCTTGAATTCAGTTTTTTTTTCAAATGAGCAACATATTTACCCGATACCGCAACATATTTCGGGTTGAACTTACCTACCTGTTCTTCTAATAAACCGCAATTATTATAAGCCGTTAAACCAACAACCTTAAACTTATCATTCAAGCGCTCAATAACTTTAAGCGCGTTTATGCCAATCGAGCCGGTTGAGCCAAGAATCAAAACTTTTTTCATAACTAAATCGCTCTTAAAATTGAACTCATAAAAAAGTAATAAACCGGAACTGTAAATAATACGCTGTCAATCAAATCCAAAACCCCGCCCATCGCCGGAAGCATCTTCCCTGAATCTTTTACATTACAATCACGTTTGATTAACGATTCCGAAAGGTCTCCTAATTGCCCCAAACCGCCGATAACAAATCCGACAATCAATATCTGCCATAATGAAAATCCGAATATATCCGGAATAAAGCTGCTACTTAAAAAGGCGGCTCCCATACTGAAAACAAAGCTACCGACGCTACCTTCAATTGTCTTGTTTGGGCTAATCCGCGGCAATAACGGATGTTTTCCAAACGCGGAGCCAAATACCAAAGCCCCGACATCACCGGCCTTTGTAACAATCAAAACAAATCCCAGCAATTTCAAGCCATCTACTCCCGGCATTAAAAACCTTATTCTCACAACAAAGCTTAAAAGCCACGCAACATATAGAATCCCAAATAACGTTGTTGATATCCCGACAATCGCGTTACTATTCTCCCGACGCATCAACTGCATCATAAATATTGTTAATAGCAGAATTACAATAAATAAAAGCTCCCAGCCTTTTGTCGGCTGAAACTGAAAAAATGTTGATATTGGAATCAAAACTCCGACCATAATACCGGTATAACTATAAATCGGAATCCCCTTTTTCTTGATCAAATAAAAGAACTCGTATAACCCGCCGATGGTAAACGCAGATAAAACAATCAAAAATAGCCAATCATTTAACATCGCCAATATGATCACTAGAATCATTACAACCGAACTCATTATCCGATCTTTACTCATTTAAGTTTCTTCCTCTTTAAGAGCTCCAAACCTTCTTTCTCGGGATTGATATTCTATAATCGCTTTTTTAAATTCTTCCTCATTAAAATCCGGCCATAAAGTGTCGGTAAAATAAAATTCCGCATAAGACAACTGCCACAAAAGAAAATTGCTGATTCTTTTCTCTCCGGAAGTCCTAATGAGCAAATCCGGGTCGGGCAAACCTCGTGTATACAGATAATTGCTGACCATATTTTCGCTTATATTCTCAACACTAATTTTTCCGTTCTTCACATCATTTACAATATTTTTAAACGCATCAATAATTTCTAAACGCGAACCATAATTAAAAGCTAAATTCAAGACCATCCCGTTGTTACCCTTGGTCTTTTCTATTCCGTTCTTTATAGTCGTTAAGACCGGCTCGGGGATTCTTTCTTTCCGGCCTAAAATTTGAAACCTAATGTTTAATTTATTTATCCGATCAAGTTTCTTTTTTACAACACCATCAATCATATTCATTAGAAACGATACTTCATCTTTCGGCCGCAACCAATTTTCGCTAGAAAATGTAAAAAGCGTTAAAACCTTAACCCCTAGGGCTTGGGCGGCGTTAACAACATCCTCAACCCTTTTAACTCCCTCTAAGTGCCCACTCGTGCGCGGAGATTTTCTTTCTTTAGCCCAGCGGCCATTTCCATCCATTATGATAGCCACATGCTGCGGAATTTTATCTTTATCTATTTCTGTCATATTTCACTTTAAATAAAAAGAGGGACTTATTTATCAAATCCCCCACGGCATTCCTTAACTTAAACTCAATCTTTTCCGAAGAGAATAGCCTTACATTATTAGATGCCTCCTGAAGCAGGCTGAGGAACTGCTGAAGGCGGGGTATTTACAGCCTTTTCTAATTCCCCTACCTTCTTCTCCAAATCCTCTTTGTTTTTAGAGGTTTTATCCAAGCGGTTTTTCAAATCATCCACTACCACATTCTTCTGCTGGACAATCTTCTCTAAGCTATCAAGTTTACCCTTTGATCGTTCTAATTCCGACTCAAGAGAAGTTATCTTTGACTTAGCCTTTTCCAAGCTTTCCTCGGCAGTCATTCGCGCGTACCGCTCTTGATTCAATTCATCTACTGCGTTACCGGCTTTTTTTGTCGAATTAAAAGCCAGAACAAATGAAAAAATCACAACCACAACTATGAATAGAATAATTACAACCTTCAAATCTTACCCCTTGCCTTAGCGGCCTTCTTTTATAGTTTTAGGCAAAATAACAATTTCAACACGTCGATTCTTTTGCTTGCCTTGTTTTGAATCATTGCCGGCTACCGGCTTAAATTCGCCATAACCGGTTGCAGATAATCTTTCCGGGTCAACGCCTTCTTGGTCAACTAAATAATGTAAAACGCTTAAAGCGCGGTGAGAAGATAATTCCCAATTTGATTTCCATCCAGAATATTTGATTGGATCATTATCGGTATGGCCTTCAATTCCGACGTTCATTTCAAGCACTGTGGTCTGTAAAACTCCGGCAACTTTTCCTAATTTAGCTAATGAATCTTCTTTTAGTTCAGCTTTTCCTGAATCAAATAATACTTCTGAAACGAAGGTAATAACTAAACCTTTTTCCAACATCTCAACTTTAACTTCCTTGTCGCTGATTTCTCTTTTTAGCCTATCTTCTAATTCCCTTTTAGCGCGTTCCATCTCGCTCATTTCATCTTTTAAATTATCAACTTCACTCTTTAACTTAGAAATTTTCTCAACATCAACGCGTCTTCCTTTTTGAAAAATGAACGTGCAACCAGCCTGGCTAAGCAAAAACGCGGTAAATACGGCAAACATTAATAATTTTGTGACTAACTTTCTCATCTTTTCCTCCTTGAATTAATTATCTTAAATTTTACTAAGTTAAAGCAATTATTATACTTATATTAAGAATATCAGTTGTCCACATTATCACAGGCATAATTTAAAGTCAAGGTTTTTGTAACTTTCAAGACTTTTTATCAATAACACTTTCAGGATAAACCGATTGCCGCTAACTCCCGCTAATAATATATTCAAAAAACCTAAATTCGCGCTAACCTAACCATAAAAAACACCCCTTATATTCAAGTTGGGAAATGTCCCAAATTTACGAATAAGGGTGAACCCCTTTTTCTTATTTAGCGTATTTCGTCCGGGTAAGCTCCTCCGGAAAACCGTAATCGTATTGCACTTTCTTGGGATAACGGTCAAAGACAACCATTTCTTTCGCAAAATCATTAACAGGAATAAATACAACCTTATCATCCCGATAGTCAATAAGCCATTTGATCCCATAAGCCTTTAAATCATTAATAACCTTCTCTTCACTTTCATAAGACTCCCAACTTATGATAGAAGTAGTTAACACCGATACATAAGGACGAATCGGCGATAAGAAAGAAGAGTGTCGATTTGGCTGCATAAAGAAATACCAGGCACTTTTGGCAAATTTATCCGGATTATTTCTTATTGCTTCATCAACCTCATTTTGCCGGGGATAATATATCGAAACAACGTCCGAGGTATGGATTTTATCAGTCACAACTTCCCAATTTTGTTTATATGTCGGGTTGCTGAATTCATCGATATTCTTAGTATAAATTTTATACCACGGCGTTGCGAAGAAAATCATAAAAAGAACTATTATAAAAGTAACCCTTACCTTTAAACACTCGCGGAAAATATAATGAACGGCAAAGATTGTCGTAAAAACCATTACCCCGAGAGGAAAAACATAATATCTTGGGTCCTGAAACATCAAAATGCATATTCCAAATACTGATGCGATAGATAATGCCAGCCAGTACATAAACTCGAATGTTACATCATAATTTATAACTTTATTGCGGCGCATCATCATTAAAATTATAAAGGGCAGATAAATCAAAACATAAATAACCCGCCTCTCCGGAATAATATCATGCCACAAAAAAAGATATCCGAAATAGCGGGTAAAAAGATTCAAATCAACGCCTTTTGTATACTGGCGGAAAACCGCATCCATCTCGGGAGTGTGATTAAGCGCGTTGAACTGCCCGGCAAATATCGGAAATGACGGGCATCCCGTCGCTATCCAATTTTTTATAAAATGAAGCGCGGCAATTACAACAAACAAGGCAAAAGCTGACACATAAAACCTTGATTTAAATATCCCAACAATTTGCTTTAAAGGATTTCTTTGGACAAACATTCCCAAGGCAAAAATAAATATGGCAACAAGCAAACCCTGATATTTATTGCTCGGGATTAATAATAAAAATACCAACGCTAATAGAAACCGGGCATTAGATTTTTGTGCCCTTCCCTCCCACATGCTGTAAGAAGCGGCAAAAATTAACGCAACCAACGCCCCGTTTAAAACAACCCATCTATTGGCGCCGGAAATATGAAACGCGATATTAAAAAACATATACATGCTCGCCGCTAAACCATACCATTTATTAAAGCGATAGTTCGTATAGCCAAATACCAGCAAAACTGCAATCAGCCGGAAGAAAGTATTGATTAATTGGGGAAAAAGTGTTTCTCTTGGAAAAACCGACAAACCTAAACCGTAAAAAACAGCGTCGAACTGGGCAACATATACCCTTAAATCCAATGCCGGGCTGCCAATAAGGCTCGTTTTATTCTCAAGCCATATTTTTTGCGTCAATAAATAAGCGGTGTGTGAATCAACATCCATTAAAAAATAACAATTCCGGTAAAAAAATACCGCAGCCATAACAATAAATACAATTACAGGCAGGCTAAATGCGGCCTCTTTCTTAAACAGAGCCAAAATTTCATCACGGGAATTCTTATCAAAAATTGCCAAATAAGCCAAGCCCACCACTCCCCAAATAAAATGCACAGTGTAAAGCCCCAGCATAGATACAATCATAAGCCCGGCATAAATAAGGATGCTCCCAATAAGCAAAACCTCGCCTAAGAATATACTACGGCATGATTTTAGAGAATCTTCTTTTGTCAGACGGGAATAAACCGGCAATCCGGCCAAAAATGCGCCGATTGCGAAAATAAAAAATAGGATAAATTGAATGTAATTCATAATAAATATGCTTTTATGGTTCTAATTACAGCTGTCATTCCCGCGCATGCGGGAATCCAAAACTTAAACTATAAAACTATAAGAGATTCCTGCTTCCGCAGGAATGACATTCTGCGTGAATTCATTTTACTATCGTCAACTCTTCCGGAAAACCGTAATCATATCTCAATTTTTTCGGATAAAGCTCATACAGCACAGCTTCATTTGCATATTCTTCCGGCGAAATAAAAATCAACTTCTTATCTTCGATTTTCATCAGCCATTTTATACCAAAATCACTTAAATCTTTCATAACCGCTTCTTTATTTCTATACGAATCCCATTTTACTATGGTCGTCGCCCATAACCCGACCTGCGGGCGCGTGGGAATCCAAAAATACGAATATACAATATTGCCGGGCCTGACATACCACGCGCTCTGTTTTGCTCTCTCGATATTATTCGTATAACCTTCGGAGGCAATAATTGCCTCTTTAAAATCACGCCGCAGAATATCTTCAAGGTGAACTTTATTTAAAATTACATTCAAATTATCACGGAAGCTCGGAACTTTATACGGCCCGCCTTCTTCCATCACAATCCTAACCGGATAAAGCGATAACAATAAAATCACAATGAGCGCAGCTATTTTATTTATTTTCAAGACTTTAACCACAACAAAATCAAAGATAACAATAACACTAAAGGCAAAAATCGCCGCACCATAACCATAATGCCGCGGGTCAACAAACATCGCCATACAAAGCCCGACGACATAAACAATTACCATCGAAAGCCAAAACATAAGTTCACTAAACAAGTTCTTATCCCAGGCATTTCTCGTAATTGCCAGCAAAACAATAAAAGGCAAAAGCGTAATAGCGATTCCTACATACTTTAAAGGAATAACGCCCGCCCATATAAATAAATAATTGAAGTACTTCAATATTTGCATCGGGTTAAGGCTGCCACCCCAAATCGCTATAACCGAATCTGACATTTCCTTAGTCCAATTGAAATAATTAAAATTCCCGGCTAGGATTGGGAAAACAGGATCTCCGGTGACAATAAAATTACGAATATACCAAAATAAAGTTACCATAATAGAAAATACTAAGAATGTTAGCCATTTCTTGTTTTTAAATATACTAGCAACTTTCTCAAACAAGTTTTGCTGGACAAAAAATGCTATTCCCAGGACAAATACCGTTACAAAAACCATCTGATACTTGTTTCCCATTAATTGGCTTAAAAATATTATCGCAAGAAAAAACCGATAATGCCCCTTATCTCCCCTGGCTTCCCAAAAATTATAAACCGACGCGAATAAGAAACATACAAGAGCACTGTTTATAACACAGCAAGTATTTTCACCCGAATAAAAGAAATGCCTGTTTAATAGGACTAAAAACACCGCTGCCAATCCATATCCGCGGTTAAACCGATAACTGGTATAACCAAAAAGAAGGATTAACGCAGCGATGCTGAATGAAACATTAATTAACTGGGGGAAAAGAGTTTCCTTGGGAAATAATGAAATTCCTAAAGCATATAAAACCGCGTTAAAATGCGGGACAAAAATTCTGGCATCATAAGCGATTGTACCGGTAAAACTCGTTTTAGCCTCCAGCCAAAGCCTCTGGGCGAATAAATACATTGAATGCGAATCAACATCCAGGAGAAAATAACAATTCCGGAAGAAAAATACGGCTAATACTAAAATAAACGCAATTGAACTCGCGCTAGGATTGAAATTCTTGGCAAGATTATCTGAAATTATTTGTCGGACATTCCTGTTTAGAATAAACAATAAATTTAAAGCGAATACAGGCCACAAGAAATACTTGGTATATAACCCGAACGATGACAGTAGAAGCATTTCTCCGACGACAATAATCGTGCCAAGCAAAAATGCCTCACCAAGAAAGACGCTAGAATTTACAAAAAACCTGTTTTCTTTATTTAAGAAATTGTATATACCGACTCCGGAAATGAATGTAATTGCAGAGTAAACAACAAAAAGGATGATTTGGGTCAAGTTCATGTTTTGTTCTTAATTAAAGCGCGTTTACTTTCTCTTTAACATTCGGGAACACCACGCTATTCAATTTTTCTGACCACTGATCACTGGCAACTGACCACTATGCTACCTTACGATTATCTGGTCGCGTTTGCTGCCGATTGAAATATATTTTACCTTTACTTTCAATAATTCTTCCAAACGCTCAATATAAGCGCGGGCATTTCTCGGTAATTTTTTGTAATCACGAATTGCGGTTGTGGGTGTTTGCCAACCGTCAACTTCCTCATAAACCGGCTTGGCATTGGCAACAACCTCGGAATCTTCCGGAAAATACTTATAAGTTTTACCCTTATATTGATAAGCAGTGCAAATCTTTAATTTAGGCAGTTCGTCCAAAACGTCAAGCTTCATTATTGCAAGCTCGCTAATGCCGTTAATAATAACGGAATACCTGACCAAAAGGCTGTCAAACCAACCACAGCGGCGAGGCCGCCCGGTTGTTGCACCAAATTCTTTTCCTTTTTGGCGGATTTCATCTTCTAATCTGGCTGAGAATTCAGTCGGGAATGGGCCTTCGCCAACGCGCGTCGTATAAGCCTTGACACAGGCAATGGCTTTGTCAATTTTAGTCGGCGGCACACCGGTTCCAGAGCATACACCCCCAACAATACAATTGGATGATGTAACAAACGGATACGTGCCGTAATCAATATCTAAAAATGTCCCCTGCGCGCCTTCAAAAAGGATTGTTTTCTTATTATCAATCGCCTCATTTAAATAAAGCGCGGTATCGCAAACATAAGCGCCTAATTTTTTCCCATAATCAAGATATTCCTTATAAACATCTTCGAATTTAAAACTATTTTTCCCGAAAACACGCTTAAATATTTCATTTTTCTCCGATAAATTATCTTCAAGTTTGGCCTTTAAGACAGCAGGATTAAGCAAATCAATCATCCTGATTCCGCAGCGGGTAACTTTATCGGCATAACAAGGCCCTATCCCACGTCCAGTCGTACCAATTTTATTTTTTCGCATGGTCTCTCTTAACCCATCGAGAATCCGGTGATACGGCATAACAACATGGCTGCGGCCGGAAATTTTTAAACTCTTAGGCGTTACTGTTATTCCTTTGCCTTCCAATTCTTCAATTTCACCAAGTAAAGCCTTGGGGTCAATAACGACACCGTTGCCAATAACACAGACCTTATTTTTATGCAGAATAGCTGACGGAAGGAGATGGAAAATATATTGTTTATCGCCGACAACAACCGTATGGCCGGCATTATTACCGCCCTGATAGCGCACTATATAATCGGCTTTCGCGGCAAAGATATCAATGACTTTACCCTTACCCTCATCGCCCCATTGCGCTCCCACTATGACTGAATTTGACATATTATTACCT
>JAKLDK010000041.1 GCA_022703565.1 Candidatus Omnitrophota bacterium
ATTGCGGCAAAAGAGGTTAAGGCTTCTGTGCTGCGGGAGAATTCGACCGTTGCGAAGAACCTGGGTAAAGCCAATGATGCGAGTACGCCGACGATGATGATAACGATGATAATTTCAAGTAACGTAAAACCACTCTTTCTCATTTTTCGCTCCTTCTTTCTTTTTTTTCTTCTTCTTTTTAAATGAATTTACTATTAATTTAATATTTCAAAACCATTTGATTTGTGTGCTGCTATAAAAGTAAGAATGCAATGTCAAATGGACCAAGCAAAGATTATATGACTACTATTAATATATCTAATAAGCTAATTTACATCAAAAATGTTTAAAAATAAAGCAATTTTCATACAATTTTTATCCTCCGGCTCCGCCCAATTGCGCAATATTAAACATCGGTAAGAACATAGCTACGACGATGGTTCCGATAATTGCTCCCATGAAAACTAGCATAAAAGGTTCAACAATTGTGGCAAAACGGTGCATAAATGTCGTAACATGATTTTGGTAGAAATCAGAAACATGCTTAAACATTTTGCTTAATTCACCGGTTTCTTCTCCTACTTGGATCATTTGTATGCACATCGGTGGAAAAAATCCACTTCGCTCCATCGGGGCAACAATAACCTCTCCTCTTTTTACTCCATCTCTAATTTCTCCGACAATCAGCGCGCAGGTGTTGTTACTGACCAATCTTTCGGAAATATCAAGAGCGTAAAGAATTGGAACTCCAGAATCAATCAATATCGCCATTTGAGAACAAAACCTTTCAACGACGATAAGCTTTATAACATCACCGAATATTGGCAAATTAAATAAAAATCTTTCGAAATTCAATCTGCCGGTGTAAGTTTTTATATAGAGTTTAATAAAAACGATTACTGCCGCAAAAAATCCGATTATATGCAAGACATGGCTTTTGACAAAAGAGAAAAAGCCCAAGAGGTATCGGGTAATGGCCGGAAGATCTACCTTCATTGAATTGAAAATTTCTTCAAATCTTGGCCCGACGAAAAGGGCAAAAAACGCGACCGCTCCTGTTGCGACAACAAATAAAATAGCGGGGTAAATTATCCCGGAAATTATAGTTGCCTTAAAGGACGCTTCTTGCTCGATGTAGAATGTAAGCTTGTTTAAAACGACCGGAATAGTACCGGAGGCTTCGCCTACTTCCATAAGGCTTACCCAGAATTGGTTAAACACTTTGGGATGAATAGAAAGTGCTTGGCTAAGAGACCGGCCTTGTTCGACGTCGTCTTTGATTTTTACTACTACTTTGTGAAAGTCTTCGCTTTCAATTTGGCTTTGAATTACAGATAAAGAGCGTGTTATTGTGATTCCGGACTCTAGCATGGTTGCAAGCTGCCGGGCAAAACTGAGCATATCGTTAAGTTTGATATTTTTATGGGTAAATTGTTTTCTTTTCGCTATGCGTATCTTTTGCTGCGGCCCATCTGAGGTGATTTGTTTGACGCTAATGACAAAGTAGCTTTGCTTCTGCAGCCGGTCAATTAGGACTTTTTTATTTATTGAATCAACTACATTTTTATAAGTCTTGCCTTCTCTATCTTTAACGACGTATGAAAACTTTGGCAATTTATTTCCTTATCATTATTTCAAGAAAAAATAATTTTATTGTTCTACGCTGACCCGGCATACCTCTTCAAATGAAGTTATGCCTTCTTCGACCAACCTGACTCCGGATTCAAAGATTGTCGCCATCCCATTTTTCCGGGCGGCATCTTTTATCTCTGTATAACCTCCGTTACGGGAAAGAATCGCTTTTATTTCGTCATCGACTACTAATACTTCTGAGACTACGATTCTTGACTTGTATCCGGTATTCTTGCATAAATCGCAACCTTTAGCCCTATAAATAAGGTCACTTTTGAATTTGATTCCACCGTGTTGCTCCGGCAGAGGTTCGTAAGGCTCTTTACATTTGGGGCAAAGTTTTCTGGCTAAGCGTTGGCCCAAAATTAACACTAAAGACGGAGTTAATAAATAATTAGCAACTCCGATATCCATCAAACGGGTAATCGCTGAGGCGGCATCGTTAGTATGCAAGGTGCTTAAAACAAAGTGGCCGGTAAGGGCAGCGCGTACGCAGATAGAAGCAGTTTCTAAATCGCGAGTTTCCCCGACCATTATTACGTCCGGGTCTTGCCTCAAAAAGGCGCGTAAAGCGTTGGCAAAGGTTAATCCGATATCAGGCTTTATTGCGACCTGATTAATTCCGTCTAATTTATATTCGACCGGGTCTTCGACAGTTAAAATATTTTTTGATGAATCTTTTGTTTCGCATACTGCGGCATAAAGAGTTGTTGACTTTCCGCTTCCGGTTGGCCCGGTAACATAAAATAATCCGTAAGGCGCTTTAATGGCTTTACGAATAAGGTCAATTTGTTTGTTGTCGAAACCTAAATGAGTTAATTCCAAAGGAACAGCGGCTTTATCCAAAATACGCATAACAACCTTTTCTCCCCAAACTGTCGGAATAGTTGAAATACGTAAGTCAACTGAACGGTCTTCGAGCTTAGCTACAATTGCTCCGTCTTGGGGTAGCCTTTTTTCGGCGATATCCAGTTTGGATAAAATTTTTATACGCGAAACTATCGGTAAATGCAAATGCGGAGCCGGCGGTGGTATTTCATAGAGATGCCCGTCGATGCGGTACCTCAAATTTATTCTATTATCAAAAGGTTCAATGTGAATATCGCTCGCTCGTTCATCAATCGCTTGACGGATAATTAAATCGACTAATTTAATAACCGGAGCTTCTCCGGCTTTTTCAATAAGTTTGTCTAAACTTAGCTCGGTAGCTTCGTGCTTGTCTTTAGTAGAGGTGATTGTTTGGTCTGCTGTTTTTTGCGAATAAGTACTTTCAACCGCCTGATCTAACATCGAAGGCCCGCTAAAACCTTCATCTTTTTTATTGGCAAAATAAAAATCATTAATTGCTTTTTGTATCGCGGCTTTGGTTGCAATAACCAAGTTGATTTCGCAGCTGGTAATTCTTTTCAGGTTGTCAAGCATTAAAAGATCCAAAGGATCATTAACCGCGCAAGTCAAAGAAGACATATGCTTTGAAAGCGGCAATACGACGTTTTTTGTAGCAAAATCAGGCGGAATAACTTTTTCAAGTTTTTGGTCTGGTTGCGGCTTAAGCAGTTCGGCATTTTCCGATGAATAATAAGGTATGCCAAGTTGAGAACCAAGGGCGGAGATCATGTTTTCTTCGGAAATAAACCCTAGTTTAACTAAGATTTCACCGATGCGTCCCTTTTCTCTTTTTTGGAACTCGATGGCGTTATTAAGTTGTTTTTCGGTAATGAGGCCTTGTTTAATTAAAACCTCACCCAATCTAAAATGGCTCATAGTCTTTTATCTATTTTGCTAAATCCGCTTTTGATAATTCAGGTGATTCATTATATGTATTTTCTTCATTAAAATCAAATCCTGTTGGAACTTCTTGCTCGCGCATTAATACCGGCTTAATTGGTTTTTCTTTTACATTAATTGCCGCCGTGTCATGTTTTTTAAAATCGTCCATAATATGCGGAGTTATAAAAATTAATAATTCTCGTTCCGATTTATCTAAGTTTTTATGCCTGAAAGGAATTCCCAATACGGGAATAGAGCCCAAAAGAGGAACACTTGTTATTGTTTTCTCTTCTTCTGTCCGAAGCAATCCGCCGATAATGACAGTATTGCCTGACATAACCCGCATAATTGATTTTGAAGTCCTGGTTTCCGGTTCCCAAGCATCGTCAAGTGCAGCCGCTGTTGCATTTATTACCTCCGGCTGTATTGCCATTATAATTTCACCAGTTTCAACATTAGCTTGAGGGGTTACTAAAAGTTTAACACCAGTATCAGAACGTTCTAATGATTCACTTTCTGGTTGTCCGTTGTCGTCGAATGTTATAGTTTTGCCAATAACTTCATCGGTTTTAATTTCGATTTTGGCAGTATGATTATTAAGAGTAAGAATTCTGGGACGAGCTAATGTTTTTGTTTCCGTGTCTTTTCGTAATAATTTCAGCATTGACCCTGCTCCGATAAATGAATAGGCTCCTGGAGTATAGGTTAAATCGCTCGGACTGACTTTGCCATCATCAATCAGGTTATCTAAATTAAATGGCCAGAGGCTAGGAATACTTGAACCAGTTCTAGATATTGACAATCCATCGAAAGTGCTTCCTCCCCACTTTGTCCCAATGTCTTCAATAGCGCCTTTTTTTGTATCTAAAACTTCAGCTTCAATCAAAATTTGCGGAATTCTTACGTCAAGCCTGGATATTGCTTGTTCAATTAACGGGATTTGATCGGCAGTATCGCTTACTATAAGGCTGTTTGTTCTTGGATCCTCGACGATAGACCCGGATTGCGACAATAAACTTCTTACCGAGTCAACAACAGCGGAGGACTTAACTGTAACTCCTTCTAAAGTAGTATTTATTGCGGCCGAAGGAACGCTAGCATTTTGCAGCCGATAAACTCGAGTAACCAATTTTCTGTCGGTTTTTACAATGGGCCTTACAACAAAAATATTACTTTCCGGGTATAACTGGTAGGTTAAGCCTTTCGCGGATAAAATTCTCTCCAAAGCTTCTTCTACTGGTACGTTATCTAGATATACGTTTAAGGTAAATTTAGAGACGTCAGTCTCAGCTACAAAATTCCATCCGGCTTGCTGTGCGAATATCTTTAAGACATCTTCCATGCCCGCATTTTTAAAATCCATGGAAATTGTTTTGCGGAAATTATCGTCGATAAATTCCGAGTCAAGATAATTTATGTGCTTGCTTGGCTCTAATGCCTGGGCAAGAATAGGCACGGCTAAAGTAAGTGCTAATATAATAATTATGAAAATAATCTTATTCATGACGGCTCCTCTTTTTAAGGGGTTATTTTAAAAGTTGTTTCCATATATAAAAATTCAATCTCGTTTTTAGTGATTTTAATTATCTTGGCATCAGAAACAGTATCTCCAATGTTAACAACTTGGCCATTAATAATAGCTTGCGGCCTCTTACTGTTCCAAACCAGGCCGGTTACGTTCATTGCCGGAAGTGTTATCGCTTCACTTGTGTTAACTTGTTTTTCAGTCTCTTCTTTTTTTATGGTTTTTTTATTTTTCGATTCGTCAACTTTTATTTCTTGAAATTGTGCTTCAAAAGGGTTCTTAACCTTAAAGTTGCTATGGCTAAAATCGCTGATTATCAGACGTTCTCCTTTAGCTAAAACTAATTGCGGGGAAAAGATTAGCATGGTTGAAGTAAATATTACTCTTAATATTTTTATTTTTCTTGTCATTTTATTCTGTGCTATTATCCGGCTCTTGGTTCTCTTCATCCGTCGTTTTTATTGGAGCGTCTTTATTCTCAACGATTTCAAAATACAAATCAGCGCTTAACAAGTCGTTCGGGTCATTTTTCTCGTCTCTCCTTCTTTGCGTTGTTGGATAAGCAGCCGAGAAGGTTTTTAGCCTAAAGGAATAATTTGTTTCTTCCGCTTCTTTTAGGAAAAGAATAAAATTCTCATAGTTATTGGCAGTAATCTTTATTTTTAAGTCATTAGAATATATATATTGTGAGTCTTTTGGTTTGCCTGGGTCAAAAGATGCTATTGTGATGTTGTAAGTTTTAGCGAACTGCCCAAGTTTATCACCTAAAGATTCAATGGTTATTCTTTTTTGCTCATTTGTAAGAAGTTGTTTGTATTCTAGCTGAATGTTTTCCTGCTGCTTTAAAGCGTCGAGTTTTGTCTTAATTTCGGTTATATTTTTGTTAATGTTTATGCTTTTTTTATTGTATCCGTTATAAGCGTTTAAAGAAATAATCAGAGTAACGATGATGATAGCGGAATTAATAATAACATCCGGCCGGCTCAAGATTTGATCCTTGAGCTCAAGGTAGTTAACGTTTTTTAAATCTTCAAGTTTAAATTGGCTTATATCTTTTAGGTTCATTTGTTTTATTTCATTATTATTTTATATGCTGTAGCTGAGTATTGTCCGATATTTTGCGAATTAACCGATTCTATCTCAATTGAGTCAAAGGCTTCTTTTATCTCTTTGTCTTCTTTTAAGTTTTTATTGAAATTGTTAATATTTTTAAACTGGGTATTTTTGTCTTCCCAGTGCGAATAACCGCTAATGGAAATTTCTTGGGCCGGAGTTTTACTTAAATTGGCAAAATTTAAGGCATCAACTTCACGGTCATATCTCGAATAATCGATAGTAATATTAGATATCCACGTTCCTTTAGTAATATGTTTCGGTAGTGTTGCCATAAAATAAAAAATATTGCTTTTAAATCTTAAATTTTTGAAATAGTTTACTTTCTGGCTTAAGGTATCGTTTTGTTTCTTTATATCCTCCAGCGTCAGAAAGCCTTGCCGTCCAATCTGTGATTCTAGCTGCGCCAAGGTATTCTTCGTGCTCGTCATAAGTCTTCCCGGAAGAACAAATGCGGCAATTAAGATGGGTATGCAAACAAAAACTGTCTTGATTGTCGAATTTAGACTGATTTTGTTTCTTATTGATTGCAATCTTCCTTTTGATTTTAACTCTTCTCCGGCTAAATCAAATATAGATTCTGGCCCGCTGGGAATGAGCAAACTAGCACCGTAAGCATTGATTAAGTCTAAATCTTTTGTTTCTTTTGTCCCGATAACAGTGTTTAAAGGAATTGCTTTAGCCGGAATTTTAATGTTTTCTTCTATGTTTTGCGCGATTGATTCTTCGTTGGCAGTGGCTAGCACCAGGGCTTCTTTGGCTTGTATTTGATTGTTTTGCCGGTTGAAATAATCAAGGGAAATCCTAATTTCATTCATCAGCAAAACCATTAAGGCTTTAGGCCCAGTATCTTTTTGCCCAGAGGGAATTCTTAGCTGGAACTCTCTGACGAATAAAGGGATTCCTTTTTCAACAACGTATATCTTGCCGCTAGTTTCTTCTTTTTGGATAATGGCAATAATTTTATCCTGTGGTAATAAATTCTTTAAAGTAAGTGCTCGGACCATGCTTAAAGGCGCGGGTTCAACAATATTTATGGTTAATTTC
The DNA here is from genome assembly GCA_022703565.1 of Candidatus Omnitrophota bacterium. Taxonomy (GTDB): domain Bacteria; phylum Omnitrophota; class Gorgyraeia; order Zapsychrales; family Zapsychraceae; genus JADFZM01. The sequence goes on from JAKLDK010000041.1 coordinate 7,067, forward strand.
GCGGCTTGAAGGGTATTGGTGTATTTCTCCAGCGAATCTTTTTTTATGGCGACGAAAATTATTCTAATTCTTTTTGAGCCGCTGATAGTGATCGTCATCGGATGATAAGAATAATAAAGCTCATCAAGCGAAAATGGCACATATTTACTGGCTTCAAATTCAACAACGTTTTTTACTTCATTCTGCTGCATCCACGGAATAACAAATGTGCGGAATATGATATCTTTTATCGGTAGAGAAACATTGACCAGGCTTGAGCTTACTTGCTGGTGTTCTAGCGCGTTGCTAATTAATGGAGCTAACTGTATTTCTCCGGACATGCCCGCAGGAATATATTTACCGTCAACCATTCCTCCTTGGCTCGCTTGATCAGAGATTTTTAGATTGAATAATTTTACCGGGCTTGTAGAGATACTTTCAATGAAATGAAGCTTATCTACCCCCCAATAGAGTCCTAATTGTTTGTCTTTGCTTTTTATCATTTTATTTTTTAAGAACTTTTATATGGAACTCATTACCTCATTCAGTTTTCCTCATTTTTAAAGATTTTGATTGTAACCATTTGTCAATTTCTTTTTTATCAAAGCGCCAAACACCGCCGAGCTTTATCCCGGTAATTTTCCTTTGATTAAGCCAATTATAAATGGTTTGTTTTTGTAATTTTAAATATTTGGCTAGGTCGTCAACATCTAATAAATGTCTCATATTCCTCTCAATTTGAATCAATAAATAAAAACATATAAAATCTCATAACTAACTTATGCAATCTTATCTATACTTAATTAGACTATAATAGACTTACTTTGTCAACTCATATAAGAACTATTTTGGGGCTTAGGATGAAATGATTAATATTCGCAGGTAATCTATCGAACTCTGATGAGAACTTCGTTTACGCTTATACCCATTCCGTTAACAGGGGCTTCTGGGCCAACACCGGCATTTATTGTGAAAGTACTATTGCCTAACAATATATCGTAAGATATTGATGAGGAAGGATTTCCATTGTTTTTCCACCCGTAGATATAGGCCAAACCTCCCATAGCTAAACTTTGAGCTTGGATGCGCTTTATTTCGGTATCTGAAAAAGTAACTTGGGAGACATTTAAGCTAATTACGCTTATGGTTAAAACCATCATTACAACGATGATCATCAAAACCGTAATTAATACTACTCCTTGTTTATTTTTGGACAATTGTTTTAACATTATTATTGGGTGTTATTTTCTTCTGCCTTTATTATGCTTTTGCATTTGGGGCAAATTATAAATTTTTCTTCCGTGAAGCTAATTAATATAAAAGTGCAATAAGGGCACTGTATTATTTCTTTTTGTTTTTTCGTTAAGTTTTTGTTTTCATTATAATTATATGATACCCAATAAATAAAGACAAGCAATATGAAAAGAAATAAAAATGCTGATAAGGCAAAGAATATATCAATCTTAATCATTTTGTCCCAAGGTTAATGGTTCGTAAGGAGCTAACTCAAATTGTAACGCCGGTTTAACGTCGGCATTTTCCTGCCTGATATTTTTTTCGATGTCTTTAGTGTCGAATGTTATTTTGTTTGGTTTTTTTTCGGTTGAATCAAGTAATGCTCCCGGTTTATTGAGTGAGAAGTTTGTGAAGGGGTTTTCCCCCGGAGTATTTATCCCTAGTTTTTCAGAGTAATTGCTTGCCGCGCTTGTCTTGTTTTTAGCTGAAAAATCATTTTCTTTGAGCACAGATCCTAAGAAAATAAAGCTGGGGCGAATCTTGAATTTCTTCGATGGAAGAATAAAAACAAATATTTGGGAAATTATCAGGTGGATTAAAAACGACAATAAAAGGCATTTTGTCGCCAGGTTAAAATTAATCTTGGGAAGAAAAAACATGGCTATTCTTGGTTGGTCGCGATGTTAACTTTTTCAATGCCTAAATTTCTGCACAAATCCCAAACATTAACGACGCTGCCTACCCGTGCCCTTCTATCGGCTTTGATCAAAATCGGATTGTCGGCATTTTTTTTCTCGCTTAAGATTTTACTCAATTCTTTGAATGTTGTGATTTTGCCGTTGAGGTAAATAACGTCGTCGTCGGTAATTGTTACAACCATATTCTCTTCTTTTATTATATCGCTAGTAACGGCCTTCGGAAGTTTTACGTTTATACCGGATTGAAAAGTAAAAGAAGACGATAACATAAAGAAAATTAACAATTGGAATACGACATCGATTAAAGGGGCAATATCAATTTGCTCGATACCTTGTTCTAATTTAATGCTTCTTTTAAAGCGCACAGGTTTTCTCCTTTAATAAATTATAAATTATTCTCTACCTTCGGTTATTTGCGACATAAAGTTTACTAATTCTGTCGCGCAGCGCTCCATATCTAAGACGATATTGTTAATTCTGCTGACGCAGTAGTTATAAGCAACGAATGTCGGTATGGCAACGGCTAAACCGGCAACAGTAGTTATTAAGGCTTCCCATATCCCACCGGCTAAATCGCCCGGAGTAACCGGGTTTAAAGATGTTGCTCTAATTTCTATTGTGTGGAATGCTGCTGTCATTCCGGTGACTGTTCCGAGCAAACCTAGCAAAGGGCTGATATGTGCAATGGTTGCTAATGCTTCTAACCTTTTTTCTAATTTTGGGACTTCGAAAAGGCTGGCATCTTCAATGCTTTCTTTAATTTCTGCTTTTGGCGAACCGAATTTTATGATTCCGGCCCGTAATACTTTTGCTACGGGAGAAGGATTGTTGTCGCAGACCTGAATTGCTTCTTTGATTTTATTGTTTCTTATGCATTCAAATATTCTTGCTTTCAATCTTTCCATGTCAGTTTGGATGCTGGCAAAAAACACTAGTTTTTCGATTACTATCGCTAAAGCAAGAAAAGAACATAAAAAGATTGGATACATAACCGGGCCACCAGCTTTTATTAGTTGCCATAAACTCATTCCCCAAATTCCACTATTCATTTTTTTCCTCCTGGACTAAATTCTTCGGTTGTTTTTATCTCTCTTGGTATAAAAGTATGGGTTTCTCCTAGAGTAAGCCATTTAATTTCTAAAATGTTTTAAAAAGGTAATGCATTGTTATCGATCCACAAGATTCGTTCTTGTGCGTACTGTGATTCGTTGCCGTTAATCGCGATTATTTTATTATATATTTCTTTTGCTTTTTCCCAGCTTTCTTCATCTTCAAAAATACGGGCGATTCTTAAATAAGCTTTAGTGACCCATCCTTTTTCTTGGGGATAAAGATAAGGAATTTTTAAGTATTCTTCCAGCGCCAGTTCGGGGTTGTTTTTTAGCTCTTGTATGTCGCCAATTGAAAATTGCAATTCAGCGTCGGACGTCTTGCTTTGTCCCTTCTTAGATTTTAGCGATTCGGAATATGATTCGATAGCTTTGTCGTAATTGTTTTGACGTTTATAGGCTTCAGCGATTTTGGCATAAACATCTTTTTTTAGTTCCGGAGCAGTCAAAACAATGTCTTCGTATGTTTTTATGGCTGATTCGGAATCAAATTCTTTGGACAATATTTCTCCGATAGCTAGTTGCCCTTTGGCGTAAATTTCCGAACCGGCATTCTTTATGTTTTTATAAGCGCTGATCGCTTTATCAAATTCTTTTTTGGCTTGGTATGTTTGCCCTAACTGGTAATAAACCTCTTCCGCCTTATCGCTATTGGGAAAGGTGTTAATTAATTCCAGATAATAGTTAATGGCATTGTCATAATCACCCATTTCTAAATAATGATCTCCTAGCCAGGACAATGATTCCTGGGCGATATTGGTTTTTGGGTATTTAAACAGAAGTAACCGAAACTGCTTTAAGGCTTCTTTGGAATTATTAAGCTTGTAATAAGTTTTAGCGATATTCAGTTCCGAGTTCTTTATTAACGAGCTTTGGCCGGGGTAATTATCGGCGACATATTTGAATTCTTTTAAGGCTTCTTGAAAGTTGTTCAGATTAAAATTTGACAAGGCTAGTATGTAGTGGGCTTCAGCCAGGAATTCATTATTTTCAGTTAAAGATGAAATAAAAGTTTCAATATTGGCTTTAGCTTTAGCCCAATCCTCTTCTTTAAAATTAGAAACCGCGAGGTAATACTTAACGTCATTTAGGTATTTACTTTGAGGAAAGTTTTCTTGCAGGGCTTGAAAAGAAATTGTTGCGGCCTCAGTCCTGTCCATCTTTAATAGGGCAATTCCTTGACGGTATTGAACATAATCGGTGTAAATGCTTTCCGGAAAATCTTTTAATAAGCGGTCATATATCTCGATTGCTTTTTCGAAATCTTCGATGTCCTGATAAGCATCGCCAATCTGAGTTAAGGCGCTGATTTTGACTGTTTTGTTGTCAGTTTTGTTCTTTATTTCTTCAAAAGTTTTAATTGAGAGGTCAATATTCTTGTTCTTTAAATAAGACCAGGCTAACCCGAAATAAGTTTTTTCAATAACCTCAGCATACTCTTTATCTTTAGCGTATTTGTTTATTAGTTCCTGATAAGTATTAATCGCAGCAGGGTAATCCTTTAAAAGATATTGGATGTTAGCTTTGCCTAAAAGGGCTTCAACGATTCTTTTGCTATTAGGGAAATTTATTATTAAGCTATCATAGGCTTCCCGGGCTTTTTCGTATTCCTGTGTTTCAGAATACAAATTGGCTAGACCTAAGAAAACGTCGTCAGACATAATCCCTTTTTGTTTTGATAATTCTAGCGCTTCTTCAAAGGATTTTTTAGCTAAATCATGCTTTCCAATTTTCAAGTAGGCCCAGCCCATGCTTACTTTTGACATTAAAGAAAGTTTGCTGTCATAAGCTTTATCTGCTGATTTAGCGTAATATGTTATGGCGGTTAGCGGGTCTTCCAGATAATAAAATGATTCGGCTATAAAGAAATAACTTTCGGCATGGCGGGTAGAGTTAGGATAGATTTGATTGTATTCTTGGAACCGTCCGACGGCATTTTTATAATCCTGTAAATTAAATTCACATTCGGCGATCTTAAAATAGGTGTCTTCTGCTAATTGATTCGTTGGAAAATACTTTATTAATTCAAGGAAAGTTTCTTTTGCTTTTTCATATTGATTAGTTTCGAAATATACCCAGCCGAGCGAATAATAAGCTTGCGGCAAATATATTGAATTAGGATAAAGCTCAATTATTTTTTTATATTGCTCTTCGGCTTTAGAATAGTCGCTCCCTTTTAGGTACGTTTCTCCTAGCCAATAAAATGTTGCATCTTTAAATTCTTGATACTTCAATAATTTACTAAAAACATCATAGGCTTTGAGGTATTGGGTTTTAAAAAAATAACATTGCCCTAAAAGAAGGTTGGCCTGGACTGATTTATCCGTTTGAGGGAATTGCTCCAGAAGCTGGTTGATATAACGGATAGCGACGTCATAAAATCCGTCTTCAAAGGCTTTTTGGGAGACCAGGAAAAGTTCGTCTTCATTGTTTTGCGCCCATAAAGTAGATGGACTTAACGCGCAAAAATATAAGCTTCCGAGAAAAAACAATATAAATAATCGCAATAGTGTGTTTTTTAATTTCATGGCAACATTATAACAGCTTAAAACTATTTTTCAATTTAACTAATATTAATATTTATAGCAAATCCTTGAGGTATTTACCGGTATATGATGATTTATGTTTTATCAATTCTTCCGGCGTTCCGGCAAAGACGACCTCTCCTCCTTTGTCCCCTCCGTCGGGCCCCAAATCAATAATATAATCGGCATTTTTTATTACTTCCATGTTATGCTCAATTACCAAGACGGTGTTGCCTTTATCTACTAATTGCTGAAGGACTTTTAATAATTTATCAATATCGGCGAAGTGCAACCCTGTTGTTGGCTCATCTAAAATATACATTGTCTTTCCGGTAGACATTTTACATAGCTCGCTTGCTAGTTTAACGCGCTGGGCTTCGCCGCCGGATAAGGTTGTTGCTGATTGCCCAAGCTTAATATATCCCAAGCCGACATCATTTAAGGTTTGTAAAACCTTTGAGATACGCGGCATATTTTTAAATAATTCCAAGGCTTCAACGACCGATAATTCCAGGATTTCGGCGATATTTTTATCTTTGAAATGTATTTCTAGCGTTTGTTGATTGAACCTTTTGCCATGGCATTGGCTGCATTCGACATAAACATCGGGTAAAAAATGCATTTCTATTTTTAATATCCCGTCACCCTTACACGCTTCGCACCGCCCGCCTTTAACATTAAAACTAAAACGCCCGGGCTTATAACCGCGGATTTTTGCCTCCGGAAATTGGCTAAATAAATCACGGATCATGTTAAATACTCCGGTATATGTTGCCGGATTTGAGCGTGGCGTCCGCCCTATTGGAGATTGGTCAACATCAATTACTTTATCAATATTATCGCTTCCCGTTATTTCTTTATGTTCGCCGGGTTTTTCTTTCGAGTTGTAGATTTTTTGTTTCAAGGCTTTATAAATAATTTCGTTAACCAAAGTTGATTTTCCTGAACCAGATACTCCGGTTATACAGCAAAATGTTCCGGTTGGTATTGAAACATCGATATTCTTTAAATTATTTTCCTTGGCTCCGATAATTTTAATTTGCGGGGTATTAATAGTCTCGCGGCGCTTTTCTGGAACAGGTATTTTAAGCTGTCCATTAAAATATTTCGCGGTTAAGGACTCTTTTGATTTTAATAATCCTTCGACGTCACCGCTGTAAATAATCTCTCCCCCGAATTCTCCGGCACCTGGCCCCAAATCAATTACATAATCGCTTTTTCGAATGGTTAACTCGTCATGCTCTACAACGATAAGCGTGTTCCCTAAGTCTCTTAAAGAATGTAGCGTCGAAAGCAACCTTTCGTTATCTTTTTGATGTAATCCGATTGAAGGTTCATCTAAAATATAAATTACTCCGACTAACCCGGAGCCGACTTGGGTGGCCAAACGAATTCTTTCTGCTTCTCCACCGGATAAAGTTGCGCTTTTACGTTCCAAGGTTAAGTAATCCAGCCCGACATTGATGCAAAAATCAAGCCGGCGGATAATTTCTTTTATAATTTCCTGGCTGATTATTTTCTTTTCTGTGGATAATTTTAACCCTTGGAATAAATTTCTTGATTCTTTTATTGATAGACGAGCAACTTGGGCAATGTTTAAATCGTTGATAGTAATAGCCAAAGATTCTTTTTTAAGCCTTGTGCCTTTACACGTCGGGCATGGTGAAACTGACATATAGCTCGAAATTTCTTCTTTCAACCAATCGCTATCGGTTTCTTGGAACATCCTCTCTAAATA
>JAKLDK010000042.1 GCA_022703565.1 Candidatus Omnitrophota bacterium
ATAAATATGTTCCAGATTTAATTATAAAGCCGGTCCGCTTACTGGGTGGATGCGTCCTGCCTTTAGCGATGCTTGTTATCGGCGGCAACTTGGCGTCAATGAATTTAGGAAAGGTTAGAAGAAGTATGGTGTGGGCAGTTGTTACAAAAATTATAATCTTTCCATTAATTGCCTTAGCTGCGATTTGGTTTTTTAAGCCGAATTTCTTGGTTAGTTTTGTAATCATGATTGAGGCCGCAATGCCCTCGGCGGTAAATTTGTCAATCCTTTCCCGTTATTTTAAGGCGCCGGAAGAAATAATCAGCCAGGGTGTATTCTACAGCCACGTATTTTGTGTATTTACCGTGCCGGTATTTTTATTGGTTTTAGCGAAAATTATGGGGATGTCTTAAGATGGGCCAAGCATTAATTTCAAATAAGAAAGTCTTCCGTGATTTTTTTGTTAAAGAGAGCTGGGAATGCGGAATTGAATTAAAAGGGACAGAAGTAAAGTCTTTACGTGACGGACAAGCAAACTTTACCGATTCATTTGCCCGTATAGAACAAGGGCAGGTAATTCTTTACAACTTTCATATCAATCCATACAAAGAAGGCAGTTATCTTAACGTCGAGCCGGCCCGTCCGAGAAAGTTGTTACTGCATAAAAAAGAAATCAAAAAGATTGTTTCGCACACGCTGGGAAAGTCTGTTGTGCTGGTTCCGACCAAGCTTTATTTTAATGCCCGGGGGTTTGCCAAGCTCGAACTGGTAATCGGGCAGGGAAAGAAACAGTTTGATAAAAGAGACTCGTTAAAGAAAAAAGATGTGGACCGCCAACTCGCCCGCACTTTGAGAGTAAGGCAAAGATAATAACGCAATGAAGCAAATAAGCAAAGAAGAAGCGAAGGGACTGACACTTGAGAAAATAGTTAGTGTCTGTCCCAAGTATTAGAAAAGAATTAATGAATGTTTTCCGTCCCAATTATTTTATTTTGCTAAAATATCTAATATCGGGTATATTAAATATTATTTAGAAAATTCACTTTGAGGGTAAAATATGTTTTACGGAGATGTTTTTAAGGCCTTAAATAAGGCCAAAATCAAATATGTTGTTGCCGGAGGTGTTGCTGTTGTCTTGCACGGTTATCCTCGTTTTACTAATGACTTAGATTTAATCGTATTATTAGACAAAAGTAACTTAACCAAATTGTTTTATGCTCTAAAGAAGATAGGTTTTATTCCTAAGGTCCCGGTTACAAAAGAACAGTTTGTTGATAAAAAAGAGCGAGATAGCTGGAAAAAAGAAAAGGGGATGATAGTTTTTTCTTTTGTCAGGAAAAACCCGCCCTTTGAAATGATAGATATGTTTGTCGATGAGAAAATATCTTTTAAAAAAGCTTTCAAAGATAAAAGTATTGTACGTGCCGAAGGGATAAATATTCCGCTATTGTCTGTTAAACATTTAATTATGTTAAAACGGCAAGCAAATCGGGTGAAGGATATTGATGATATTGTACAGCTTAAGGCGATAAGCAAGGCCAAGAAAACATGATAAAAAAAGCGTTAAATAGCAAAAATTGCTATCAAGCATATGAACATTTGGAAAGTTTTATTAAGAACACTACATATGCTCAAAGATTGCAATGGCTTGAGGAAGCAAATAAGTTTGTACGCGCGGTTGAAAAAGCCCGCAAAAAGGCTAAGAAAATTAGCAAGAAGTAATTTTGTTCTTTGATTTATTTTGACCACTGGTCACTGATCACTGACCACTGACCACTGATCACTATTATATCGGGGGTGACATGGATTCGACTTAAGTTGTTATTGTATAGGTGGCATGCCGAGGAAGCCTAGTTGGCCTCGTAAATCATCTGGGCACAAATTAAACGGCGAAAGCACGTTAATGTTCAGCGATTTTGAAAGACAAACCGCTGGAGAACTAGCCTTAGCCTAAATATAGGTTAAGCCCTCTTTTGGTAGTTACCTGCACTATTAAAATGAGGACCTGAGCAGGTTAGTTTCACATTTAGCCCATAAGTGTGGAGCGAAATCGTAGGGCTACCCCGTCGGAATTTTGTTTGTTTTTCGATGGCGGGGGATAGCTTAAAAATAAACTAAGCATGTAGAGGCTTATGCAAGGCGCTTCAAGGACCCGGGTTCGATTCCCGGCACCTCCACTTAAAATTGTAAGTCATTGTAAAGTAATGAACTAAGAAATATATTCTTGCGTTTGCCACAAAATTGCGACCAGCTAAAGGAGATTGGTTTATGAAAAAAATAATTGTATTTACGTTATCAATATTATTGTGTTCAATAGCATTTGCCCAGACCCAACAAGAGGTACAAAGAAAGCAACCGGCAGCTGGAAAAGAAATAGGCGATATGTTTGAGGAGATGTTTAAAAAAATTCAACCCAATGAAGAAGAGCTTAAAGCCTTGCAGCAAGATATTGATTGTCCGGATTGCATTCCCGAAGATCAGATGAAAATTAATGAACTAGAGTCGTTGATGCCAAAAGAACAAAGTAATTACCCAATCGAGATATCACAGGCTTTTATTACCGACAACAATGATTTTTATATACTTTTAGGGCCTCTTTCTCGTTTACCCAATGCTGATTATGGTTTTGGAGGTTATTGGGGAAGAGAAAATCTATTGTATCCGTTGCAAACAAAAGGTGGAATGTTTTCCAGCGATGAAGTGCAAGCCGAGATAATAAATCCTCAATCCGAACAGGTGCTTTGTTCGGTTCATCTTGAACACAATATCTTTTCGGTAAGCAAAAGCAATGAGGAGAAGTCATTGGTTCCCATGTCGGAGGAAAGGAGAAAACTGGTTGTTCAACAAATTATAAACGGTGATATCAAGCTATTTGATTTATCTAAAATAAGAAAGCCGGAGCATCTTTTTAAAGTTAAAGGATCAGGCATCTTCATTTATATTGATGGCTTACGGTTCCCATATAAAGGTCTGCCTCACTTATTTTTGGGAACAAAAAACAATATGCAGCAATATGAAATAAAGAATTATTTTTATTTCCATGACGGAGGGACAACCATTATCTTTGTTAAAGATAAGGGAAAGGTATTTGTCCCGCAGACAAGGGTGCCGAGCGACAAAAAACCTTATTGGCAAGATGCGGGTTCGAGCGAAAAACAGGAGCTTGAGATTTTGAGCATGGATTCTGCTACCTTAGAAAGCATAGGTGTAAACATTAAAGAGCTAGAAATTCCGGATTTCCCCAATCCCTGCACGGTTTTTTATAAATAGAGTAGAATAAAATGTTCTTATTTACTAGCGTTAGTATATTCGTTTTGTATCTTCTGTCATATTTTTTAGGCCGATGGTCTGCTAACAAGAATAAGAAAGTTATTGTTGCCTTAAGTTTATTATATTCCTTTCATTTCTTATTTGCGCAATATTTGCATCGTGATTCCCGAATAGAATTTAACTATTTTGACAACATAATATATGGTTATTTAGGGTCTTGGTGGGATTTCTTTGCCTTGTTTTATTTTGGCGGTTTAGTTGTTGTAAGGACGAAAAAACTTTTTCTCCGAAAACTATTTGATTTGTTACTTCTTTGCGTCATTGTCCAGTTTTTTTATTCCCGGTATGATATTTACGCTTTATATTTTGTTTGCGGCAATCAGCCTGATAGTCGAGGCTATTGCCTTCAATCCACCAGTTTTACCTGCGGCCCGGCAGCTGCGAGCACATTACTTTCGCAATACCAGATTCCTTCAACTGAAAAAGAGATGATACGGCTGTGCCATACTGATTTTTTTACTGGAACAAATAGTTTTTTACTTAAAGACTGTCTTAATGTTAAGCTTAAGCAAATATCTTACCCCGGTAAATTCGAATTGAAAAGTTTTTCGGTAGAACAAATAGGGGATTACCCGATGCCGTTTATAGCTGCTGTTAAATATAATGCTTTTGTCGATCATTTGATTGTTGCCCTAGGATATGACGGTCAAAGAATAAAAGTATTTGATCCTCTTAAGGGGGAAATTTCTTACGATAAAGAAACATTAAAATCAATTTGGCTCAAAAACTGTCTTATCTTAAGGCCGAATAATTAGGATATTAAGTTCGATTTTGGTATCCGTAGTATATATAAATTAAAAATTGCGAGTTGTTAACTTTAGCAACCTGCGAGTTATGTTTGAACATACGACTGTTCTATAAAGAAATAAATTCAGGAGGGAGAATAATGACAATGAATGTATCGGGTTATGCCACAAAATCCGCTAAGGATAATTTAGCTCCGTTTCGTTTTGATCGCCGCGATCCGCGCGATAATGATGTTGTTATTGAAATTCTTTACTGCGGTGTCTGTCATTCCGATTTGCATCAAGCGCGCAATGATTGGGGCGGCAGTATTTATCCGATGGTGCCGGGCCATGAGATTATTGGCCGTGTAATAAGTGTTGGGCCCAAGGTTAAACGTTTCAAAAAAGGCGATAATGTCGGCGTGGGGTGTATGGTTGATTCCTGTCAGCATTGTGATTCCTGTAAAGAAGGGCTTGAACAATATTGCGAGGAGTTTCCCACATTCACTTATAATGCCGTCGATCGTCACGATAAAATGCCGATGTATGGCGGATATTCAGATAAAATTGTTGTATCCGATAAATTTGTCGTGAAAATACCAAAGAATCTGGATCTAAAAGGCGCCGCGCCATTATTGTGTGCCGGAATAACGACCTGGTCGCCGCTTCGTCATTGGAAAGTAGGAAAGAATAGTAAGGTTGCGGTTATCGGCTTAGGTGGGCTCGGGCATATGGCGCTAAAATTAGCGAAAGCCTTAGGGGCTGATGTTACGTTGTTTACCCGTTCCCGTAGCAAAGAAAAGGACGCCCGTCGTTTGGGAGCCAACTGCGTTGTGCTTTCTACCGACGAGAAGCAAATGAAAGCGGTGAAAAGTAAATTTGACCTGATTATTGATACGGTGCCTTCGGCGCATGATATTAATCCGTATCTGCCGACATTGTCTTTAAGCGGTACTTTAGTTTTGGTCGGGTATTTAGGAGATCTCGATCCTTTGTTAAACACTGTTTCTTTAATTATGGGGCGTAAATCAGTGGCCGGTTCGGTTATCGGCGGTATCGCTGAAACGCAGGAAATGCTCGATTTTTGCGGCAAGCATGGCATCACGCCGGACGTGGAAGTAATCAAAATCCAGGATATTAATAAAGCGTATGAACGCCTGTTGAAAAGCGACGTGAAGTACCGCTTTGTAATTGATATGGCGTCATTGAAGGGTTGATTGTTGTTTAAATATTATTAAGCGATAAAGAATATTTGTCCTGCCGGTATAGCCAGAATATTGTGTTGACATAGAATGCCTAAGTGCTATTATTGACATATGTCAATAACTAGTTTAAGAGGTAATCATGCCCAGGCCTTGTAAAAAAAGAACTGTATGCCTTGATTTAAAGTCGGCTTATTTTAAGCCGCGTGGTATTCCTCTGGCTGAACTATCCGAAATTATTCTTGAAGCCGATGAAATAGAAGCGGTACGCCTAGCTGACCTCGAGGGTAAATATCAAGAAGAAGCTGCTAAGAAGATGAAGGTCTCTCGCCCGACATTTAGTAATATAATTAATCGGGCTCATGCCAAGATTGCCGATGCGCTTATAAGAGGAAAAGCGCTTCACATTAATTGTCCTAAGTTTGCCAAGAAAATAAATCAAAGAACAAAAGGAGTAATAAAATGAGAATTTGTATTCCAACTGAAACTAATGAGGGAAAGAACGCAAAAGTTTACGGGCATTTCGGAAGCGCGCCGTATTTCACTATTGTTGATCTAGAAAAAGATTCCGTTGAGATTATCAGCAATGCTAATCAACATCATTCGCATGGCATGTGTCAGCCGATGAGCGCGTTAATGGGTAAATCTATTGACGCTGTAGTGACCGGCGGCATGGGCGGCCGTGCGGTACAAAAACTTAACGAAGGCGGAATTAAAGCATATAGAGCTGTTCCCGGGACAGTGGCATCTATAGCAGCACAGTTTGTTAGTGGAAATCTCGAGGAAATATCTATGGAAAATGCCTGTTCAGAACACGATTGTCATTAATAGGATGTAACGATGAAATTAAAGCTTATTGCCAATGGTTCTTCTATTTGGGAGCGTTTGATGCGGCGTTGGGGGCTTGCATTTCTTATTGATGATGACATTCTCTTTGATGCTTTCGGAGATGCGCGGGTGTTTTTAGAGAATCTGCGACGATTTAAAACGGATATTAGTAAAATCAATCATGCGGTAATATCACATGAACATTGGGATCATCTTGAAGGATTGCGGCCAATTTTAGGCCAAAGGCCGGGATTGAATATTTATTTGCCTAATCGAGCTGAAGCTAAAGTAAGAAATAAAATTCAATCTTGGGGCGGCAATGTTTGTAATGTTTCAGATGTTTTAAAAATTAAAGATGGTATTTATTTGTCGGGAGAAATAATTGGGAAATATTCAAATAAGAATATATCGGAACAGTCACTTGTGTTGGAAACAGCAAAAGGATTGATTGTAATCGCTGGTTGTGCCCATCCGGGGATAGTTACTATTGTTGATCGAGTTAAGCAAGATTTTAAAAAGTCAGTTTACGGTGTTATTGGCGGTTTTCATCTAAAGAAATCTTCGTCGGAAGATATTAATAATGTTGCAAAAAGGCTTAAAGATGCAGGGGTTAAGATGGTTGTCCCTCTTCATTGTACTGGAGCTAAAGCCCAGGAGATATTTCAGCAATTATTTGGGGAGAGTTGTCTTGTGCTCCGAGAGGGACAAGAGTTAATTATTTAAAGCGATAAAAAATATGTGAGGAAATTTTGAATTTAGGCAAACGAGATTTTGATAAAGAAGCGGCAACTTGGGACACTCCGCCGCGCGTCAAATTGGCAGAGGATGTTGCTAAATCTATTTTGTGCCACATTCCGCTTAAACCAGATATGGATATTCTGGATTTTGGTTGCGGGACAGGATTGGTTTCGCTAGCTTTATGCCCAAAAGTTCGTTCTGTAACGGGCGTTGATTCTTCTAAAGGTATGCTGAATATTTTTCAGGAGAAGGTTTCTCGCGGTAATATTCCCGGAATAAAAATATTTCATCTTGATTTAGATAAGGGCGGTTCTTTGCCGGGATTATATAATGTTATTGTAACAAATATGACCATGCATCATATTAAGGATGTAAAATCATTTTTGAATAAACTTACAGGAGCTATTCTTCCGGGCGGATATCTTGTTGTTGCTGACTTGGATCTCGATGGCGGGCTTTTTCACTCTAATCATGACGGAGTTTATCACCATGGGTTTGAACGCGCGAATCTGCGCCGGATGTTTTTAGAACTTGGTTTGGATGATATTCATGATTTTACCGCGGCTGAGATAGTTAAGCCAATCGCGGATGGAAGTATGCATAATTTTAGTATTTTTCTAATAGCTGGACGGAAAATGTAAATTGATTGTAAATGTAGTGTTGTGGCGGAAATGTTCTAAAAAATAAGAGTCGCAAGCTGCTGATATTAGCCGCCTGCGATTTTTGTTTTTGTACTTGCCAAATTCCTATCCGGGATAACAAGGGGTACTGTAGATGCAAACAGCGGTGGATGTGCAGCTATTGAGGGAGAAAATGTTAATAAAGTTAGGCGTTTGTTGATGATAAAATAATAGTTATTCCGATAAAGAACTTGAATCCCGACGATATTATTGATAGACTATTGAAAACTGAGATGGTATTTTGTTATAAGAAATAATTGATTAAAGTAAAAAGGAGGCAGTATGAGAAATCGTATTTTTATTGTTGCGGCTTTGTTGACGGTTGTTTTTATGTTAAATAATTCTTATGCCGAGGATTCGGGAAAAGAATCTATGAAGGCTTATAAAAAGGCTTTGAATAAAGCGGCGCAAACCACAGTTAATACAAATGCCAATGTCCCAACCGGACAGGGCCAAGCGCAAATTAATTCTAAGGCTGTAAATAATCCGAATATGAATCCAGCGGATGTAAATTATTTGCAGAATAAAGCGGAAGGTCTCAATCAAGGATTTAATCCTACAACGAAAAATGAGCAAGCCTCTAGTTCCGGCACAGATGATGCTTCGGCCGGGCAGAGAAGGAAAGTCATTGATATCGACGATATGCCGAATCCGATGGAAAATCAGGTTGAGGCAAATTCCGCAAATGCTTTTGGTTGGCAAGAAGGTACGAATAATCCGGCCGATCCGGTTAATCCGGCTAGCGGACAAATAAATACAAATGCCGGTAATGCTTTTGGCTGGCAGGAAGGAACAAAAGATCCAGTTAATCCGGTAAATCCAGCCGGCGGACAAGTTTCGTCAGGTGCTAGTGCCTTGGGTGTTGAAACCGGGACTATTGGTAACGGCGGAGTTGAGCCGATTAATCCTAACGTAGGAAATGTTGGTAATGTCCAAGCTAATAAAGCAATGAAGAATGTTGGTGCTAAAATAAAATAAGAATTAAGGAGCTAAATAATTAATTTGAAGAGAACAATTGTTTTAATATTGCTGGTTATTGTTGTTTTGGCTTTAACCAAGCTATTTTTTATCAAAGAAAACGTTGAGAGTACAGCTGAATGTAGCAATATTACGTGTACCAAACAAGAATGCCTGGGGAATACTTGTTGCAATGAGTGCGGATGTAGTAGCTGGACGACGAAAGATAAAACGCCGTTAGAGGTAAGAGCGATAAAAAAGGATCTTCCTTATGCCGGTGTTATCGACGGATGCGGACAGCCGATTGTTGATTTGCAAATAAACGGATATAAAAAGGGCCGTGTTTTTCACGCCAATAGTTGGAGCTATGTTTCAACACTTAAAATGGATTCGTCTTCAGAATAAATTTTATGGCCTCCGAACAATTTCAAAAACATGCTGAAATCCTATCGAATCGTGTCAAGAAACGATTCCGTCATTTATCCCGCAAATTTAGAAAACAGAATGTCGAATGTTTCCGCCTTTATGATTGGGATATTCCCGAGGTAAGGGCGGTGGTTGATTGGTATGCAGGTAGAATTGTTGTCGCGGAATATGAGCGCAAGCAAACTATTCCGGCTTGGCTTCCGGCAATGGCCAAGGCTGTGGGCGAGGTTTTAGGTGTTACTCCGGACAAAGTATTTATTAAGCGCCGTCATACTAAAACAGAAGAAGGCCCGCGCTATAAGAAATTAGATTCAAAAAATGAGCGGTTTATCGTCCAGGAACGAAACTTAAAGTTTTTAGTTAATCCAAGCGATTTCTTGGATACCGGATTGTTTTCTGACCATCGGGATACGCGTGGAATTGTAGCCGATTTAGCCAAGGATAAAGATTTCTTAAATCTTTTTGCTTATACCGGTGCGTTTACTTGCGCGGCAGCTTTGGGCCAAGCAAAAAGCACAACTACAATTGACCGCTCGGATACTTATATCAAGTGGGCCGAAGATAATATGAAATTAAACGGCCTTCTGGGTGTGCAGCATACCTTTATTCAATCGGATGTTGATAAATATCTGGATAAGGCAGCTAAGCTGGGTAAGAAATTTGATTTATGTTTTGTCGATCCGCCGTCTTTTTATCAAGATAAGGCTATGGGAATTTATTTTGACATTAATTTAGACCATACGCAGCTGTTGCGTGATGTTTTTAAGGTAATGGCGAAAGGGGCAATTGTTATTTTCTCGACGAATCATCAGCGATTTGTGCCAAAATTTGAAGGTTTGCCGATAAAAGATTTGGTTGAATTAACGCCGAAAACAATACCCGAAGATTATCGCAACCGCCAGATTCACCGTTGTTGGCGTATAGCAATATAACTATTGGTAAAAGGTAGGAGCTTTTAATGCTTACGGATAAGATTAAGAAGATATTAAAGGACAAAGAGTTTGTTTACGTTGCGACCGCAAATTTAGAAGGCCGTCCCAATGCCGCTCCGAAGTTCTTAGTTAAAATTGACAATAACTATATTTATCTTTTGGATTATGTGATTGGCAAAACCTGGGAAAATTTATCGGTGAATCCGCGAGTCTCAATTTCTTTTAAAGATAATGAGAATTTTAATGGCTATCAAGTTAACGGAGTAGTTAATTTTATAACTAGCGGTAAGGAATTCGATAGTATTGTCGAAAATATGAAAGAAAAGCAAATTTCTCTAACTGCCGAGCGGGTGGTCAAGGGAGTTCAGCGAGGTAGAAAACACAAGAATTTCCAGGTAGATATCCCTGAAAAAGGGGTTGTAATCAAAATAAAGGTAGAGGAAGTTGTCGAGATTGGTGCAACCGGCGCGCTGGAAAGAGAAAAGTTTTAGCGAAGCAAGTAACGTATCCCACCGTTTTCATCCTAAATAAAATATTGACAATATAAATTTTACCGTTAGAATACTAGAAATACCAAATCAGTATCCAAGTTACAGGAGCGGAAAGATGATGAATGTTGACGGAAATAAAGAAAAGATTCTAAACGCAGCCGAGAAGAGAATGCTTAGGTTTGGTTATCGTAAAGTGGCGATGGATGAAATCGCATCTGATTTAGCGATGAGCAAGAATACAATTTATAAATATTTCCAAAGCAAGGAAGAGATAGCTTCCATGCTTTTTGAGCGTTTGCGAAACAGGATTAATGAAAACCAAATCAAAATAGAAAAAACATTTAAAAACCCGCTGGATATCATAAAAAACAATATTGTTTTTCTGCAGAAAGAATTGAGCCCCTGGTTTGAGAACTTTTTGCCGGATATCAAACAAGAGCTTCCGCAATTGTGGGCTAATTTTGTCAGTTACCGCAAAGAAAAGATTCTCGAGGTTGAAGAATTAATCAAGGAAGGCATTAAAAACGGGCAATTCCGCAAAGTTAATTCTTTCATTGCCGTTAAAATGTTTTTAGGGGCGGTAAATGAAATAATTAATCCGGAAGTCCTTCAGCACGAAAGCATTTCTTTCCAGGAAGCCTTAGAGGGCCTTTTGGATATTTGGGCTAATGGGATTTTAAGAAATCGAAAGGATATATAATGAAAGTTTTATTTGTTACGCCAAAATTAGGTTCATGGGCCACCCATGGGCATCATGTTGCCCCGAATCAAATGCATGCGCAATGGGCCGCTTATGCCCGAAGCAAGGTTGAGATAATTCCGGAAGTGTTAGATTGTAAAGCTTTAGATATTCCTTTTGCGGAAATGTTAAAAATTATTAAAGATAAGAATCCGCAAGTAATTGTTTTAGGCGATATTTTGCATTCTTACGGCGGATTCGCAGTGCAGAAATATTTTAATGATTCAGCCCGGGAAATAAAAAAGATATTAAAAGATGTTAGAATTATCGTCGGAGGGTTGTGGTATTCATACCTTAGCAAGGAAACTTTGGAAGATAATCCGGCAATTGATTTTGTTGTAATGGGCGAGGGCGAAATAACCTTTGCTGAACTTATTTCCGCGCTTAATAAAGGTGATAAGGATTTGAGTAATATTGCCGGATTGGCTTTAAGAAAGAATGGAAAAGTAGTTTTTGGCCCGGTTCGCGAATTAATAGAAGATTTGGATATATTGCCTATTCCGGCTTATGATCTTTTTCCGATGGAAAAATATGTTGGGCATACCTATTGGAAGCCTTTTACTGAAATAGTTACTTCGCGCGGTTGTACTCACGGTTGCACATTTTGTTATGAGTGGAGCGAGCATGACCCGCGCTCATTAAATCATTTTAAGCGTTGGAGGGCAAAGTCTGCTAAAAAGGTCATTGAAGAAGTGGAATATCTGGAGAAAGAATGCGGGGTTAAGGTTATTGTTATTCAAGAAGACAATTTTAATATTAATCCGAAGCGGGTAAAAGAATTCTGCGAGGAGAAAATTAAAAGAAACTTAAAAATGAAATGGGTTAGTTTGGGATGTGCAAGTGATTGGATTAGGCTGGAAAAGGAAATTCCCTTGATGAAGAAGGCCGGACTATTTATGGCGGTATTCGGAATTGAGGTCGCGAGTGATGATGAATTAAGGAAATTGGATAAAGGAATTACTGTTGATGAAATATATAAAACAATTGAAATTCTAAGAAAGAACGATATCGCGATTGTCGGCGATATTATGATTGGTTTCGACCATGACAATGAGGAGATTATAAAGAAACGTTTTGAATTCGCTGAGAAAGTTGATCCGGATGTAATGTGGGTCGGATATCTGACGCCGCCTCCGGGTTCTCCGATTTGGGATGATTGCGTAAAAAAAGGCTGGGTTGATTATAAAACTCTCGATATGCTTAAATGGGATTTTCTTCATCCGGTTATTCCGACGAATTTCCTAACAATAGAGGATTTGGGACGGCTCGGGGCATGGGGAATGAGGGAGTTTTATTCATCTCCCGGGCGCATTCAAAGAATTCTCGAGAGTGATTTTGATGAATTAGCCAAATTGTGTTTTAAGGACGTAATGTCGAATCTTTCTAAATGGGAAGCTGCTGCAGTTAAAGGTGAAAAACATATTTAAGCTTCGGCGCATCTTTTGGTAATTGCAAAAATTATTAAAAAGGTGTATAAGAATTCATGCCTATAGAGAAACTTTCGTTTCAGCATAAGGAAATCTTAGCTACCTGGTTAAAAGAAGTTAAAACGTCTTTATCTGAGTATAGTTTTGCCAACCTATTTTTGTTCCGCAAATTCCATGAATATGAAGTTCTAACCCAAGATAATGAAATTTTTATTCTGGGAAAAACTCAGGATGAAAAGAGCTTTGTTATGCCAACTGATAATGTTAGCAAAGCAACAAGTGCTTCTTTGTTAGATGTAGCAGAGAGTAAAGATGTTGTTTATCCTGTTCCCGAAGAATGGCTTGGGGTATTCCCCACAGATAAGTTTCATATAGATTTTATTGACGGCGACTCCGATTATATTTATCAAGCTGAAAGATTGGCTACTTATAAAGGGCAAAAATTGCATAGTAAGAAGAATTTGCTGAATCAATTCCTATCTTTATATAAGCCGGAGGCAAAACCTTTAACTAAAGAACTGATGGTTGATGCGCAAAATATTTTGGATGAATGGCAGCATGATGTCGGCGAGGAAAAAAGAGAAACGGATTATTATCCGTGCCAGGAAGCTTTTAAACTTTATGACGATTTAGTTTTATGTGGCGGGATTTATTATGTTGATGGCGAACCGGCCGGTTTTATCATCGGTGAAGAGTTAAATGATAAAATGTTTGCCTATCATTTTGCTAAAGGAAAAAGAAAATTTAAGGGAATGTATCAATATATGTTCAATCATTTCTCAAAATTGCTGGTTGATAAATATGAATTTATTAATTTCGAGCAAGATATGGGAAAGCTTGCCTTAAAAATTGCCAAAACTTCATATCATCCGGACCAGATCCTAAAGAAATATCGCATTAGTAGGAAAATAATTTAAAATATTAGCAATCTTATCTCTGGAAATTCAATTATCTCCTCGGTACATATAAAGTAATAATCTTTGCTAAAAAATTGATACCATCCATTGACTCAAATATCAATTTTGTTATAATTCCCAAATATTATTTTTTCAAAAAAGGGGGAGTTATGAAAAATAATTATTCATTTCTTAAGGATGACTTGGCTTTAATGGAAATTAGAAAACATAAGTGGTTAAGAAGCGAGAAGGAAAGAAAAGAAGTTGGTTTCGCGACAGCAGCTTTAGAATGGATAAATAAATTTGGGGAAGACTGGCTAAGAAGCCGTTATGAACAAGAAAAAAGCGAGGATTTCTTTGCCGAAAAAAGGAATTTCAGGCGTTTTAATTGCCGCTTGCCTCTGGAAATTAGAATAAATAATAAAAAGGCCAAAGGAATAAGTACCGACATCAATTTATTTGCTTTAAGTTGTACTGCAGATGTTGCTATCAATGAAAAAGAACAAATTGAAGCCACGATTGATTTCTCGAAAGTAAACGATAAATTTATCCGGCCAAAGTTTCAGTTCTCTTCACGGGCAATGCGCGTTACTAGGATTAATGCCAACAAATCCGACGAGAAATGCAAACTTGTAATCCCTTTTGATGAGAAAACCCGGGATTTCTTAAGATGTAATTTGGATGTTTTATCCGGATTAAGTAAGGGGTAAGCGGAGAAGAATTGAACTTAATTTGTCTCTGTGACGAAATTGTTTTTGACAAACAAATTCTAATCAGCTATACTTGCTACATAAGTTGTTTAAAACTTTAATGGTGAATAGGAATATGAAAAAGCAAATCAGGCTTAAAAAAATGACATTAGTACAGCTAGCAGTCGTATCTGCTCATATTCCGG
>JAKLDK010000043.1 GCA_022703565.1 Candidatus Omnitrophota bacterium
ATCGTAATGATGCTGCGCCACCGTTTCCCCAGCCATTGGGCGCAATCTTAGTAAGCGAATTGCCATTGGCAGTAACACCATGTAAATCCCGCCAGATAACATCATAAACAGTCTTTAATGGTGTTGATGTTGCCACATTAGAAAATCCGGATGAACCGGCCGAATTTTTCGTAATTACCCTAAATTGATACTCAACTCTGTTTTCCAGGCCTGTTATTGTTGCGCCGGCCACAGCATCATCGATAAATATATGATCAAACAAACCGCTGGCTGTTGTGCCGTATTGAATTTCATACTCGGTTATGGGAAGGCCGTGATTGCTCGGTTCATTCCAAGATAAAGTAATTTGGTTTTCTCCGGATTGGGCGCTTAAATCATCAATAGCATCCGGCGGGCCTAAAGGAATGTCGCCAAAAAACTGAGCGTTAGCAATTGTTGACCCGTTAGTATTTAAGGCTACATCAACTAAAAGCTCAGTTTCATTATTAATAGCGCCTTCAAATGCGTAAAATGGCTCTCCGCCATTTTGTTTTAGAATAATATCCATCCCCTGACGTTCAATAGAAAAAATATCGCCACTTTGATAATAACGTGTAGGAATGGTTCTCTCGGTACCGTTACGAAAAACTTTTACAACATTTTCATGTAAATAAATCGCATAATTAATAGTCGCTTGATTGGCATCAATATTTTGAGTCGAAAGCCCGAACATGCGGTGAGTATTTGTTTCCTGTGCTGTAAAACGCGCACCAGCATTACCGGAAAATTTTAAAGTTGATGCCGCGCCGCTATTTCCCCATCCGCCAGACTCATTTTTGGTTAAAGAATTTCCATTGACTGTAACTCCAAGAGTATCTGTCCAAACAACATCAAATTCAACCCGTTTATTCTTAACAGCGGAACCATCTTGAATATGTGGCTTATTTATAGAAAGAGTATCTTGAGGATATGAATTGAATGGCAAGAATGTTATTAATCCAATAATTAAGAACAAAATTTGAAGTACAAAAACAGCTCTTTTCATAATCAGCCTTTACTTTTCCGGAAATGCAGTTTTTACCAATTCACACAACTATTTAAAGTATATAGCACATAATATCCATCTGTAAATGGCCTTAGGTACCCTTTTACTAGCTTTTTTCGCCTTTCATACATAATTTGCGCTAATAAATGCCCTATTTCTCAAAATATTAAACTTAATTCTAAATTAGAAAGGGCAGTCTTAAAATTATTTAAGGCCGCCCTTTAGGTGAGATTGATGGTAGGTACAAAATTATTATTTCTCCTCCTTCGTTTAGTGGTTGGTTATATTACTTCATTTGCCCCGGTTTTTACTTGATTTACCCTTCGCAACATCAAAAACAGTGCTTATTTCTTTTGATTCATCCCCTTTTTTATCAACAGCTTTGACCTTAAAAGTATGTTTTCCCGAAGATAAATTGTATTCTCTTTTTAAATTGTCAATCCGTATCAATACTCTTGGCTTAGGCTCACTCCAAGGCTTACCATCGACCCTATATGAATATTTTATTTTCATACCGTCTTCTTCATCGGCTCCCAGCCAGAAAATTGCCTCTTTTGTACCGCGGACATACAACATTTTTGGCGGCTTATTTTTATTTTCATTATTTTTTGTAAGATTAATAACAACATTTAAAATACTTTCCCCGTCTTTGCCGTCGAAAGCCTTAAAAGAAGCGGCATAAGTTCCTTCAGCTTTTTTATCTGTAATCCAATTAAATTTCTTGCCTTCAAAAGTTGCGCCTGCCGGTAAACTTACAGCACTGACCTTAACAATATCACTATCGCTGTCCGCCGCCACAACGCTGAAACTAACTAAATCACCGGCCTTAACAGTGATATCGCTTACCGGAACAAATTCCGGTGCATGATTTAAATTAACAATATTTACCTTAATAATATTCTCCGAAGATAAACCACTAAGCGTTCTTACCTGTGCCATTAATTCATATTCGCCGATTGCTAAATCTTTAATTGCCCATTCTGATGTAAAGTCTACGGCACTAGCAATATTCCCCGACTTGATCAGAATCCAGTCCCCCCCAAAGCTACCAGCGCTTCTATAAGAAATTTCATATTCCTTTAAATTGTCCCCCCCAACAGAAGCGCTGATAGCGACAGTTTCTTGCCAAATATCAAAAGAAGTACTTTCTTTCGGATAATTTATTTTAGCCTGCGGCGCAGCGTAAACAACTACTCCGACGGGAGCAGATAACGTCCTCCCGTCTTTTCCGTCATAGGCTTCAAATATAAAGCTATGAATCCCAACCTGGTATTCCGACGGCCGCCATGTTAATAAGCCCTCTTTAAACTGCGCTCCGGAAACTTCACTAACAAGGCTTATACTTACCGCATCAAAATCCGGGTCAACAGCTGAAACATTAAATGTCAACTCTTCTCCGGCAGTAATGTTATAACCGACAATTTCTGCAAAGACCGGCGGATTATTTAATTTAGTTGCTACAAATTGAACAGTATCCTCAAAAGTTAGGCCGGTCACAGTATTTAGCTGGATACGAATCAAATATGTCCCGACGGCAAAACCAGCCAAGTCTAAACTATGTGCCACTAGGATATTTTGCACAGTTTTTTCGCTTGATAATAAAGGGACTTCGCCGGTCAAGTCAATCCAATTTTCTTCGGCAGCATTAATATCGCGATAAGCAATGTTATAATTCATCAAGTTATACCCATATAAACTTGCCTTTACTTCAAATGTATTATCCCAAAGATTAACTACATCCTTTTGCCCTGGAGATACTATCTTAACTCCCGGTACGCGTTCAAAACTTAAAGCCCTTAAAACATTAACCCGGCCATAACCAAAATTAATATCGCGCCCGGGAAGCCCGATGTCATCAGCAGAAACCCGCATAATCTGCCGGATGTCTTCATTTGTTAAGTTGACATTGTGTGCTAACAATAAAGCTGCCATACCGGAAACAATTGCCGTCGACATCGACGTACCTTGCGCGCGGTAATAGTCATTGGTGACATTTAATTGCGGAATCATTAACGAGAGCAAATTAGTCTGCCCCGAAGGATTAAGAGTAAAAACATCAATGCCCGGAGCAGCGACATCAATAAATTCGCCAAAATTCGATTCAGTAATATAATTAGAATATTGGAATTTTGCCTTATTATCATTAAAATCAGTACCGGAAACAGTTATTGTCTCTGCCATGTTAGCCGGCGAATAAAATACGACATCATTATTAATGTTTCCTGCGGCGACAACGATTACTACGCCGAAACTATGCGCTTGTTTAATAGCGTCTTCTAGAGAAGGTATAACCGGATTAAAAGAGGCCGGGCTAAGGCTTAAATTAATCACATCAGCGCCATTCATAAGGGCATAATTAATAGCTGAGACAATTTCAGTAATCGGCGCTAAATTATTCAAATTAAAAGTAACTTTTAAAGGCATTATTTTCGCACCCGGCGCAACACCGATTAATCCGGAAGCATTGTTACCGCGGGAAGCAATAATCCCGGAAACCCAAGTTCCGTGGCCATAGGTATTATCAATCGGGTTATTTGTATTACTAGAGAAGTTCCAGCCCTTAATATCATCAATATACCCGTTGGAATCATCGTCGATACCATTTCCCGATATCTCATTTATATTGACCCAAACATTATCTTTTAATTCAACATTATTATAATCAACTCCGGAATCAATAACCGCAACCACAATCCCCTCGCCTTGAGTTAAATCCCAAGCCGACTCCCCGGCCTCTTCATTAATTAAATTTATTTTTCTTAAATCCCACATATCAGAATAAGCCTGCCCCCAGCTTCCTATTGAATTAAGGTAAGGATCATCAGGATTATAAATTGATTGAGCCGATAAAACATAGTTAGGATGGCAATATTCAACGTGTTTGTCTTGAGCAAATTCCTGGCAAGCTTCCTCTATATTAGCAACTGAATTAACCTTCAAAACGTAAATATGGCCCAAATCTAACTTAAACTCAACTCCGCGCGGCGCTCTTTTAGCCCTTTCATTAAACTTTTCTTTTATCGCGGCAACTTCTTCGGTAGTCCTAAATAAAAGAGTTTTGACTGCAGTGACTTCGTACTTAATGAATAAATTATCCAAAGAATCAGAAGAATCAGCCGTTGTCAAAGAAAATCGCTCTCCCGCCTCATAAAGATTTTGAACATTTTCTAAAACCGCATTAGGGCCTTCGCCAAAGAATTTCACAATTATCTCCCCCGAGATATATTGCGATGCCTCCACAGGAGTTTGTGTGTCCGCCTCAACGCTATAAACCAAAACAAGAAGAAAGAAGATAATCGACAATAGAAACACGCAAGCTATTCCTTGCTTGGCTTTTTTAGTTTCTAATCTCATCTTACCTCTCCTTTTAAAAAAATAACCTATTCTTAAGTTTCCCTAGGAATAGGTTATAAAATTACATTACCCTAATGTATGTTTCGGCAGCTGGCTATCCTATTCCCTAGGACCCTCCCCAAGCATCAAGCTTGAGGCCTCGCCTTCCTTTATTCCCTCGGATGAGGCGAGATAGTTTTGCGCCCCTGGATTACTCCAAGTTTGCCCTTTTCGACATTAAAAGAACAGTTAATTCATCTTCACAAAAGCTAGCAACCTGCTAACTTTTTCCAACAAGACTTTTGCTTCTATCGGTTTTCGAATAAAATCGTTTGCCCCCAAAGATGCCATTTTATTCTCAGCCTCTATATCTTCAACCGCAGTCACAACTAAAATCTGCATGTCTTTATATTCTTCAGTATTTCTAACCCTGCTGACAACTTCATAGCCATCAACCATCGGCATCATAATATCCAGCGTAATTAAATCCGGTTTAAATTCATTGATCATAAATCCCGCGCTAAAACCATCATAAGTAACCTCCACCTCACAATTCAAATTCTTCTGTAATAATTTCTGAATCAACCTGGCAGTTAGCTTATCATCCTCAACAACCAAAATCCTTTTCTTTTCTCTCCCCAACTCTTCCGGAATAGGCATATTAAACTGATTCAAAAATGCAATAAAATCATCAAATTTAACACGGCTATGCCTACCCGGGGTTCGGTAACATTTAATTTTACCGGATGCCACCCATTTGAGTACTGCCCTATCAGTAACATTGCAGTGCTTTGCTATTTCTCCGGTTGTAAGTAATTTTTTCTTCATCTATTCTTTCCTGTTCCCTATGTTCGGTTCGTTCTGCTTATTCCCTATTTAAAGTGTATAATATAATGGCAACCATGTCAAGGCTATAAAGTGCAATTTCATGCATACATAAGCCTATGCATTGCAACAGCTTACGCATCAATAAACGGTTAGAATGATTTAATACCTAAAATTGGATAACCACGGGAAGGAAATGTAACAATTTTACTGGTTAGTTAAAAGGCCATAAATTAGAGCTTTTTAAGATTAAAAGCTCAGATTTTGAGCATTGGGCTATAAGAAAAGATCGCGTTCTCCGCCTTCAATTTTTCTATAATAATTGATAAACGCCTTATACATTTTCGGCATTTTTTTCTTAACTTCAAGAATTTCTTTTTTGATTAATTTCTCGCCGATTTCTTTTGTCTCGGGCGAAGCAAAATCATCCAACCACTCACGGAATGTCAGAATCGCGTTAAGTTTGCAAAATTTCCCTTCCGTGCCGGTTTTAAGCAGTTCCATAATATTTTTTCCCGTCCGTCCGCAACGGTATCCGGCAGTGCAAAATGAAGTGATATAACCCATACGGGCAAGTTCCTGGATAACACTATCCAAACTACGGCTATCGCCTAAAACAAATTGTTCTTTTTTCTTATTTTGAATATTTTCTTCATTCGAATATGCACCAACACCAATTTTCGAAGAGGCATCGGTTTGCGTTATCCCTAAGGCTAAAGCTTCCCGTCGCATTTTCTCATTCTCGCGAGCGGTTAAAATCATGCCAGTATATGGAACAGCCAAACGGATAAGAATCATAATTTTCTTAAAATCGCTATCACTGACTTTATACTTAAGATTATCTCTGAAAATAGTATTAAACGCCGGTTCGATTCTGGGGAATGATATTGTATGCGGCCCGATACCGAAAGTTGCTTCTAATTCCCGCGCGTGATACAAAAGCGCCATTACCTCAAAGCGCCAATCATAAAGCCCAAAAAGCGCTCCGATTCCAACGTCATCAAATCCTCCGTCGAATGCCCGGTGCATCGCGTATAATCTCCAATGGTAGTTTCCTTTAATCGTGCCTTCGGGATGGACTTTCTTATAAGTCTCTTTATGATAAGTTTCTTGAAAAACCTGGAAAGTCCCGATACCGGCTTTCTTTAATTCTTTCAAATCGGCAATCGACATCGGTGCAGCATTAACATTTACCCGGCGGATATTTCCTTCGCCATTTCTCGTCTTCACTTTCACCGAATAAATCGCTCTTATAGTTTCCTTGATATAATCAATATCCGTCTTGGGATGTTCGCCGTAAACAACAATTAAACGCTTATGGCCGATCTTTCCGACCAAAGACTCAATTTCTTTTTTTACCTCGTCGATGCTAAGGATCTCCCGCTTAACCTCGGTATTACTACGCCTAAATCCGCAATACTTGCAATCATTAACACAAAAGTTACCTAAATAAAGCGGAGCAAAAGTAACGATACGGTTATCGTAAACTCGCTTCTTTATTTTGACCGCAACTTGGGCAAGTTTTTTCCAAACCTTAGGGTCATCAATTTTAATTAAACTGGCGAGCTCAACAGGCGACATTGTTTCAACAGCCATAGCCTTAGCCAAAATCTGTTTTAATATTTTCGGGCTTGGCTTTTTAGCGTTGTTTAGGACATCCCAGATTTCTTCGTCGGGAATAAAATCAGAACCGTTTTTCAGGTACTTATCGATCTCTTCTTGTTTTATCCGTGAATCAATCCAGCTTTTATTACTTTTAGCATCTTGTTGTAAAGGCATTATTAACCTCTTTTGCCTTAGCAAGCCGCAAGTAAAAGTCGAGCACATCCGGAAACGGCGAGAGCACTCTCTCTAAAACTCCGTTTAGATAGGAAAGACAAACACCATAATTGGTGATAGGAACCGTTTTTACTTGCGCATTGCTAATTCTTCTTAACATTTCATTACGCGTTAACATACATCCGCCGCAATGAATAATCATTTTATATTGGTTTAAATCTTGCGGGTAATCGCGCCCGGATGAAACCTCAAAGATTATATTCTTTCCGGTAAAAGCCTTAATCATTTTTGGAATCTTTATTCGGCCGATATCATCCTCAACTGCATGATGGCTGCAAGCCTCAGCAATTAATATTTTATCCCCATCTTTTAGCGTCGGAATAACGGTTATCGCTTGCACTTGTCCAAGCAAATCGCCCTTATAGCGTGACATCAAAATCGAGAATGTCGTACACTTGATATCAGCTGGGGTATTATCAACCATAAGTTTAACAACCGCAGAATCACAAACAACCAAATCCGGTGGATGCTTTAAATTATCTAAAATCTTTGGATAATTATTCTCTTTAAGGACTATTGCATTCCCATCATGATCAAGGCAGTCACGGAAAGCTTGCACCTGAACCAGAAGAATCCTTCCCTTTGGCGCTTCCACATCCATAGGCACTATAAACAAAACCGATCCGCCTTGAGGGAAAAGATCTCCCAAGAGCTCGGGAGTGTTCAATAAATCATGCTTCTTAAGATCCATTAAACTCTCTTCCAGCTCTTTAGCATATTTTGCTCGCTGGCTCTTATTTAATGAAGAACATTGAATAACTTTAGCAGCCTGTTCTCGGACAAGGCTTAAAAAAGAATCCTTCGGTTTTTCTAAATCAATTTTATTAATCACAACAACCAAAGGAGCGTTTCTTTTTTTGGCTTCCGCTACAATTTCTTTCTCATAGCTTGTCCACTCGTTTGGTTCAACAATAAGTACAAAGCAATCAGCCCGGTCAAACACCTTTTTTGTTTTCAGTTCTCTTAAATTGCCTAAAAAAGACTCGTCATTAATCCCGGCGGTATCAAGCAGAACGACAGGGCCAAGCAGGTGAAATTCCATTACCTTTTCAACAACATCTGTTGTTGTTCCAGGGATATGAGATGTAATTGAAACATCCTGGTCGGCAATCATATTAAGATATGCTGATTTGCCAACATTAGTACGCCCAAAAATTCCGATATGTAAACGGAGTGCTTTTGCTGTATCTTGCATTTTAACCCATTAAAACGAAAAATTAATTATTATACTTAGCCTATTTCCTATATTCCGGACGAGGGACATATTTTGTATGAAACAAATGATGTGACTTATGGCCTAAAGGCTCACCTAAATATTCCGAATACAATTTCTTGATATAAGGATTATCATGACTGCAACGGGTCGTTTGGGCTACATCATCTTCATAAATTCCATTGATACGAGCCGTTCTAACCTCGTCGTTAACACCATACGGTTGTCCGCCGCCGCCAACGCATCCGCCCGGGCAAGCCATAACTTCTATAAAGTGATACGGCAAAGGTTCATTGTTGACTTTAGCCTGACGGACTTTATCTAAAACATATTCAACATTGCTAAGCCCATGGGCAACTGCAATTCTAATTTCAGTGCCTTCAATATTAATTGAAGTTTCCTTAACACCTTTAAGCCCGCGGACATTCATAAATTCAACCTTTTCCAACTGCTTTTTTGTAACAAAATGATACGCGGTACGAAGAGCAGCTTCCATAACACCTCCGGTCGCACCGAATATTACGCCAGCTCCGGAATAATCACCCATCAAATGATCCGGGTCCTCGTCGGGAAGATTCAAGAAATCTATTCCAGCTTGTTTTATCATCCGGATAAGTTCTCTAGTCGTCAAAACAACATCAGTATCTTGAAAACCGGAAGCAAACATATCTGTATGGCGAGAAATCTCATATTTCTTAGCCGTACAAGGCATAATTGAGACTACAAACATCTTTGCCGGATCAAGCCCATTTTTCTCTGGATAGTAAGTCTTGGCCAACGCACCTAATATTTCCTGCGGTGATTTACATGATGAAAAATGATCAATCATATCCGTATGAAATTTTTCCATAAAATCGACCCAAGATGGGCAGCAGGTCGTAATCAAAGGCAACGGCCCTTTCTTATGAACAAACCTTTGGACAAATTCACTGGCCTCCTCCATAATCGTTACATCCGCCGAGAAATTGGTATCAAAGACCGCCTTAAACCCTAAACGCCTTAAAAGAGCGTATAATTTCTTAGTCAAATTAACCCCAGGTTTCAATCCAAACCCTTCACCTAAAGCAACCCTGACCGCCGGCGCAATCTGGACAATGCAATGTTTATCTTGATCTTGTAATGCGTTCCATACCTCAATAACATTATCATATTCAAAGATAGCGCCCGTCGGACAATGGGCAGAGCATTGCCCGCATTTAACGCAAGGCGATTCCGCCAAAGTAATATCTCCCGCCGGAGCAAAACGCGTGTTGATTCCTCTTTCCAAGAAAGACAAAGCCCAGACATTTTGCATATTCTGGCAAACTTCTATACAACGCCCGCATTTGATACACTTGCGCGGCTCCAATACAACACTTTTAGTTGTTTCATCTTTCGGTAAGTCCGGGACTATTTTTTTGAAACGGTCTTCTCGAATTCCGAAATCAGCGACTAGATCCTGTAACTCGCAATTATTATTTCGCCCGCACTTTAAACATTCATTGGGATGGTTGGATATAATAAGCTCGAGAACGGTCCGTCGTATTTCAACAATTTCCGGGTCATGAGTAATAATATTCATTCCATCCTCAATCGGAGTACAGCAAGCTCGTAACATCTTCGGAGAATTCTTCAATTTAACAACACAAATACCGCAAGAGGCCGAAGCCCGAATATCAGGATCTTGATGTTTACATAAAGTAGGAATATTAATAAAAACCTGTTTAGCTGCCTCTAATATTGTCGCTCCGTCTTTAAAGGTAACATCGATACCATTAATTATTGCTTTACCCATCTTTATTCCCCTTTTCTTTATCTTTTTATAGCTTCAAATTTACAAACATTAAAACATTGGCCGCATTTAATACATAATTTTTGATCAATCTTAAAACCTTGCTCGCGGTTCCCTGGAATAGCATTGACCGGACAATTTCTCTGGCACAAAGTACAACGACGGCATTTATCTTGTATAATTTCGTATGTAAACAAACTTACGCATTTTCCCGAAGTACATTTCTTCTCGTTAATATGCATTTTATATTCGTCAAGAAAATAACGCATCGTCGATAAGACAGGATTAGCAGCTGTTTGCCCTAACCCGCACAAAGAAGCCTTTTGCATCGCCTGCGCTATTTTTCTTAAGCTATTAAGGTCTTCTTCTGAACCCTTTCCTTCTGAAATTTTCTTCAAAAGTTCAAGCATCTGAACGCCACCAATTCGGCAAGGAGCACATTTTCCACAAGACTCCTCGGCGCAGAAACCTAAATAAAACTTCGCGATATCAATCATACAATCATCTTCATCCATGACTATCATACCGCCGGAACCCATAATTGAACCCAGCTTTTGCAATGTTTCATAATCAACCTGGGTATCAAAAAACTGTTCCGGTATTACACCGCCCGAAGGCCCGCCGGTTTGAATAGCCTTTATTTTCTTGTCATTAAAAACTCCGCCGCCGATTTCAAAAACAATTTCTCTCAAAGTAATTCCCATCGGAACCTCGATTAACCCGGAGTTTTTAACTTTTCCAGTTAAAGCAAAAACTTTTGTTCCTTTAGATGTAGCGCTTCCTATTTTGGCAAACCAATCGCCACCTTTAGTAAATATCATAGGGATATTAGCTAAAGTTTCGACGTTATTAATTACCGTCGGCTTTCCCCAAAGACCCTTGACTGATGGAAACGGCGGACGCGGAACCGGACAGCCTCTTTTACCCTCGATAGAAGCAATTAAAGCTGTTTCTTCTCCGCAAACAAACGCCCCAGCTCCCAGCCTAATTTCTAAATCAAAATTAAAACCCTTACCCATAATATTCTGGCCCAATAAACCAATTTTATAAGCTTGGTCAATTGCCCGTTGAACACGCTCAACAGCTAAAGGGTATTCGGCTCTGATGTACAAAAACCCTTTAGTTGCGCCAATAGCAAATCCGCCGATCATCATTCCTTCCAAAACTGAATGCGGATCACCTTCCAAAACACTCCTGTCCATATAAGCGCCAGGATCGCCTTCATCACCGTTACAAATAACATATTTCTGGTCAGCCTGAATCCCTTTTGCAAAATTCCATTTCATCCAAGTAGGGAATCCCCCACCGCCGCGTCCGCGTAAACCGCTTTTTTTCATTTCATTGATAACATCTTCCGGCTTATAATTTTCTAAAACCTTCTTAATTGCTAAATAACCGTCGTGCGCGATATAATCATTAATGTCTTCCGGATCAATAACCCCACAATTTCTCAAAACAATCCTGATTTGCTTTTCTGATGTCGTAATCACCTCTTTAGCTAAATCAGGCGAAGTAATTTTCTTGTTTTTCACATATTCATCAATTATCGTAATAGCTTTACTTTTATCAACCCGTCCGTAGACTGTCGGATTCTCTCCGTCAAAGCCCACCTCAACCAAAGGCTCGGCATAACACATCCCCGCGCAGCCGCATTGTGATAATTTAATTTTCAATCCTCTTTTTTCAATTTCGCTTTTAAGAGTTTGATAAACTTCTTTCGCTCCAGCGGCAATTCCGCATGAGCTTAACCCAACGCGAATCCAGTCCTTATTCTGCGGCTTGTTTTTTCTAATTTCATCTAAATTATTAAACGTTGATTGCATCTTTTACCCCTTTTTCTTTATTGGTATATTCGGACAAAATGCTAGTAATATCGGATTTCTTTACTTTACCGTATATTTTCTGATCAACCATTAATACTGGTGCTAACCCGCAGCAACCTAAACAACGGACAATCTGCAAATGAAACATTCCATCTTTTGTCGTCTGACTTTCTTCAATATTTAAAACATGTTTTAGCTCATCTAAGACAATCGGATTACCTTTTAAATAACAAGCCGTACCCATACAAACCGAAATAATATGTTTGCCTGGCGGCTCTAATTTAAAATAATTATAGAAAGTAATCACCTCATAAATTCTCGTCAAAGGGACATCTAACGCTCGGCTTAACTCAAAAGCTACGTCACGCGGAACATAACCATAAGTATTCTGGATCTCATGCAACACCATGATGAGATTCCCTTTCTTACCTTTCCACTTATTAGCAATTGTGTCAATGCCGCCAACCAAGGTACGGTGCTTCTTTCCGGTTTTTTCAATAAACTTAACCGCGACATCTAATAATTGCTCAGCTGAAACCGGCTTTTTAATAACCATTTTAACCGGAAGGTCTTTTTCGTTTGGGACAATGTCATGGGGAAAACTTTTAATTTTGTCAGCAGAGGTAACCATAACAACAGGAATATTACGTACCGCAGCATCAGCAGCAATTGCTTTAGCCAATTCCGCCCCTTCATTTTCATAACCCAAAATCATTTCAGTAATAATCAAATCCGGAGATTCAGTCTTAGCGCGGGCAAACCCGACTTGGCCATTTAAAGCAGTTAAAACATCATAGCCTTGGGTTTCAAATAATTTCTTCGTTACATCTAGGAAATCAGCATCTGCGTCAATTAATAAAATTTTGTTCTTCATTTTTTCCTCTAACTTTCTTAAATTCTCTTGATAGCAACTTTCTTATCTTTTAACAAATTCACATAAAAAATAACTGTTTCCAACTCCAGCCCTAAATTAACATTATGAATAACGCAACTCTTCGGAGTTGTTAACCGGATAGGGGCAAAGTTTAATATGCCCTTTATACCCTTCTTCACTAATATATTGAGGACTTCTTGCGCTGATGTGTCCGGAACAGAGATGACCGCAATTCTAATCTTGTTTCTCAGAATGAAATCCTCTATTCTATCAATAGGATAAATAGGAACATTACCTATCTTGCCCTCAGATTTTAAAGAGCTGTCAAAACCAGCCACAATCCTAATATTTTCCTTCTCAAACCCTTTATAGTGAACTAAAGCCTTACCGATATTTCCGATGCCAACAACAATAACCTTTGTAACCTCATCCTTTCCAAGTATTTGCGCCAATTGCTGCCTAAGCTCATTAACATCATATCCGCCGCGCCGGTTGCCTTTAATGCTAAATTGCGAGAAATCTTTTCTTACCTGGGCTGAATTAACTCCGGCCGCATCAGCTAAATTATCAGAAAACACCTTAACCAGCCCCAATGAACTTAATTTATTAAGGATGTTTTTATATTGCGCTAACCTAACTATTGAATTCCGGCTTAATTTTGAGATCATAGCTTAATTGTTAATTTAAATTGAGTATATCATATTTTTAGTTTATTGTGAATATTTTCACAAAAATTTACAAAACTCAATTCCTTAATAAATACTCTAATTTTCAAAGATGCCTGGAATGAATACCTTCAAATAAACAAGAGATATTAACATACAAATAAAATCTAGTAAATAAAAAGAATTTATTAAATTTTAAAGGGGGCACCAGCTTCAGATGCCCCCTTATTTATCGTCAGACACCAATCTCTCGCTAGAATTTCAAATCCACCCCAAACATAAAATTACGCTCGGGCGCAGGATAATAATATTTGGTTGTCCCAAATGATGAAACGTAAGTCGAATACTTTTCTCCCAAAACATTATTTATCTCCCCGAATATTTCAAAGTTCTTCAAAGAATAAGACATTTTACCGTCTAAAACAAAATACGGCTTCAGCGGGCTTAAAGAATTAGATGTATCGCTTCCCACGTAACGTGAGCCGACATATTTTCCGGTTAAAGAAAAGTTGTAATTATTTAAGAAGGTCGTTTTAAATCCCGCGTTGGCTTGATGCCGTGGCACCAAGGGGAT
>JAKLDK010000044.1 GCA_022703565.1 Candidatus Omnitrophota bacterium
CAAGGAAGCGATTGATAAAAGATTGGATGAATTAATTAAAAATTATTCTTCACGTGAATATTTTATCCAAGCTTTGATTCAGCATGGCGGAACATTGACCGATTTGCGCAATAAGATATCCGATCAGATGATGATTCAGCATATGGTGGAGAGTGAGGTTAAGAATAAAATATACGTTAGCCCGAAAGAGGTTACCCAATATTACGAGGAGAATAAAGACAAATTTCATTTGTTGCCCAGGGCGCAAGTAGATTCGATTTATATTAAGTTTAAAGATAATAATAAGGAAGCTGCTCGTAAGACTGCCCAAGAGGTTTTGCAATTGATTTCTGAGAATAAAGACTTTAATGAGCTAGTTAAGCAATATTCTGATACGCCGTCTTTGGGTTTGGTTGAAAAAGAGCAATTAGTTCAACCGATAGAAAATGTTATTTTCGCTTTAAAAGAAGGCGAAGTTTCACAAGCGGTAGAAGTGGATAATGGCATTTATATTTTTAAGTTAATTAAGATTTATCCGGAAGAACAAGCTGCAATTGAAGATGTTAAAGGCCAAATAAACGGGTTTTTATTTAAAACTAAATTCAAAGAGAAATTGGACGCTTGGCTGGCGGATTTAAAAAAGGAAGCATATATTGAAATCAAAAAATAAAATGATAGCAATTACCTTGGGCGATCCCGGCGGAGTGGGCCCTGAGGTTATTGCCAAGGCCTTAAAGAGAGATGAAATCAAGTCCTTAGCTAATTTTATCATTATTGGCGACTGGTCTTTATATTCCAAATATTCTGCCCGAATTCCTACCGGCTGTGGGTTTATTGACACCAAATCATTAAATGGGAAGAATTTCAAAATAGGAGAAGCATCCAAAATAACCGGCCAGGCCGCGTTTGATTATTTGAATTTGGCGATAAAATTATTAAAAGAGAAAACAGCTAATGGTTTAGTTACTGGGCCGGTTTGCAAAGAATCCATTCGAGGGTGTTCTTCTAATTTTATCGGGCATACGGAATATTTGGCGGAAAGTTTTAAGATTAAAAAATTTGGGATGTTCTTCTCGGCCGGAGATGTAAGGACAATCGTTGTGACCCGCCATATTCCTTTGAAAGATGTTTGCAAAGAAGTAACACAAGAAAAGATTATCACAGCTGCAAAATTAACGGATGAGGCCTTGGTTAAATTCTTTGAAATTAAAAGGCCTAAAATTGCTGTCTGCGGGCTTAATCCACATGCGGGCGAAGGAGGAAAGATCGGCGATGAAGAAACCAAGGTTATTATTCCGGCAATGAAGAAGATTAAAGCGTTTGGAATTAATGTCGAGGGGCCGTTTGCCGCTGATACGATTTTTACGCCGAATGTAATTTCAAAATATGATTGCGTTATGGCGATGTACCATGACCAAGGGTTAATCGGGCTTAAGACTATGCATTTTAACAAATTAGTTAATATTACGGTTGGATTGCCTTTTATTCGCACCTCACCGGCGCATGGGACAGCATTTAATATTGCGGGTAAGAATATCGCTGATCCAACTTCAATGAGTGAAGCCATCAGGCTGGCGGCGAAACTAGCCAAATGAAACCGTGCGGCCAGGCCAACATAAGAAAATTCAAACCCAATAAATCCCTCGGGCAGAATTTCCTGGTTAACCAAAAAGTTAAACAGCAGATTATTTCCGCGTGCAATTTAGCTCCTGAGGATATTGTTTTAGAAATCGGCCCCGGGCGAGGGGAGATGACGTCCGAAATTGCCAAAAAGGTTAAAAGAGTTATTGCGGTTGAGAAAGATAAAAATCTTGCCGCAATTTTAACGCAAAATTTTGCCCCGCCAACAGAATGCCACGTCAGTGAGGACGTGGGTGAATGGCGTTCTGGGCGGGATGTCGCCCGGACTTCGCAAAGCGGAGAAAATAGTGGTGACACTACTGTTAAGCCACGGGGCTCCACTGATACAAATGTTGAAATTATTAACGAAGATATTTTAAAGTTTAATTTTACAACGTTACCGGTGGGGATTAAGGTTATCGGTAATTTGCCTTATTATATTACGACTCCAATAATCGAAGAAATTGTAAAACATTCAAAAGTTATTAAAGAATGTTTTTTTATGGTTCAGTTTGAATTTGCCGAGAGGGTTGTGGCTATGCCCGGAGGTAAGGAATACGGAAGTTTGACGCTGTTTTTACAATATTATTGTAATCCGAAAATATTAGCAAAAGTCAAGAATACGGCTTTCTCTCCTAAGCCTAAGGTTGATTCTTGTTTTTTGAAATTGGAAATTCCCGCCGAACCGAAGTATCAAGTTAAAGACGAAAAATTGTTGTTTCGCATAATTCACAGTGCTTTTCAACAAAGAAGAAAAACTATCATGAATTCAATGTCTTCGGTGATAAAGAAGGAAGTTTTACGGGATATTTTAAGCAAATTATCCTTGTCCGAGAATTTACGTGCAGAAAATTTAAGTATCGAAGATTATATACGTATATCAGATTTAGTGTAATTGCTTTATGGCTGGAAGGCGGTTCCTCGCCTCATTACTTCCTTGCTTCTTTGCCTCATTGTCTTTTTAATTCCCATCCCAGCCTTGAAACCAATGTTCGGCGAGTTTTTTGCGGTCTAATTCAAAGGCAAAGGAAAGAACCAAGTCTTGGGTTTGCGGAGTCATATTGGAGAAATGCACTCCGGCTAAGTATGATTTCTTTTCTTTCTTGCTCCAGCAGATATTTCCTTCGACGTCAAAGCAGATATTCTTATTTAAATATACGGTTAAATGAACCTTGTCATTTAATTTTGGTTCTTCTCCGAGGGTAATACAGGCTCCGGCGCAACTCATATCTTTGGTATATGCTTCGGCAGTTGTTCCGGGATTATCAAAATGGTATAAAACGCGGTTTTGTACTTCCCAGCGTGGAAGATATCTTTTTTCAGGTGTATCTAGCTTACTATATTCATTTACATAAGCTGCCATAACATATCTCCGTTTTGGGGGAGGAAGACAATAAAAAAACCACAGAATCTAAACGAAATTTTTTACTGATTACCGTGGCTTAATTAAAATATAGCATTATATCTATTTCCGTTCAAGGATAATTATTGGAAAATATAAAGTATAAAATACCAGTCGCAGTTTAGAGAAAAACCGAATTTCTTGGGACTTTGTGACTTGTGTCTGGTGGCTAATCAGTTTTCTTTAACCCCTGCTTGACATTGCCTTAATTGAATGATACAAAAAGTATTAACAAGCGAGGGGAGAATATGGAAAAAAGAATATATTTTCATGACACAGACTGCGGCGGAGTTGTTTATTACAGCAATTATTTGAAGTTTCTCGAGGAGGCGCGTACCGAATTAATTGAATCCAAGGGGATAAAGGTGCTGGAATTTCTGCATGCGGTCAGAAAATGCAATATTACTTATAAAAGCCCGGCCCGTTACGGCGACATACTTTTAATTGAAACAAAAATCCGGGAATTGACAGCCGCACAAATTATTTTTGAGCAAAAAATATTTAATAAATCTGATAAACGTTTAGTTGTTGAAGCGGAAACGTCTTTGGTCAGCCTGAATTCGGATTTTAAGCCTACCCAGATACCAGAATATGTAAAAAAGGCCTTAGGTTTTTAGTTTTAACTTGTCATTTAAAGTCATAAATGCTAACATATTGACCAATATAAACTTATAAATATTAATATTAGATAGAATATTATGATAAGCGAGAAAGATGTCAAATACGCAGCTAGTTTGTCACGGATTCATTTGAGTGACGAAGAGGCTAAGCCGCTAACAAAAGATTTAGAAAAGATTTTGCATTATGTCGAGAAATTGCAAAAACTGGATGTTTCTAAAGTTGAGCCAACCAGCCATGTTTTACCAATTAAAAATGTTTACCGGGAAGATAAGGTAAGATCTTCTTTATCGCAAGAAGAAGCGCTTAAAATTGCGGTTGAGAAAATTAAGGGATCGTATAAGGTGCCGAAGGTAATTGAATGAAACTAAACGAGCTAACAGCCCACGAAATCCTGGATTTAATAAAAGCCGGCAAAGAAACACCGGCAGCGGTTTATAAATCAGTCAAAGAACAAATTAGTAAAACCGAAGGAAAAGTCCACGCTTATGCCCGTCTAATTGATAATCAAGAAATTGATAACAAATTAAGAGTTGATTCTTGCCCAATTCCGATTGCGATTAAAGATAATATTTGTATCAAAGACAACGAAACGACATGCGCTTCAAAGATTTTGCAAGGTTTTAAACCTCCTTATGATGCTACAGTTATTAAAAAACTAAAAGATTCTAAGGCGATTTTTGTCGGTAATGCGAATATGGATGAGTTTGCCTTTGGTTCGTCTTGTGAAACATCTGCATTCGGACCGACGAGAAATCCTTGGAATATTGATTGTGTCCCGGGCGGTTCATCCGGCGGTTCAGCGGCGGCAGTTGCCTCTAGCGAAGCTGTTTGGGCGATTGGTTCTGACACTGGAGGCTCAATCCGTCAGCCGGCTTGTCTTTGCGGTGTGGTTGGATTAAAACCGACTTATGGCGTTGTTTCGCGTTTTGGATTAATTGCTTTTGCGTCCAGTTTGGACCAAATTGGGCCGATTACTAAAGATGTTATTGACAATGCGTTATTGTTAAATATTATTTCAGGATATGATGAAAACGATTCGACTTCGGTTAAGATGGAAAAACCGGATTATACTAAGGCCTTGATCAAAGATATCAAGGGCATTAGAATCGGCATCCCAAAAGAATATTTTATTGAAGGGATTGACCCGGAGGTGGAGAAATCAGTTAAAGATTCAATTGAAAAGTTAAAATCTTTGGGTGCGGTTGTTAAAGAAATTTCGCTTCCGCATACTGAATATGCGGTTGCGACTTATTATATTACGGCAACGGCCGAAGCCAGTTCTAATTTAGCCCGTTTCGACGGAGTCCAGTATGGTTTAAGGGCTATCCCAAAATCTCAAAGAAAAAATCCGATTGTTGATATGTATGAAGAAACGCGTAATCAAGGATTTGGCCGTGAGGCTAAACGACGGATTATGCTTGGGACCTATGCCTTATCTAGTGGATATTATGATGCTTATTATTTGCGGGCTTTAAAGGTTAGGACGCTTATAAAAAACGATTTTGATAAAGTTTTTAAAGATTGCGATTGCATTGTAACTCCAACTTCTCCGACGACAGCATTTAAAATCGGCGAGCGCATGGACGATCCTATCGCGATGTATTTATCTGATATTTATACGATTCCGGCAAATTTGAGCGGGATTCCGGCAATTTCTATTCCTTGCGGATTTTCGAAGAATAATTTACCGATAGGTTTGCAGATTATGGCGAAAGCCTTTGATGAAAAGATGCTTTTTAAAGTTGCGTATGCATATGAACAGAGTACCGATTGGCACAAAAAGCGGGTTAGTTTATAAAATGACAATAGAAAACAAACAATTTGATACGGTAATCGGGTTAGAGGTTCATTTACAGCTTAAGACCCAGAGCAAAATATTCTGCGGCTGCGCTAATAATTTTGGGGCTGAAGCCAATTCACAAGTATGCCCGGTTTGTTTAGGCCTGCCGGGATCTTTACCGGTTTTAAATAAAAAAGTTTTGGAATACGCGGTTAAAATCGGGTTGGCATTGAATTGCAAAATTAATTCGTACATAAAATTTGACCGCAAGAATTACTATTATCCGGATTTGCCAAAGGCCTATCAAATATCGCAGTATGATTTTCCGGTTTGTTATCAGGGATTTGTATTGGTTCCCCAAGAGAGCTCGACAGTAAAGAAAGTCGGGATAACCCGTGCGCATATAGAAGAGGATGCCGGAAAATTAATTCACGATAACGAAAACAATTGCAGTTTGGTTGATTATAACCGAACCGGAACGCCGCTTTTAGAAATTGTTACAGAACCTGATTTAAGAAGTGCGCAGGAGGCTTATGATTATTTGCAGATTTTAAAGCTGACTTTGCAATATTTGGATGTTTCGGATTGTGATATGGAAAAAGGGAGTTTGCGCTGTGATGCCAATATTTCTATCCGACCCGTCGGAGAAACAAAATTAGGAGTTAAGACTGAGCTCAAGAATATGAATTCATTCCGCGCGGTTAAGGCGGCTTTAACATTTGAAGAAAATAGGCAAACGCAGGTCGTGAAGGCCGGCGGTAAAATAACCCAAGAAACAAGGCTTTGGGATGAAGCCAAGCAAATGTCTATTACTATGCGCTCAAAAGAAGAGGCGCATGATTACCGTTATTTTCCCGACCCTGATTTGACTCCGTTTCAAGTCGATTCCTCGGTAATTGAACAAATCAGGAAATCTCTGCCGGAGTTGCCGGTTGATAAATGGGAGAGGATTAAAAAAGAATATGGCCTTAATGATTATGATGCGTGGATATTAGTTTCGAGCCCTGAAATTGCCGCGTTTTTTGAAGAATGCGCTAAGCTTCATACAAATTATAAAAATATTTGCAATTGGATCAGCGGTTCTTTAATGCAGGAGATTAATAGCCGTAAATTATCTTTGGGCGATTTGAGAATTACCCCAAGGCGCTTGGTTGAGCTAATCTTAAAAGCGGAGGATGGTACGTTAAGTAATTTGGTTGCCAAAGATGTTTTTCGTTATGCCTTAGAAACAGATAAATCAATTGATGAAATTATTCAGGAAAAAGGTTTGGCGCAAGTCTCAGATAGTGTTACATTAGAAAAAATTGTCGATGAAATTATTACGCAAAATGAGAACGCAGTTAGGCAGATAAAAAACGGCGATGAAAAGCCTTTGGGATTTCTCGTCGGACAGGCAATGAAAAAGACTCAAGGAAAAGCTAACCCGAAAAAAATCGGAGAAATATTAAAAAGGAGGATTATTGATGCTTAAAAAAATCTTTATCGTGTTAATCACCTTTGTCGCTTTCTTCTCGCTTACAACATTAGCAATATCGCAAATTGAAAATAAAGCTAAAGACGATTTGTATTCGCAAATCGAACTTTACAGTTATACTTTAACGACAATCCAGGCTGATTATGTTGATGAAATTCCGCCTAAAGATTTAATCTACGGTTCCTTAAAAGGAATGCTATCTTCGCTTGATCCGCACAGCCAGTTTCTTGATCCGGAAGAATATAAAGAATTAAAAACTGATACTCAGGGGAAATTTGGCGGTTTAGGCATAGAGATCTCGATTAAAGACGGGCTTTTAACAGTTGTTACTCCGATCGAAGATTCTCCGGCGTGGAAGGCGGGAATTAAATCCGGCGATAGGATTGTAAAGATTGAAAATGAGTTGACTAAAAATGTTACGCTTAGCGAAGCGGTTAAGAAGCTCCGAGGTAAACCGGGCACTAGCGTTACAATTACTGTTTTACGCGAAGATGAATTTAAGATTTTAGATTTTACAATCGAGCGCGAAATAATAACGATTCAGGATGTTAAGCATACGCAGATATTGGAAGACCATATCGGATATATCCGCTTAACAGAATTTAGAGAAGATTCCGCTAAATCTTTCCGCGAGGCATTAGATACTCTAAAAAAACAAGGTGCGGATAGTTTAATTGTAGACTTGAGAAATAATCCGGGCGGGTTATTGAATGTCGCGATTCAGATAACTGAAGAATTTTTGCCGGAGGGAAAAATCATAGTTTCGACCAAAGGGCGCCGTCCGTCTCAAAATACAGAAACAAGGTCAACCAACACGTCGCATATTGTTGATTGGCCGATGGTAGTTTTGATAAACGAAGGCAGTGCTTCAGGAAGTGAAATTTTAGCCGGGGCGGTAAAGGACAATAATCGCGCGGTTATTTTAGGGACAACGTCTTTTGGAAAAGGCTCAGTGCAATCAGTAATTCCTTTACCTGATGGTTCAGGATTACGTTTAACTACCAGCAAATATTTTACTCCATCGGGGAAATCAATACACGGAATAGGTATTACGCCTGATATTGAGGTTAAATTTGAACCGCCCAGAAAAAAAGAGCCGGAGGATGACCAGGCCGAGAAATTAGATGAAATATTCTATAATGTTGAACGTAAAGCTCCTCCTAAGCCGGAAGAGAAACCGACTGAGAATAAGAAAGAAGCAGAAGTAAGAGAAATATTGCTAAAGGATAATCAAGTAAGAAGCGCTATTAGTGTTTTAAAAGGTATCAAGGTCTTTCAGGGAACTAACAAAGCTGAAGAAGTGAAGGCCGAAGAAGTGGTTTCTCCAGCGGCTAAATAAAGATTAAGAAATTATATGCATATGTGAAAATAAAATAGGGACAGACACCATTTGTTTTAATAGGTGTCTGTCCCTATTTTGTGGAAAAATAAATATGAATATTTTAGGAATAGAAACATCTTGTGATGAAACGGCGGCGGCGGTTGTTAAAAACGGCCGGGTTGTTTTGTCGAATACTGTTATGTCGAGCTTGAAAGAACATAGCCGGTATGGCGGAGTTATTCCTGAGATAGCTTCACGCCGGCAAATGGAATTTATCAATCTCGTTGTCAAGAAGGCCATTGATGACAGCACTCTGACGCTGAAAAATATAGATGCAATAGCTGTGACTGTAAACCCGGGGTTAATCGGCTCGCTTTTGGTCGGAAATTCTTTTGCCAGGGCTTTAGCTTATTCTTTGAATAAGCCCTTGATTGAAGTCGACCATATCCAAGCGCATCTTTACG
Source organism: Candidatus Omnitrophota bacterium (assembly GCA_022703565.1). Taxonomy (GTDB): domain Bacteria; phylum Omnitrophota; class Gorgyraeia; order Zapsychrales; family Zapsychraceae; genus JADFZM01. The sequence goes on from JAKLDK010000044.1 coordinate 8,662, forward strand.
CGTCTTTTCTATCAGATGGAAAGAATGATATTCCTAAATTACCGGTTATAGGATTGGTTGTTTCCGGCGGGCATACCTCTTTATATAAAATTACTAATTTCAATAAATATGTTTTATTGGGAAAAACTCTGGATGACGCGGCCGGAGAAGCTTTTGATAAAGTTGCTAAAATTTTAGAGCTGGGATACCCGGGTGGCCCAATTATCGAGAAATCGGCAAATAAGGCAGTTAAAAAAGATTTAATTTTTAAATGTGCCGAATTGCCCGGTACACTTGATTTTAGTTTCAGTGGTATAAAGACATCAGTACTTTATTATTTCCGGGATAACAAGAATAAAAAGGATTTCAAGAAAGTAGAAGTCGCGTACGCTTTTCAAAAGAGTGTTACTGAAATCTTGGTTAAGAAATCTATATCGGCTTGCCGGGAGCATAAAATTAATACTTTAGTTTTAGGCGGTGGTGTAGCGGCTAATTCTTTTTTAAGAAAAGCATTGTATGAAGCGGTAATAAAATATAGAATTAAGGCGTATTTTCCGAAGATGTCTTTGTGTACTGATAACGGGGCAATGATAGCCGGGCTGGGAGCCCAACAATTCGTTAGGAGGTAATGTGACTTATTTCGAGGTAGTATTTAAAATAGTTTTATCAATAGTTTTATGCAGCCTTATCGGCATTGAACGCGGTATCCGCCACAAAGGCGCAGGGTTAAGGACGCATTTACTCGTCGGAGTTGGCTCGACTCTAATTGTTATAAATTCAATACATATGTTTAACGCGTATAACGGGCTCGTACCTGTTGACCCGACACGGATGATAGCTGGGCTTATTACCGGCATTGGTTTTCTTTGCGGCGGGACCATCATCCGGGGTGGGGATCAGATTATTGGGCTTACAACTGCGGCGAGTTTGTGGATTGTATCTTGCGTTGGTATTGCCGTCGGTTCCGGTGATTATTTCGCTTCAATTGTTGTTACTATCGCGGTACTTGTTATTTTAACCCAAGCCCGCGGGGTAGAAAAAATTGTTGAAAGTAAGATTAAAGAACTTTCAAAAGGAGACGATGAAAATGGCATTAAGGGGTAGAAGACCAAACGAAGGGGAGTTATCCGAAGACCGTACAATAGAAATTAATGCGCAAATGCAAGGTTCGTTAACTTTCAAAGATCCGGTTAATTTAAAAATCAACGGGGATTTTAGCGGAAATTTATTTACTCGCGGTACTCTTACGGTAGGTGATAAATCAAAAGTTGAAGCTAACATCGAAGGCGATAATATAGTGATCGCCGGAGTAGTCAAAGGCGATATTGTTGCTAACAAAATGTTGGTTTTGATGCCGACCGCCTCTTTAAAAGGTAACATTAAAACTCCAAAATTAAATATTGTTGAAGGTGCTATATTCCAGGGAAATTGCCAGATGAGCGAACCGTTGCTCAATATTGATGAGGTTGCAAAATATTTAGAGATTGATACATCCGAGGTTGAGAATTTGGCTAATTCTGGAAAGATTCCGGCTAGTCGAAACGGAAATACTTGGCGATTCGAAAAATCCCAAATAGATAATTGGGCTTCGTCGGTAAGAGTTTCCTAATTAAAAAATAATATTAAATAAAGAATAGTGTCTAGCAAGGTTTATTATGACAACAAATAGCCATTATATCGCGGTAAGAGAGGCGGCGCAGATACTTGGTGTCACTGAGCAGAGAATAATGGACCTAATTGCCGAACGTAAATTACAAGCCTATCGGATTGCCGATAAATTCTTACGTTTGAACAAGACTGAAGTTTTGAGCTTGCGTAATAGTGGAAATGTGGAAAATACTAATGTCCAATTTGAATATACGCCGGCCGAAAAGATTAAAGACTTTTTTTACTTTAATGATTTTTATTTATTCTCAGGATTAATTATCGCAGTTCTTCTTTACATAATCTTTTATATGTGAGCCCATTTCTTTTAAACCGTTAAAACAAAGTTACAAGTCCAAAATTTGTCTGCAGAAAAAAGTTTTTGTATCCGGCCCGATTTTTTTAAGTCAGAGCAATTAATATTTGGCTTCTTTAAAGTTGCAGGGATAGGCTTTCTTCTCTATAACACGATTTGAAAAAAATCTTGCTATTTGCCATTTTTTCCTCTAGAATTTTCTTCTTCTTGAAAGTTTTAAGTTTATTGCTTAAGAAGAAATTTTAACGAAATTGGCGTTACACTTTATTATCAAAAAGCAATAATAAAGTACAGCATCCAATGTTTCTAAGAATATATTAAGGTAATTGGCAAAGGTAGCTTCCCGACAGTAAAAGTTCTTAAAGACTGTCGGGATCCTGACTTCATTTGAGTGCTTGGAAAAGTCAGGGCAGTTGGTTGAGGTAATATTGTATAATTGTAAATTATGGCGGGCACCACATTGTTAAACATAACAATGTAGTACACCAGCCAATTGTTCTGAATAAAATATTAAGGTAATTGGCGGGGTAGCTCAGTTGGTTAGAGCATGCGGCTCATACCCGCAGTGTCAAGAGTTCGAGTCTCTTCCCCGCTATTAAATTCTTAAAAGCTAGGGCTCTGAAGGGCTAGAGTTCTAGCTTTTTTTATTTGGTCGACGAGGTTTATGCTATCGGCACTTAAGCCGGTGTCTCGCCCTTTATAGTCTAAAGCATACCATCGACTATACGGGGACATACCTTGCAGTTGACCGCCCATATATATTTTATTTCTCTTAAATAAATAACGGTGTTATAATTATCAACTAAATACCATAAGTAAAGTAGTCTTGCGGAAATATAATGATGAAAAAATTAAATAAAGTAAGAATAATAATTTTGATTTTCCTGCTAATTGTTGCAGGAGTATTGTTATATAGTAGCCTTGATTTTGTCCCGCCCGCGTCAATGACCTTTGGAAGTATGCATATGATAAAAAGGCGTGTTTTGAGGTATGCTAATTTATACAATAAATTACCTGGGAATCTGAAAGAATTACCTGAAATAGAAGGGTATCGTAACAGTATTAGAGACGGATGGGGCAGGGAGATAATATATATAGTGAACAAAAATAATTCGATTACGCTTACCAGCTATGGAAAAGATGGTTTTAAAGGTGGAGACGGAAATGATATAGATATGATTGGTATTTTTCAAGCGAAGGATAAAGATAATAATTGGCAGAGAGAGCTTTGCGATTGGGCTAAAGACCCCTCTTCGGATTATATAAAGTTAGTAAATGATAAACGGAAAAAACTCTTTCCGAAAGAAAGTAGAGAGGGGAGAAATTAAGATTCTGGCGAGCTCATACCCGCAGTGTCAAGAGTTCGAGTCTCTTCCCCGCTACCAAATTTAATAGCCCGGCTTTGCCGGGCGAGTTTATTAAATTTGGTGTACTTGAATTACTTTTTTTCTGGAATATTCAAGTGCTACCAAAATTTAATAGCCCCGTGATAAGCGGGGCTTTTTTATTTATACTTTACTAGTCAAAATCATGTATCCGAGATTTTTTGACAGAAAATGAAATCTCGGCCTTTATATAAAAGATATTATATTAATATAAATGTCTAAAATATTAGACAATGTTATATGAATTAGACACTTAAACGGGCGATTTCAAAGCCTTGTATTACAACTTGTTGTGCTCCAAGGCTTTATATTTATAGCAAAAATGGCATAAAAGTTGCTAGTATTAAGGTGTAAATGTTAATTGCAACTCCAATAAAGGACTTAAAGATGAGAAAACTAGCACCATTATTAACGATTTTAATCTTGTTTGTCGCAGTTACTCCGGCTTTTGCGACTATTTATGAATTTACTCCTAGCCAGCCAGACCTTTTTGATTTAGATCATTCTAAGTACTATCTTTGGGGTATAAATTGGACTCCAGTCGCTGGAGAAGAGATTGTGAGCATAAACCTTGCAATAGATGACATCAATAACTGGGATGATTATAACAATATTTTATACATACATCTTCTTGAAAGAATGCGTACAGGTTTAGCAGTAAGGACTGATTATCAAGGGGGTGGAGATAGCATCGCCTCTTGGGCAAGTAATAATCATATTTCAGATTTACTTCTCGACACCTACACAGATTCTGATGGTGGAGTGGGAGGAGATGTTATTGATTATTTGTATTCATTCTCTGCGAGCGATATCGCGTATTTTAATTTGTTTGCAGCTGATGGTAATTTTGGTTTAGGATTTGACCCGGATTGCCACTATTGGAATAGTGGGGTCAGATTTACAATTGAGACAAGGGCTATTCCCGAACCGGCATCAATGGTTTTATTTGGGACAGGCCTTTTAGGGTTTTTCTTTAGAAGAAGATTCGCGTAAACAAGGAAAAGATAATGAAAAAGTTTTTGATTGCAGTAGTTGTTTCTCTTATTGTTGCTTGCGCCAGTAATGCCCAGGCATATTTCTTATACCTATCTGACTTTGAAGGCCGGCCATATTATGCCCAAGTTGAGGTCTTAAATAACTCAACTGACGAGATAACTTTTAATATAAAGTTAGAAGATACAATCGGTGATATCCGAGGTTTTTTCTTTAATTATGACGGGCTTTTATCCGATGATTTTAATATTGTTGGCGATGATATAACTTCTTGGAGTGCTGCCGGAAATATTAACGATATGGGCGGAGGGGTAAATATGAATGGTACCGGCGAGTTATTTGATGTCGGTATTGTTTTTGGCACGGCTGGCATTGGAGGGGATGATATCTGGTCGACATCCTTCACTATATATAATACGACGAATTTAGACATTGAAAGTATGATGGGATTACGTATCACAAGCGCTGGGGAAGATAGAGAGGGAAGCGGCAAATTGATAACCGCGCACAC
>JAKLDK010000045.1 GCA_022703565.1 Candidatus Omnitrophota bacterium
AATCGCTGATTCCGGCACAAATCTTACATGTTGTTCTGAAACTGAAACAACTTTTGATGCTTCTTCATCCAGCGACCCTGACGGTGATGAATTAACTTATACTTGGGATTTCGGAGACGGCACAAAAACCAGAGGAATGATTGTAAAACATACCTATACTAAAGCCGGATCTTTCAATGTGTTTTTAACTGTCGACGATAATTCAGGCACATCTTGCGGCAAAGCGACTACCGGATTTGTGGCGGAAGCCAATTCCAGCCCAGTACCGGTGATAAACATCAGGTAATCATCCAATTACCCGCTATGGATAAACTTTCTTTTTCCAACATATTATTCCCGATAACACTGACATTTTTCGCCGGCATTGCGACCGCAATCGGCAGCCTTATAGCATTCTTCATTAGAGACTTTAAGAAAAGTTATTTACAATTCTCCCTAGGGCTTTCCGCCGGAGTCATGATTTACGTTTCCTTCGTCGAACTTTTAGATAAATCAATTAAGTCCGTCGGGTTCCTGAAAGCTAATACCGCATTCTTTGCCGGAATTGTATTTATCATGCTAATTGATTTTCTTATACCGCATGAATATATAGAAGAGCATGTGCTGAAAGGAAAAGATTCCGGTTCTAAAAAGCTGATGTCAGCCGGACTATTAACCGCCTTGGGAATAGCAATTCATAACTTTCCCGAGGGCTTGGCAGTATTTATGAGTTCAATCGGAGATTTAAGGTTGGGGCTGGCGTTGGCCTTTGCTATAGCTATTCATAACATCCCGGAAGGCATTGCAATATCAATGCCGATTTATTATGCTACAAAGAGCCGTAAAAAAGCTTTTTGGTTATCTTTTCTATCTGGAATAACCGAACCAATCGGAGCATTAATCGGAGCTTTAATACTATTTCCTTTTTTATCTACTCAGTTTTTATCCTTATTATTGGCTTTCGTCGCCGGGATAATGGTCTTTATCAGCTTTGACGAATTATTGCCACTTTGCTATGAAGGTAAAAACGAACACATTGCGATTTCCGGAATAGTTTCCGGAGCATTCATTATGGCCTTAAGCCTTTATTTTATCTATTAATCTTAAAGGGGAGAAGACACGTGCGGACTATAATTTTATTAACAATTTCCAACATTTTCATGACCTTTGCCTGGTACGGGCACTTAAAATTTAAGAACTCTCCTTTATGGATTGTAATATTAATTAGTTGGCTCATCGCTTTATTTGGATATTGCTTTCAGGTCCCGGCTAATAGATACGGACACGGGATGTTTACCGCTGCACAATTAAAAACTATCCAAGAAATAATTACCCTAATCGTATTCTCGATATTTTCTATCCTTTATTTGAAAGAAGAGTTCCGCTGGAATTATTTAATTGGATTTGTTTTCATAATATTAGCGGCATATTTTATCTTTAAAAAATAAGGGTTTAATGAACTTCTTAAGCGAACATAATATTTATATATTTTTGGTCCAAATATTCCTTCTCTTAGGACTTGCCCGTGGGCTAGGAGAACTCTTTCAAAAATATAAACAGCCGCCATTAAGCGCTGAAATCCTGGTAGGGATTTTATTAGGACCGACAATACTAGGAAGATTTTTCCCGCAAATACACCAATACATATTTCCGGCTGATATTGTTCAGCAAAATATGCTTGAAACTGTTTCCTGGATCGGTATTTTATTTTTACTGCTTGTAACCGGGCTTGAAATAGACTTTACCAGCGCCTGGAAGCAGAAAGATGATGCTTTAAAACTGGCCATACTGGATGTCATCATTCCGATGATTATAGCTTTTACATGTTGCATATTCTTGCCCGATAAATATTTAGTAAACCCCGAAAAAAGGATTATTTTTGCTTTATTTATCTCAACAATAATGACAATAAGCGCAATGCCGATAGCCGCAAGGGCCCTTCACGATTTAAAAATATTGAAAACTGACCTTGGATTTCTAATAATGTCAGCATTATCCATCAATGATATAATCGGCTGGCTTCTTTTCACAATCATTTTCACTATATTCCTGGAAACAGGATTATTCGCATTCAAAATATTTTCAGTCCTAGCAATTACGCTGGTTTTCGCACTAATCTGCTTGACAATAGGGCGAAAGATTACTAGCAAAATAATATCCCTAATAAAAGAGAAGCAACTAGATCAATCGGGCCTGTCGCTAACATTCATCGCCGTTTTAGGAGTATTATGCGGCGCAATTACCCAGAAAATCGGAATCCATGCATTGTTCGGATTTTTTATTGCCGGCATTATGGCTGGAGGCGCCAAAGCACTCTCTGAAAAAACCCGCCATACAATATCACAAATGGTTTACGCCTTATTTGTACCATTATTCTTTGCCAATATCGGGTTAAAAGTAGACTTCCTTGCAAACTTCGATTTACTTATAGTATCTTTAATAACCATAGTAGGAATTGCCGGAAGATTTCTCGGAGCATATTGGGGAGTGTTTTTTACAAAATTAAATAAATGCAATAGGCTTCCGGTTGCAGTAGCCCATACCCCAGGCGGAACAATGGAAGTTGTCATAGCACTTTTAGCTTTTGAGAACGGCCTTATAACAGAGACTATGTTTGTAGCAATTGTTTTTAGCGCACTCGCATCTTCGGTTATCCTTGGGCCATGGTTAAATTATGCACTTAAAGCAAGAAAAGAAGTTAGTATCTTAGAATTCTTTTTCCGCCGCGGGATTATTGCTGATATAAAAAGCAAGAACAAAGAAGAAGCTATTGAACATTTATGTAAAACTGCCAGTGAACTAGAGGGCTCTTATGAAACTGAAGAATTATTTGCCCATGTAATGAAAAGAGAATATGACATGGGAACAGCTTTAGAAGAAGGTATTGCCGTTCCCCATGCCCGGATTCCGCATTTTAAAAAACCAATTGTTATATTCGGCCGGTCTTTAACCGGCATTGAATGGGATTCTCCTGATGGCAAGCCTACAAATTTTATATTTCTTATACTAACCCTTAAAGAAGAAGTTGAAACCCAAGTACAAATCTTGTCTCTTATTGCCAGAAAGTTTAGTCAAAAAGAAGTGAGAGAAAAGATTCTGCAAACCCATAATTCCGATGAGATCTGGGAAATCATACAAAAAACATTCTCAAACCAAAATATAATCAATAGCAAACCAAATATAAGAAATAGTTAATTTAGGAATAATTAGAAAATTCAGAAAAACATTCAAGATTTAATCAAAAAAATTAAAATTTGAACATCCTCTGTTAAAATGATACAATGTTTCGACTTTAAAAACCAAATAAGGAGGTAGATTATGACAGTTTTAGGAATCGAGGATCCCGGAGTATGGTCAGCCTATTTGTTGTGTATCTTTAGCGCTCTTTTTTGCGTTTTTTATGGAATTGCCAATTGGAATAAAGGAGAAGAAACTATTCACCCGGAAGATAAAAAATGGGTTGAAGACGAAAAAACCATAGAATAAACATTCATAAGAAATCAAAAAGGAGGTTGGGATGGACAATATCTTTGCCTTATCAATAACAATAATAGCATATTTGCTTATAGTGGGATTTCTAGGATATTTGGGATACAAAAAGACAAAAAATACCCTGGATTATCTTGTTGCCGGGCGTGCAACTCATCCGGTCGTAATGGCCTTATCTTATGGAGCAACATTTATTTCAACTTCAGCCATTGTTGGATTTGGCGGAGCAGCAGCTTTATTCGGTATGGGTCTTTTATGGTTAACATTCTTAAATATTGCTGTTGGAATTGCTATAGCCTTCATTGTTTTCGGTAAAAGAACTAGAAAAATGGGGCACAATCTTGACGCCCATACTTTCCCTGAATTACTATCCAAACGCTTTGATTCAACATTTATTCAAGGATTTGCCGGAATAGTTATCTTCTTATTTATGCCAATTTATGCCTCGGCAGTTTTAATCGGTGCGGCACGCTTTATCGAAACAACTTTTGTTTCTCATTTAGACTATAATGTTGCCTTACTAATATATACCTTAATTATTGCCGGTTATGTTATGGCCGGAGGGCTTAAAGGCGTTATGTATACCGATGCTTTACAAGGTGCCATTATGTTTGTTGGCATGATATTTTTGCTAGCATTTACTTATACGAAACTAGGCGGAGTAGTTAATGCCCACCAAGCCTTAGGCGCCCTAGCCCCACAAGTACCGGAAAAATTAATTGGTCAAGGTCACTTAGGATGGACTCATATGCCCAAGCTTGGTTCAGCGCTTTGGTGGAATTTATTTTCGACAATCGTCTTAGGCGTTGGCGTTGGCGTTTTAACTCAACCGCAATTATCAGTAAGATTCATGACAGTCAAAAGCAACAAAGAAATTAACCGCGGTGTTTTGGTTGGAGGAATCTTTATTCTGGCCATGACAGGTATCGCATTTGTCGTCGGAGCTCTTTCCAACATTTATTTCTTTAATCACCCCGAATTTGGCAAAGTTGCGCTTACCGCAGCCGGAGGCAATATCGACAAAATAATCCCGATGTATATAAATAGCTCGATGCCGGTTTGGTTCGTTTATATTTTTATGCTTTCCTTGCTCGCGGCCGCGATGTCAACATCCAGCTCACAATTTCACACAATGGGCAGTGCTTTAGGAAGAGACATTTTTGAAAAAATAATTTTCAAGGGAAAGAATTTTAAGCATACAATCGGAGTTACTAGGTTAGGGATATTAGCCGGGGTTATAATTACAGTAATATTAGGCTACAAACTTCCGGGAAGCATTATCGCAATCGCAACAGCAATATTTTTCGGGCTTTGTGCCAACACGTTCCTTCCGACTTACTTTGGCGCACTTTTCTGGAAAGGAATGACAAAAACCGGAGCAATTGCGAGCATGTTAACCGGGTTATTAGGGACAGCTTTCTGGTATTTATTTATCCACCAAAAAGAATCAGAAGCCTTAGGCTTATGCAAATTTATTTTTGATAAACCGACATTGGCTTCATTCCCGTGGACAGTAATTGACGCGATAGTTGTAATATTGCCGATTTCATTTGCTGTTGCAATAATAGCAAGTTTATTTACCAAGAAATTATCTACAAACCATATCGAAAACTGTTTCAAGCACTTTTAATCAAAGCAACTAAAACCTGATGCCGGCTTATATTTGGCCGGCATCAGGTTTTTCATTACAAGAAAGGGAAAAAAATGACGATAATACAAGAATTTAAGAAATTTGCGATGCGCGGAAATGTAGTAGATATGGCAGTCGGTATTATTATTGGAGGTGCTTTCGGAAAAATTATCAGCTCACTCGTATCAGATGTAATTATGCCGCCTTTAGGAGTTGTTTTAAGCGGGGTAAATTTTAGCAAACTATCCTTAACGTTAAAACAAGCAACCGAAACAAATCCAGCTGTCACATTAAACTATGGCGCATTCTTAGATACTGTTTTGAATTTTGTCATCGTTGCCTTCGCAATATTCATGATGATTAAGTTTATGAACTCATTAAAGAAAAAAGAGGCCGAAGCACCGTCACTTCCTCCGGAACCGACTAAAGAAGAGCTGCTTTTAACCGACATTCGTGACATCTTAAAAAAGAAATAATTGATATCTTCGTCGATGAAATCAATAGCCTTTTTGTTCTTTTTCATTAAATTAAAAATACTATAATTAATTTGAATATTAAAAAATGTTGGCTTACAATACTTTCTTGTAAAAGGAGGAAGGAATGAAAGCCATACATTTTTTACTGGCAATTTGCGCCGTAATCACAATTGTGGGTTGTAATCAACAGAACAAAACAACTGCCGTACCTACAGAACAAGTTATGATGAATAACGAAATTGCGATTACATCAGAAGACCAAACTGAATTGCCCAATACAGCAGCAGAGAGCGCAATGCAAGAAGAAACCCTGGTTGAAGAAATCGAAATTCCGGAAACTCCAAGCGATGAGCAGATTCAACAAGCTCTGAAGAATGCCGGAGTATATCAGGGAGCAGTAGATGGAAAGATTGGCCCGAAATCAAAAGCGGCAATCAAATCATTTCAAGAACAAAGCGGATTAGTTGCTGATGGAAAAGTCGGAAGAAAAACTTGGGCAAAATTAGGCCCATATTTAAACAGCGTACCCGCTCAAGAAGAAGCACCTGTACCAGTAGAATAACTTATATATTAAACAAATAGGGACAGACACCAATTTTAAAATTATGCCTGTCCCTATTTGTTTGGCTCAACAAACTTCTTTCCCGCATATAAAAACATTTAACCCAAATTTCTTGTTAGAAAATGTAATTTGGATCTCGGCTTAAATCCCTTTAAAAGCTTTGTCCAACAATTCCTTTGATGGAGCTTTTGTAAACAAGCTAACCACCGGAACAACAATAAACGGAACTATCATCGCCAAGCAAGCAACTATTGTTGATTGCTTCGGGCCCCACAATAAGAATAAACCCACACCGATTATTAAACCCGTAAACATTCCAGCCTTTGCACCCCACAGTGTTGTTTTTTTCCAATAAAGCCCATACAAATATGGCGCCATAAATGAACCCGCCACAACTCCCCAGGAAACCGACATTAAAGTCACAATCAATGAGATTTGATTACGGGCAATAAAATAAGAAAACACCACGAATACCGCCGATAAAAACCTTATCATAAAAAGCGCTTTTTCTTTGGAAGCATTAGGATTTATATGGCCCTGGTACAAGTCAATTGAAATTGCCGAGGCTGAAACCATAATAAGGGAAGAGAGCGTTGACATTGAAGCTGACAAAACAAGAAGAAGAATTAATCCCATTAATCCATCCGGAACATTATTAATTAAAAGGTCCGGAATCAATCTATCTATCGCCGGTTTACCGTCTACCATCGGCGGAGCGTCATAAAACAGATGCGACATCGCACCAACAAAATAAGCGGAAAAAGTAATTACCAAAGCAAAAACAGTCGTAACAATCGTTGCTGTTTTTATAACTTTCTCATTCTTTATCGCATAAAATTTTTGCACCATCTGTGGCAGGCCCCAAACCCCAAAAGAAGTCATAAAAACAAGGGAAGCAACCTGAATAAAACCGGGGAATTTATTCGACGGAATATGCTCAACATATTTCTGCCGCATCATAGCAAATAAATCTCCAGACGAGCCAGCTTTTCCAATAAGAATAATAACCATAGCCAAAACACCGCCAATCATGAGGATACCTTGAATAAAATCAGTCAAAGTTACGGCAAAATATCCGCCCAATATCAAATAAATACCTGTAATAATAACCATTAATAAAAGAACGGTATCGTAAGGAATATGAAAATATCCTTCAAATAAATAGCTTAAGCCTTTAAAAACTGACGCAGAATAAGGGACAAGAAAAATGAAAATGATTAACGCCGCAAACATTTTAAGGGTTTTGCCCTGATAACGTTCCTGCAAAAATTCCGGCATGGTCATAACCTCAAGATTCTTGGTCATAGTCCGCGTGCGTTTCCCTAATACAATCCACGCCAATAGAGCTCCGATAAAAGTATTTCCTGCAGCAACCCATAAAGCATTTAGCCCGAATTCCCATCCCAATTTTCCCGCAAACCCGATAAAAATAACAGCCGAGAAATAAGTAGTTCCGTAAGCAAAAGCCGATATCCATGGGCCAATTGACCGGTTTCCTAAGAAAAAGTCATTAATACTTGTGGTTTTTCGTGCTCCCCAGATACCGATGATAACCATCATAATCAAGAACAAAACCAAGTAAATTACTGCCATTTCTTTCTCCTTTCGTCCCAAAGGTAAGAGCTTGTTAAGGGCATGGGTAAAAAATGTTTGAAATTAATTATTTTGTGGTATCATATTTAACATTATTAATAATATTAATAAGATAGCAACAGCTAGGCACATTTTCAATGTGTTTTTGATTAATTTAACGAAGTTATAACAAAATAAACAGAAGACAGGTATTATGGCTAAATCCAGCAAAATTGTTCTGTATTCCGGCAATGAAGCTCTAGCTTCCGGCGCATATGAAGCCGGGCTAAAATTTGCCACAGGATATCCCGGAACTCCTTCAACCGAAATCCTGCAATTCTTATCTCAATTTGACGAAATTGATTCACAATGGTCAATAAATGAAAAAGTTGCATTCGAAGTCGCTTATGCCGCCGCAATCGGTGGAAAAAGGTCAATTTTTGTATCAAAACATGTCGGATTAAATGTCGCGATGGACCCTTTTATGACATCCAGCTACAGCGGAATTAACGCCGGATTTGTTATTGTAACCTGCGATGACCCGGGGATGCATTCCTCACAAAACGAACAGGATAACCGCTTATTCGCCCGAATTGCCAAAATGCCTCTTTTGGAACCAACATCTCCAAAAGAAGCAAAAGAAATGATTAAATTTGCCTTTGAATTAAGCGAAAAGTTTGACACACCGGTAATTTTTAGGATGACTACCCGAATTTGCCACAGCAAAGAAAATATTATTTTAGGAAACAGGGTTGAGGCCAAGGCAAGAAATTTTGAAGTCAATCCGCAGAAATATGTAATGATCCCAAAATTCGCCCTAATGCGACATGAAGAGCTTGAAAAGAGGATGATAAAATTAAAAAAAGTTACAGAAACAAGTACGCTCAATAAGATTGAAATTAATGATAAGAAATTAGGCTTCATTACTAGCGGCGTAACCTATTTATACGCTAAAGAATTTTATCCCAATGCTTCTTATTTAAAATTAGGGTTTAGTTTTCCGTTTCCGGCGGAAAAAGCTAGGAAATTCTGCCAACAAGTTAAAAATGTTATCGTTTTAGAAGAATTGGAGCCCTTTATTGAGAATAATTGCCGATTACTCGGGCTTAAAGTAAAAGGGAAAGACTTATCATTTTGCATCGGAGAAATACGCCCGGAATTTATTCCCGATATAGTTGCAGGCAAAAAGAAAAATGAAAAGAAAGTTGTTAGCCGTCCGCCGCAGTTATGTTTGGGCTGTCCACACAGGTTAGTATTTAATATCTTAAAGAAATTAGATGTTATTGTTTCCGGAGATATCGGTTGTTATACCTTAGGGGTTTTACCGCCTTTTAGCAGTTTGCATACTTGCCTTTGCATGGGAAGCGGAATTACTTTTCAGGAAGGCCTAAGCAAAACAATCCACGGGAAAAAAGTTGTCGGCGTAATCGGCGATTCAACTTTTGTACATTCCGGAATTACCGGTCTTATCAACTCCGCTTATAACAAAACCAAAGGTGTCATAATAATTTTGGATAACGGGACAACTGCCATGACTGGTGGACAACCTCATCCAGCGACCGGATACACCCTAAAAGGGGAAATTACCAAAAACCTTGTCATAGAGGATATCTGCCGTGTCGCGGGAGCAGATAATGTTGATGTTATCGATCCCACCCACGTCGAGCTACTAGAAGAAACTTTAAGAAAAAGATTATCTGAAGACAAATTATCAGTCATAATTGCCCGTCGTCCTTGCATCTTAATGGTACAAAAAATTAAAAAACAGAAAAATTCATAATGAAAAACCAAAGAAATAATTCCCGTCACCCTAAACAAAGTGAAGAATCTAATAAGAATTCCGGAATCAGAACAACAAACAATCCTATTTCAGTAGTCTTTTACGGTAACGGCGGGCAAGGAGTTGTTACCGCATCCGAAGTCTTAAGCTGGGCCGCGCTTTATGCTAATTATCATGTCAAGAAAACCGAAGTACACGGCATGTCGCAACGCGGCGGCTCGGTTGAATCTTACATCCGTTTTGGCAAAGAAGTATTTTCACCTTTGCCGGTTGAGGTTGATATGTTAGTTTGCTTACACGAGGAGGAATACCCGCGGCTTAAACCTCAGCTTAAAAAAAGCGGGATTGATTTATTTAATTATCTCACGCAAGCCAAACAAGTGGTTGGAGAACAAAAAATATTTGTAAATACTTTTATGTTGGGTGTTGTCTCGGCTTATTTACCTATCGCCGAGAAACATTGGTTAGAAGCCTTAAACAAAGTTTTTAAATATTCCCAAGCAGAGAACAAAAACTTTTTCCTAAAGGGACGTGAAAAAGGAGCTATAAAATGATCTTTAATGAGAAAATGGAATGCCTGGATAAAAAAGGATTGTCATCAATACAGTCCGAAAGATTAATCAAAACAGTAGATTATGTCCATAAAAATTCGAAATTCTACCAAAATAAGTTCGCTAGTTCCGGAGTAACACCAAAAAACATTAAATCAATAGATGATATAGTAAAGCTTCCCTTTACGATAAAAGATGACCTAAGGGACAACTATCCTTTCGGTGTTTTATCGCAAAACTTGAAAGATATAAGAGAAATCCATGTCTCAAGCGGTACAACCGGAAATCCGACAGTTGTTGGATATTCCAAAGAAGACATTGACCTCTGGTCGGAAGTAGTGGCCCGATGCCTTTGCTGTTCAGGCGCAGTTCCGGGTGATATGATTCAGGTTGCCTATGGTTACGGATTATTTACCGGTGGGCTTGGCCTTCATTACGGCAGTTTAAAATTAGGTTTAACAATTATCCCTTGTTCTTCTGGACAGACTAAAAGGCAATTAAAAATATTACAGGATTTTAAACCCCGGATTTTAGCCTGTACTCCGTCATATTCTTTATACATGGCGGAAACAGCAAAAGAAATGGGAATTGACACTAAGAAAATCAGCTGGGATATCGGAATTTTCGGCGCTGAACCGTGGAGCGAGGCAATGCGTAAAGAAATTGAATCAAAATGGAAAATGGACGCGCTTGATATTTACGGCTTGAGTGAAATTATCGGTCCCGGCGTTGCCAACGAATGCTTACAAAAAGAAGGGCTGCATATTTCATCCGACGTATTTTATCCGGAGGTAATTGATCCTAAAACCAATAAACCCGCTGAACTGGGGAAACCGGGTGAATTAGTTATTACGACAATTACCAAGCTCGGAATGCCTTTAATCCGTTACCGGACCCGTGATATTGTCACAATGAATTACGAAAAATGCCGCTGCGGGCGGACTTCTCCGCGCATTAGCAAAATTTTAGGCCGCACGGATGATATGTTTATCGTGCGCGGGATTAACGTCTTCCCGTCGCAAATTGAAGAAGTTTTGTTAAGTATCGAAGGTACTGAACCGCATTATCAACTGATTGTAACCCGCGAACACGGCGGCTTGGACAATCTCGAGGTATTGGTTGAATTAAATGAAAAGTTTTTCTCTGATGAACTTAAGCAATTAAAACATTTCGAAGAAAAAATCGCTAAAGAAATTGAATCAATATTAAGTATCGGCGTCAAGGTGCGTTTGGTTGAGCCAAAATCAATTGAACGCAGTGAAGGCAAAGCCAAACGCGTAATTGACAAAAGAGCGCTATAAAGGAGAATAAACATGAAAGTTACTCAAGTCTCGGTTTTCTTAGAAAATAAAAAAGGACGTCTTTATGATGCCGCTAAGATTTTAGGTGATGCCAAAATTGATATTAAGGCCTTAACCATCGCCGAAAACGAAGACTTTGGCGTGCTTCGGATGATTGTAAATAAACCCGAAGAGGCCATAAAAGTTTTAAAAATCAACGGGCTCGTCGCTTCAATAACCGAAATTGTTGCCGTTGAAGTGGAAGACACTCCCGGTGGCTTATCGGCCGTATTAAAAGTATTGATTGAAAACAACGTTAATATTGAATATATGTATGCTTTTGTGGAGAAATCAGCCGATAAAGCGATTTTAGTTTTCCGCTTTGATAACCCGGATAAAGCCATCGACATTTTAACCAAAAACAATATAAGAGTCGTCGGTAAAAAGGATATCCAAAACTTATGACACCGATAAAACCATTGTTTCTAAACAAAGAAATTGAGTGTATCGAACGTGAAAAGCTGGAAAGATTTCAATTGGATTGCCTTAAGAAAACTGTTGATTCCGCGCTTAAGACATCATTCTATCAAACCCGCCTTAACAAAAACGGGATTAAAAGCGCCAATGATATAAAATCCCTAAAAGATTTAAATAAAATCCCATTTACCAACAAAGACGATTTAAGAGATTGTTATCCGAAGGGCCTTTTATCAACAGATATGAAAAATGTCGTCAGGATTCACACCTCAAGCGGAACAACGGGTATTCCGACGGTAATTTACCATACCCAGCAAGACTTGGACCGCTGGACCGAACTTATTGCTCGTTCAATGATGGCTTGCGGTGTAACTAATGAAGATGTTTTCCAGAATATGATGACTTACGGAATGTTTACCGGCGGGCTTGGCTTTCATTACGGGGCGGAGAAATTAGGCACGCTTGTTATCCCGTCATCATCGGGAAATACTTTAAGGCAATTGCAATTAATGAAAGATTTCAGGACAACGGTTGTCCACGCGACACCAAGCTACATGTTTCACTTAACAGATAAAATTAAAGAATCCGGATATTCTTTAGAGGAATTATTGCTCAAGAAAGCTTTTCTAGGAGGCGAACCTTATTCGGAGAATACCCGCCTTAAAATACAGGAAGCTTTTAAAATTGATGTTTACAACTCATACGGATTAAGCGAAATGAACGGGCCCGGAGTCGCTTTTGAATGCGTCTATAAAAAAGAAATGCATTTATGGGAAGATAACTTTATTATGGAGGTTATTGACCCCAAAACAGGAAAAAGCCTGGCAGACGGTGAAGAGGGAGAGCTGGTATTAACGACGCTAAGGCGTGAAGCAACTCCCATTATCCGCTACCGCACCCGCGACTTAACAAAAGTAATGCCAGGGATTTGCCCCTGCGGACGGACACATCGCCGGATATCGAGAATTACCGGCCGTACAGATGACATGTTAATTATTAACGGTGCCAATGTCTTCCCGTCACAAATTGAGCAGGTAATTATGCAAATACCGGAGGTCGGGAACAATTATCAAATTTGCCTGGTTAAAGACGGAGCGCTGGATAAACTTATCATCAAAGTAGAGATATATTCAAAATTATTCGCAGGCGATTTATCAGATTTAGAAAAACTAAAATCGCGGATTAGAGAGCTCTTACGCGCGACAATCGTTATCAGCCCCTCGATAGAATTGCACGAGCCCGGC
>JAKLDK010000046.1 GCA_022703565.1 Candidatus Omnitrophota bacterium
GATATGTATAAAAACTTCAAGAATGATATTTTTAAGCAATTTAACGTCGGGCTTGTGCACGGGCAGATGAACCGCAAAGAAGCGGAAAAAATAATGCTGGACTTTAAAAATCAAAAGATTAATATTCTGGTCGCAACGACAGTCCTCGAGGTCGGAATTGATGTCAGTAACGCGACTGTTATGGTTGTTGAGCATGCAGAACGTTTTGGCTTATCAACGCTGCATCAGTTAAGAGGACGTATCGGACGGGGAAAAGAAGATTCTCTTTGTTTGCTTATTGCTGACCCGACGAGCCAAGAATCGCAGCTGCGTTTAAAGGCGATTTTGTCGACGAATAATGGTTTTGAGATTGCGCAAAAAGATTTGGAAATTCGCGGGCCCGGGCAATTTTTCGGGCGGCATCAGCACGGGCTTAATGAATTAAAGGTTGTTAATCCTTTCAACCAGTTGGAAGCATTGGAAAGCGCGCGTAAAGAAGCCTTGGAATTGATTGCCTTAGATTCTAAATTGGAACATTCTGAAAATAAGCACATAAAAGAAGTTATAAAAAGAAGGTACCCGACCTATTTGGAAATGGTCCAGGCGGGATGAAGAAGTTATAAGCGGCAAGTGATAAGAAAGTGGTCAGTTGTCAGTTGTCAGTGGTCAGTGTTCAGTAAAAAATGGGAAAATAGGGGCACACGACTGTCCCCATTTAAATGGTGCCTGTCCCTATTTTTTAAGGAGAATATATGAAAATAATTACCGGAAAACTTAAAAACCGAAATATTTATATGCCCAAGGATATTCGGCCAACTTCTAATTTGGTCAGGAAAGCTATTTTTGATACCCTGGGACAGGATTGGGAAGGCCTTTCTATGCTGGAATTATTTGCCGGAAGTGGGGCGGTCGGGATTGAGGCTATTTCTAATAACGCAAAAATGGTCACTTTTGTCGAAAAAGACCCTAAAGCATTTCTGGTTATCCGCGAAAACTTGCGTATTATGGAAGTTGACCCCAGAAAATATGAGATTTTGGAGGTTGATGCTTTTGCCTCAATTAAAGAATTTGCTTTAGATAAAAAGAAGTTTGATATTATTTTTGCTGACCCGCCTTTTGGGCGAGAGTTGGCAAAAAAAACCTTGAAACAAGTAGGGGGCTATGATATATTACACCCCAATTCGCTATTAATTATTCAGCACGAGAGAAAAGAAAAATTACCCGAAAACGAAGGAAATTTAAGCTTGGTTAAAGAGAAGCAATACGGCCTTAATATTATTAGTATTTATAAGGATATAAAAAATGTATAGTAAGGCGATTTATCCCGGAAGTTTTGACCCTGTTACTTATGGGCATCTAGATATAATTAAAAGAGCGGCACGGATATTTGACAAAGTTTATGTTGCGGTTGCGATTAATACCCGAAAACAGGCTTTATTTTCGACTAAAGAGCGCTTGGAAATGCTCAAAAAAGCGACTAAGGGTTTAAATAATGTCATTGTGGAAACATTTGACGGGCTAGTTATTGATTACGCGAAGAATAAAAATATCCGAATTTTAATACGGGGCTTAAGGGTTATTTCGGACTTTGAGTATGAGCTTCAAATGGCTTTAACCAACCGCCGTTTAGATAATGATATCGAAACTCTTTTCTTAATGCCTTCCGAGGGACATTCTTTTGTGTCGGCCGGGCTAATTAAAGAAGCGGGAAAATTAGGGGCGGATTTAAGTACATTTGTCCCGGATTTCGTCGAAAAGAAATTGAAAGAAAAGTTGAAGAAATAATAAGTGGTAAGCGAAAAAATGGATAATAAAAGAATAAATTGGAATTTTTTTTATAATATAACAGGCTTTATTTTTAAGAAAGAAAACAAAGAAGCTAATGCAAGTTAAAGTTAAGACGATTCCAGTTGAAGGCTTGGAGATCGATGAAGATAAAGAAGACTCTTTCGTAAATAGCGACAATGACGATGTTAAGTTTTTGGGTACTATAA
The DNA here is from genome assembly GCA_022703565.1 of Candidatus Omnitrophota bacterium. Lineage (GTDB taxonomy): Bacteria > Omnitrophota > Gorgyraeia > Zapsychrales > Zapsychraceae > JADFZM01. Next base: position 1,974 of record JAKLDK010000046.1, read on the forward strand.
AATTATCGGCTCATATTGAAAAGACTGAAGGCGCAATTATTGCTCAGATTAATGCCAAGGGAGTATTATCGACCCCATGTTATCGTTGTCTCGAAGATGTTAAAGAGGACTATAGCGAAGATTTCGCGATTGATTTCCCGGTAAACAAGAATACTGAAATAGTTGAAATGGACGAAGACCTCCGTCAAGAAATTATTTTGGGGTTGCCGGAAAGATTATTGTGTAAGGAAAGTTGTAAAGGGCTCTGCTTAGGTTGCGGAGTTAATTTAAATATAGAAAAATGTAAGTGCAAATGAAGGCCACAAGCCACATGTCACAAGTCACAAGCTTCTGGTATGCGACCTGTGACAATCAAGAATATACATGTGACTGGTGACTAACTAAAAGGAGCAATGAATGCCAAATCCAAAACGTCAACATTCGCGCCAAAGGCAAAGAAAGCGCAGAACACATTATAAAGCTAGCGTAGCTAGCCTAGGTGTATGTTCAAATTGCAAAAAATCAATTTTACCTCATCGTGTCTGCCCATTCTGCGGTTTTTATAAAGGCAAACCCGTAATTGTGGTCGAGAAGGAAGAGAAAAAGACGGAGAAGAAGTAAGGAAGTGGTCAGTGGCCAGTGGTCAGTGATCAGATAAAATAAAAATCCCCCAGTTAAAGGGGGAAATATGTACATAAATAGTTTTAAAGATTTAAAAGTTTGGGGAAAAGCACACAAGTTATCATTAGAGGTTTATAAGATGACCAAAACTTTTCCTGAAGATGAAAAATTTGGCTTGATTAGCCAGGTAAGAAGGTCGGCGGTATCAATTTGTGCAAATATTGTTGAAGGTTATATGAAAAGTACGAGTGATTTCAAGAGATTCTTAAGCATTGCTCGGGGTTCTTTGGAAGAAACAAAGTATTATTTAATTTTATCGAAAGATTTGTTTTATCTTTCTGACAGTGATTATGTTAGATTGCTAGGGATTTGTGACGAGATCGGTAAAATGATTTTTTCTTTAAGCCGGCGTTTATAACATCATTATTTTTTAGCCACCGATAGCCGACCACTGATCACTGACCACTGATCACTATTAAAAAGGAGCTCGAAATTGAAAATTGTCGTCGATGCGATGGGTGGTGATTACGCGCCGCAGGCCGTAATTGAAGGTGTAATTTTAGCTTTGAAAGAATTTGATGTTGATATTATTTTGGTCGGAATTGAAGACAGAATAAAAGAAGAGCTCGCCAAATATGAATATCCCAAAGAACGTTTAGAAATAGTCCATGCCTCCGAAGTTGTTGATATGCACGATGCGGCCATAACGCCGGTCCGCAAAAAAAGAGATTCCTCGATTACCGTTGGTACAAATTTAATCAAAAATAAAAAAGCCGATGCTTTTATTTCTGCCGGAAATACCGGAGCGATGGTTGCGGCATCAACTCTTCTTTTGGGAATGATGCCCGGAGTTGAGCGCCCGGCAATCGGCATTGTTTACCCCACACTTAAAGGTTTTTCATTCTTAATTGACGTCGGAGCAAATACCGAGCCTAAGCCGGAGCATTTGCTGCAATCGGGTTTAATGGCGAAGGTTTATGTCCGTGAGGTTTTAGGTGTTTCGAATCCTTCTGTCGGGCTTTTGAATATCGGGGAGGAATCATCAAAAGGCGGTGGTTTTGCTAAGGATGCCTTTAAGCTGATGGAGGAAAAGATTGAGAATTTTACCGGTAACGTTGAAGCCAACGAAGTTTTTACCGGCAAGGCCGATTGTATAATTTCCGACGGGTTTGTCGGTAATATTGTTATTAAGGTTTCCGAAGGTTTGATGGAATCAATGTCAAAGCTTTTGAAAAGAGAAATCAAGAAAAGCCCAATGGCAATTTTGGGTGTAACATTTATGCTTCCGACGTTAAATAGGGTTAAGAAAGTGGCTGATTACAGCGAATACGGCGGAGCGCCTCTTCTTGGCGTGAATGGCTTAGTTATGATTAGCCACGGAAGGTCATCTCCGAAAGCGATCAAGAATGCTATCCGCGCGACTATAAAAGAAATTGAGCATAATATTATTGAGGTTATGGAGAAGGAAATTAAGAAATAATAAGCAATAAGTGATAAGTGGTAAGTGGTAAGTTATGATTGGTGAAAGGATATAAAGTGCAAAATATTGGAATTATATCGCTCGGGCATTATTTGCCGAAACGCAAATTAACCAATAGCGATTTAGAAAAAATGGTCGAAACAACGGATGAGTGGATAACGACGCGTACCGGAATAAAAGAGCGCCGTATTGCCGAAAAAGACGAAAAAACTTCTTTGATGGCTTCCAAGGCGGCCAAAGAAGCGCTTAAGGACTCCGGAATCGACGCTCATGATATCGAGCTTATTGTCGTCGGAACAACGACCCCTGATAGCAATTTCCCATCTGTTGCCTGCTGGGTGCAAAAAGAATTGCATGCCAAAAAAGCTACTTGCTTTGATGTATCGGCGGCCTGTTCGGGATTTTTGTTTGCTCTTACAACCGCACGGCAATATTTATTAAGCGGGATGTATAAAAATGCGCTTGTTATCGGCGCGGATAAATTTACAAATTTAATCGATTGGAATGATAGGAGCACTTGTGTTTTATTCGGCGACGGAGCGGGCGCGGCAATATTGGCTCCGGCACGAGGAGATCATAAAATTTATTCTGATTATTTACATTCCTACGGAGAATTCGGCGAATATATGCAGATAATTTCCGAGGAGCGCGAGCCTTTGAACCAAAAAGTTAAGGAAATGAAAATTCCTTACGCGCAGATGATGGGGCAGGAACTTTTTAAGGTTGCGGTTAATTCGATGAGCGAAGCGGTTGAGATTGTTTGCGAAAAGGCTAAAGTAAAAATAGATGATGTAGTTTGCGTAGTTCCCCACCAGGCCAATGACCGGATTATTTCTGCTGTTGCCAAGAAAAGCAAAATCCCCAAAGAAAAATTCTTTATCAATATCGATAAATACGGAAATATGTCGGCGGCATCATGCGCGATTGCGTTGTATGAGGCGGTTAAAGAAGGAAGAATTAAAAAAGGCGATTATTTTGTGATTGTTGCCTTCGGCGGCGGGCTTGTCGTCGGAGCGAGTTTGATTAGATGGTGAGATAGTGGCCACTGACCACTAATTTGAAAGGATTTTTCTATGAATATGATTTCCGTCGCTTTTATTTTCCCCGGGCAGGGGGCGCAATTTGTCGGGATGGGGAAAGGGTTTTACGATAAATATCCCCAATCCAAAGAAACTTATGACAGCGCGAATAATTTTATAACCGGATTACTCGAGGCTGTTTTCTACGGCCCGCAGGAAATATTAACTTCGACGCAATTTTGCCAGCCGGCGATTTTTACCACTTCAATCGTTGCTTACGAGGCTTTTAAGAAACATCCGAAATTTCGAAATATCAACGCTAAATTTACTTTTGGTTTAAGTTTGGGCGAATATGGAGCGCTTTGCGCGAGCGGAGCCTTGTCATTTGCCGAGACGTTAAAATTAATTGAGCGCCGGGCATTTTTTATGGACCAGGCTTGCAGTGAAAATAAAGGCGCAATGGCGGCGGTTATCGGGTTTGAAAAAGATAAATTGGTTGCTATTTGCGAGAAAACAGGCTGTGAAGTCGCTAATTTTAACGCGCCGGATCAAATTGTTATTACCGGATTAGCTGATAAAGTTGCTATAGCGAGTAAGGAAATTGCAGCGCAAGGCGCCAAACGCGTTATTCCTTTGGATGTCGCCGGTGGTTTTCACTCGAGTTTGATGAATAATGCCGCTTTGAAGTTTAAGGAAGAATTAAAGAAGGTTAAATTCAACAAAGTCATGATTCCGATGATTGGTAATACGGACGCCCGTCCTAAAATCGAGCCGAATGATTTTCCCCTCGAGCTTGAAAAGCAAATTACATCGTCGGTACAATTCGTTAACAGCGTCGAATACGCTGTTTCACAAGGCGTCAAAGATTTTATCGAGATCGGGCCGGGAAGCGTATTAAAAGGGCTTATCCGTAAAATCAACAAAGACCTCAAAGTCTACAATATCGAAAAGCCGGAAGATATTGAAGGGCTACCGTTTTAATTAAGTGATCAGTGGTCAGTGATCAGTGATCAGAAAAAGGAAATATAGCTCTTTGGTAACACAAGGAGAATCGTATTCTCAAATACCGTTATTGCGAGCGTTTTTTTTGAAGCAATCTAATCACTTTTTTGAGATTGCCGCGTCGTTTCGCTAACGCTCACTCCTCGCAATGACTAATATTCTTTAATTGAGCACTGACCACTGTCTCCTAAAATTCCCATCAATTCCCTTGTAGTAGACGAGAATGGTTCATATAATATTAATATTAAAATAATTTCCCTTCCCTTGGATGGGAAGGGCTAGGGAAGGGTGAATTAATGATTAGAATCCCCCTACCTAACCTTCCCCACGAGGGGGAAGGAAATATGATAACTGAGTACTGAACACTGACAACTGACCACTGACAACTGACCACTGAGAACTGTAATATGTTTGATTTAGCGAAAATATTGCCGCAAGTTTATCCATTTCTGATGATTGACAAGATCATCGAATTTGAGAAGGGAAAATATTTGACTGCAGTCAAGAATATTACAGCAAATGAATGGTATTTCGGGAATAATAATAAAAGTGGACAGTGTTCAGTATCCAGTGATCAGTATTTCCCCGAAACGCTTATTATCGAAGCTGCCGCTCAAACCGCGCTGGCATTCGGCAAATTATCAGGTGGGGACACCATAGGGGACACGAAAGTATCGTGTCCCATTTATTTTATTGCCAAAACCGAAGCCGAGTTTTTCGAGCGCGCACAAATCGGTGACAGTCTTATTTTAAAGATTAAAAATTTTAAAATGATGGAAAAGCAAGGTTTTGTTGAAGTAGGAGTTTCCGCAGAAAAAAATAAGATAGCGGAAGTTAAGGTTTTTTATGCAATTAAAAAATAATAAATCCCGCGTTGTTATTACCGGGCTTGGGGTTGTGTCATCCTTAGGCATAGGCTGGGAGGAATTTTGGAAAAATCTGATTTCGGGAAAGAGCGGAATTTCTAAAATCGAGAGCTTTGACACCTCAAAATACGACCGTCATTTCGGCGGGGAGGTTAAAAACTTTCACCCCGAACGCTACATCAACAAGCGTAAAGTAAATCAAATGGGCCGCGCCTCTCAAATGGCAATTGCCGCAAGCAAACTCGCGCTTAATGATGCCGGATTGCGGACAAGGGGACATGATAGTGTCGTGTCCCAGAATACCGGCGTATTTATCGGGACGACTATGGGTGAGCCGCAGATTATGGAGGAATCAGATAAGGAAAGTTTTAAAAAAAGCGAAAAAATTAATTATGACCTAATCTCATCTTATACGTATCCCGCCAATTCAATTTCAGCTAATGTCGGATTGGAATTTAAATTACGCAATGTCAATATGGTTTTTGGCAATGCCTGCGCCGCAGGTAATAATGCGATTTGTTACGGATATGATTTAATCCGCACTCAAAAATGTGATTATATTTTAGCCGGAGGCGCGGACGCTCTTTCCCGAATAGCTTTTACCGGATTCGCCCGGCTTTTTGCCATGTCAATTGATAAATGCCGTCCGTTTGACAAAAACCGTAAAGGAATGATGTTAGGCGAAGGCTCCGGCATGGTCGTAATGGAGAGTTTAGAAAACGCCTTAAAAAGAAAAGCGCATATTTATGCTGAGGTCTTAGGCTACGGATTATCGAGCGATGCTACGCATATGGTTAATCCGACGAGCGAGGGAATCGAAAAAGCTATAAGGAAGGCAATAGTTAATTCTAAAATAAGTGTAAGCGAAATTGACTATATAAACGCGCACGGAACCGGCACGGTTGAGAATGACCGCTCAGAATGTTTGGCTATTAAAAATATATTAAGTGGTCAGTGGTCAGTGGTCAGTGGTCAGAAAGAAACAAGTGATCAGCGGTCAGTGCCCAGTGGTAAGAAAAAGCTTGCTGAACACTGTTCACTGAAAACTGACCACTATAATATCCCCATTTCCTCCATAAAGTCAATGCTCGGCCACACGATGGGAGCGGCGTCAGCCTTGGAATCAATTGCCTGCGCGCTAGCAATTAATGAGGGAGTAATTCCCCCGACGATAAATTACGAAACAAAAGACGAGGAATGCGATATTGATTGCGTTCCCAATAAATCGCGAAAGAAAGATGTTAAAGTAGCCCTAAATAATTCCAGCGCATTTGGCGGTAATAATGCGTGCGTTGTTTTAAAAGCTTTTAAACCATAATAATAATTGAACTAATGAGTGACACATGCAGCGTACATTCATGATTATTAGATTGAAGCAATATGGAACCTAGAAATATATTTGTATTATCAAACTTAATTTGTTTCATATTCTGTTTTGTAATGGTGTTTTTTACACTATATTTTAGCAAACAGAAGCTTCATAAGATGTTAGCTATTTTTCATGCTGTTTGTGCATGGTGGGGATTAGCTTGTTTTTTTGTAGGCATAGCACAATCGGAAGAAACTGCAATTATAGCTTGGAAATTTAGTATATCTGCAGGAATGATAATTGCTGTAACCTTTTATCATATGGTTATAATTTTTTGCAATATACACCGCTCAAATTTACTTCGCATCTTTTATGCGGTAGCGCTTTTGTATGTATTCTTCTACCTTACAACGGATGTTTTTGTCAATAAGTTGAGAATTTTTTATGGAGTTTACTATTCCCAGTCAAACTTAATGTTCTCAATATCATTTATATTTTGGTCAGTTGTTGTAATCGCAAGTTTTTTCGAGTTAATAATGGATTACACTCGTAATAATGATAATAAGCGGCTGCATAGAAAATATATGTTTTTTGGTTATTTAATAGGTTTTGTTGGGGGGACATCTGTGAATTTGCCAATTTTTGGAATAGACATTATGCCATATGGGAATATTCTTATTCCATTGTACTGTGTAATTATTACTTATGCTGTGTTTAAACATAAGCTTATGGATATCAATATCGTCATCCAGAAAGGCCTTGTTTATTCGGCTTTGGTTACGACGGTAACCGGGCTTTATTTGATTTTTGTTATATTTATCGGGAGGATATTCCAGAATATCGTCGGTTATCAGTCGTTTTTTATTAATTTAACTGCGGTTTTCTTGATTGCGATTGCGTTTAATCCATTACGCAATTTTATTCAGCAATTTCTTGATAAAAGATTTTTCCACGGCACTTTGGAAAGTTTGGAATTGGAAACCCAAAAATTAAAACAGGAACTTTATCAAAAAGAAAAGCTGGCTTATGTGGGGCAGCTGGCGAGCTCGGTTGCGCACGAAATAAGAAATCCTTTAACATCCATTAAAACGTTTTTGCATTATCTACCGCAAAAAAGGCAGGATAATGAATTTTATCAAGAATTCGAAAAGATTATCCCCAGTGAATTGGAGCGGATTGAAAAGGTTGTTAATAACCTTCTTGATTTGGCCAAGCCAAAGGCTTTAAGGCTAGAAGATGCGGATATATGCGCTCTTATAATTGAGACGCTTGAACTTTTGGATGAGCATTTTAAATTGAAGAAAATAAATGTTATTAAAAGTTTTGCGCAAAATGAGATGACGGCTAAAATAGACAAAGAGCAGATGAAGCAGGTGTTTTTGAATTTGTTTTTAAATGCCCTTCAGGCGGTTGGGGAAGAAGGGGAAATAAAGGTAGAAATTAAAAGTGGCCAGTCTTCAGTGTTCAGTGATCAGAAAAAGTTTGCTGACCACTCCCGCCTGCCGGCGAGGCAGGGACCACTGACCACTGATCACTTCTTAGTTATTATAAGCGACAACGGCACCGGTATGTCCAAAGAAACGTTATCCAAACTTTTTACGCCGTTTATGACGACGAAGAAAGAAGGAATCGGTTTAGGGATGGTAATAACACAGGAAATAATTAATCTTCATGGCGGTACAATCGACGCCACAAGTGAATTAGACAAGGGAACGACGTTTCAAATCACTTTGCCGAGGGTAAGATTATGAAGAAAGATGAGTATGATGTAATTATCATCGGTGCTGGCATAGGTGGCTTAGTATGCGGTTGCTACTTAGCAAAAGCAGGGAAAAAGGTTTTGATTGTTGAGAAAAATGATCATGTCGGAGGATGCTGCACTTCATTTGAGAGGAATGGATACAAGTTTGATGCATGTGTGCATTCTATTGGAAGTTGTAGGAAAAATGGTTTTGTTGGTGAAATATTGCGAGAACTATCGATAGAAGAAGATATGAAAATTAAAAGATATAGCCCTTCAGATTTAATTGTAGCAAAAGATTGTGAAGTGTTCTTTGGAGACGGACAATATCATGTTCAGAAGCAGTTGTCAAAGGCATTTAAGTGTGAGAGTGCAAATGTTGGCAGATTTGTTGATTTTATTAACGGGTTAACTTTTATAGATTTGTTAAAGAAGTATAGAGGTTTATCGTTTAAAATTGTATTGGATGAATTTTTTGAGTCCGAAAGAATCAAAGCAATATTGTCTTTGCCAATTCTTGGAAATGCAGGGTTGCCCCCATCCATTATAGATGCGAGCATGGCAATAATATTGCTGAGGGAATTTATTTTTGACGGAGGATATTATCATGCAGGTTCTTTTCAGGAGTTTTCTAACAGTATTTACAAGAAGGCAAAAGAATTTGGTTTCAAATTGTGCTCTCGGAAGAAGTTAAAAGTTTATACTTAGAAAATAACAGGGTCAGAGGTGTTATCTTTAATAATTGCGGAATGAAGCTGGGTAGTAAGGTCGTTATGAATGGGAGTATGGTTGAAATAATCAAGCTTTCTGCTAACGGGAAAAACAATATTAATTTAATTGATGAAACTATTAGTAATTTAAATCCTTCGTTGTCTGCTTTTACTGTTTATTTGGGACTTAACGCTGAAACTAAACTTGAAGAGAAGCACAATAGAAACGTGTGGATAATTCAAGATTATGACTTGGATAAAATGTATGAAAGAATGTGCGAAGGAGACATGGTTCATCAAAATAACTATGTGGTAGGTTATTTTAGAGATATTAAATATGGAAAATTAAACAATAACGCAAGCCTTTTTATAAATGCTCCCTTTATGGATAAAGAATATTGGGAAAGAAGTTCAAATGATCTCGCCGAAGATTTGATTGATAAGGCAAGTAAGGTTTTGAAGAATTTTAGAAATAATATATCTTTACGAATTGTTTCATCTCCTTTAGATATATTAAAATATACTTCAAATTATAAAGGTGCAATTTATGGTTGGGATTCAAGCTGCAAGTGTTTTAATAATTATAAGATAATACGTAAATTGTTAAGCGTAGAAGGGTTATACATATCAAGCCATTGGGCTTTAAGAGGTTTCGGCGTTCCATCTGTTATGAATTTGGGAAAATTGACAGCAGAAGCTATCATAAGGGATAATTAATGCCTAAAATCGGAATGATTTTTCATCCTACAAATAATTATGCTACATATGATGCTATAGCCTCTTTATATCCTTGGTTCAGAAGGATATTTAACAGAGAATCTTTGTTAACTAGTAAATCTTTCTTGAAAAATGCCCCTTCATTTAAATATTTATCAATTGATTTTATTGTAAATAACACACTGGCAAGAGTTAATGTTAATTTTTATTTTCTTCCTTTAATCCCAGAACATTTTTTATCTTTACCGAAAGATTATATTAATAGACGAATTATTAGAATAATAAAACGGGCTGAAAAAGAAGATATTGCGCTGGTAACATTAGGGGCATTTACATCTATTTCAACTGGACAGGGGAAAGATCTGGAAGGAAAGATTAGTGTTCCAATTACTACGGGGAATACATATACATCTGCCGTTTGTATTCATTCAATTCTTAAATTGGTCGATAAATTGGGTTTAGATATAAGCAAACTATCGTTAGGAATAATTGGTGCAACGGGAGATATCGGAAGCGCATGTGCAAAATACTTTATAAAACATGTCGGGCGGTTGATTTTATGCTCAAGGAGCGCAGCGTCACTAATAGATAATAATCCTGATTTTAAAAAATATATGAACAAAATATCGATTGAGAGAGATCCATCTAAAGCTGTTGCAAAAGCAAATGTAATAATATGCGCTACAAGCTCAATATACCCGATACTAAAGCAAGAAGATATTCGCCCCGGTAGTATAATTTGTGATATTTCAGTTCCATCTTCGATTTCTAGTGAAATATTAAAACATAGAAATGATGTGATTGTCTACGAGGGAGGGAACGCATCCCATAGTTTCTTGGCTGATGTTAATAACAGGAAATGGGCGGTTCTTTTTCCGAACAAATATATATATGGTTGCTTGGCTGAATCTATTATTCTTGGCGCTGAAAAAAGATTCGAGAATTATTCCAGCGGAAGAGGATTGATTACTACGAATAAGATTGATGAAATTTATTCTTTAGGATTAAAATACGGTTTTGATTTCTCTGCCTATATGTGCTCTGGGTATATTTACAACGAAAATGATTTTGAGCGAATTAAAGGAATAATAAAAAGAAAAATATTATGATTTTATCTCTGTTAAGTGTCTCAACTTTTCTAACTTCAATTTTGCTATTTTCTTTACTTCTTTTTGTAATATTGAAGAATAGGAAATCCAGTGTTAATATCTCTTTTGCTTTGGTTTGTTTAAGTGCGTCTATGTGGCTTTTTTGCTATTCCAAAGCATATGAAACTAATATCGCAGGTTCTGCTTTAACTTGGTTTAAGTTAGGATTTTTAGGGCTCATATTGATGGCATCAACATTTTTTAGTTTTACCATTAATTTTTTAGGGTTTAAATCAGCTAAAAATTATACGGTGTTAGGTTATCTAATTGGTTTATTCTTCGTCCTCTTACTTTTATACACTAGCCGAATCATTGA
>JAKLDK010000047.1 GCA_022703565.1 Candidatus Omnitrophota bacterium
TAATTGGCAAGTTGACTTTGAGGGAATGTTGGCTGCTGTAAATAAGAAAACAAAGCTGTTTATCCTCGAGAATCCAAACGGATTTGTGGGAACAAAGCCTTCTTTAAAAGAAATTGAAAACTGCGCCAAGAAGTTACTATCGCGTAATGTTATTTTATTGCTCGATGAAGCTTATATTTACTTGTCAGAGAGAAAAAGCAAAACAGTGAAGCTAATAAATAAATATCCGAATCTTGTTATATCGCAGACATTTTCTAAACTGCATGGTTTAGCGGGTTTAAGGGTAGGATTTCTAATCGGAAATGCGGAATTTATCGAATATATTTCACGGGTTCGTCCGATGCATGAAATTGCGAGTTTATCGGCTAAGGCAACAGAATGGGTTTTAGATAATCCGAAGCTTTTGGAAGAAAATAGAATAGCGATTAAAAAATCAAAGAAATTTCTTACAAGTGAAGTTGAGAAATTAGGTTTAGAGGTAAAAGATTCTTATGCTAACTTTGTTATGGTTAAACTTGATAAGAAGTTGGCAGGACGAAATATTGTAAGAGAATTAAAAAAGATGAAGATATTAGTGCGCCGGCCATTTGAGGAAAGTTATTTAAGAAATTGGATGCTGGTTTGTGTTGGGGGAATTAACGATGCCAAAATATTTATTAAGTTTTTGAAAAGAATATGAGGGCTTGATAATTGAAACCAATAATAACATTGTCTAGTTTGCCTAAGATATTGCTAAAGAAGACTATCGCAGATAACCAAATAAAAAGATGGATATATCTGGGGCAAAATTATGCCAAAACAATAAATTTCCGGCAAGTATTAGGAGATTCCTCCGAAGAGGTAGGCTGCTCTCGGGAAATGTACCTAGTTAGTGATAATATCCGCAATGAATTTGTTAGTGCGATTGATAAGTTGTCTTTAACAGGTCTGCCCCAAAAAGAATGGCTATTTTCGGCTCCGGCGGTAAAGAATCCATATTTGAGCGATTTGTATTTAAACGTTTGTTATTTCTTCGCAGTAAAGAAAATAATGGAAACAAAAGACTTGGATTTGATAATTGTTGATTCACCGGCTTTAGCGGATATTATAAAAGCAAATCTTGGGGATCAAGCTATTTATCCCAGGTTTAATAAATTATTAAATGTGGTTTATAGTTTGAAACGGATAATCTTTTCTTTAGCCAAAATGATATTGTTTTATTATGATGCGCTAAGTAGGTATTTTTGCGCGAAATTGATACTTAAAGATAGATCTTTGAGCAATGCTAATTGCGATAATTTATATTTAATCCGTAATTACATCATAGCAAAATTAGGCGAAGGTAATGATGATGTATTGGAAAATCATTATTTTCCCGGATTATATGATTATTTGAAGGAGCAGGGGAAGTGCCCGGCCTTTTTGCCGATAGTTGTTAACACCCGGAAGTATTTTGATTTATACCGCAGCGCTAAACAAAGCAAGAAACAAATTATTTTTATCGAGGAATTTTTAAGGATTAATGACTATTTGTCTTTGTTGGTTCCGGTTGTAAAAGTATTGCTCTTAAAGAAAGTTAATTTGTATGTTGGCTCAGTTGATTTTACAAAATTATGCAGAGAAGACATCGCTCGTAATATTTCTAGCGACGGATATTTAAATGCCCATTTGTACTTTAGTTTTGGGAGAAGATTAAAAGAGAATCAGGTTAAAATAAAATGCTTTATTAATTGGTCTGAGTTTCAAGATTTTGAAAAGGGCCTTATCGCCGGATTAAGGGAGAACTTTCCTCAATTATGTGTTATCGGAAGCCAGCCTTTTATGTCGCCAATCAATCAACTGTCTTTATTCCTGTCGAAACAAGATGAAATATTAAAAATAATTCCAGATAGGTTTTTGGTGATGGGCAAGATAGCTAAAGATTATATTAATAAACTTAACGTTGGTGTAAATGTTGATTATACCCCGATATTTAGATATTCCTCAGTTTATAAAAGGATTAACGATAAAAGAAATCCGAATGATTTGATAGTTTTGTTTGGGTATGGGCTAGAGAACACAGTTAGCACCATTGATATGTTGGTAAAAATAAAAGATGAGTTAAAAATGTTTGATAAGATCCTGCTTAAATTCCATCCGGCATCGAAAATAAATAAGGGGGTAATTGAGAAATATTTAAGATATCGGCTGCCTAAGGAATTTCTTCAGATCGACGGGACGCTGGAAGATAGTTTAAAAACTGTAAGGATTGGTGTTTGTGGGGCCACAGGAGCTGCCGTGGAATTGGTTTGCCATGGAATACCGGTAATAGTGTCGGGAGGGAGAAATTCCTTAACTATGAATTATTTGGCTTTGAAAGAGGAGCATTATCTTTGGAGATTATGTTTTAACGAATGTGAATTGAAAGAAAGCTTGAAAGATTTAAATCGTATTCTTCAAGAAAAGCCGGGATTAGTCAAAGAAAAAGCGGAAGAATTTAGGAAAAGTTATTTTAATGAAAATAGCGAACAGTATTTTAAGAACTATATCGTGAACTGAGGAAAATATAATGAAAATTGCTATTACAACATCTTCTTTTGGGAAATATTCGATTGCACCGATTGAGCTTTTGAGAAAAAATAATGTTGAGTACAAGGTAAATACTTCTGGACAGAAGTTAAATAAAGATGAATTAATTTATATCGCGCGAGATTGCGACGGAATTATTGCTGGAACCGAAGAATACAATAAAGAAACTATTGATTCTTTGCCTGGGTTAAAGGTTATTTCCCGTTGCGGTTCAGGGGTTGATAGTATTGATCTTGAATATGCTAAGAAGCGTAGTATTAAAGTGTTAACTACGGCTGATGGGCCGACGGACGCGGTTGCCGAATTAACGATAGGGCTTATATTAAATTTGCTTCGTCAAATAAATAATGCTGACAGGGAAATCAGAAAAGGCAATTGGGAAAAACCAATGGGCAGTCTTTTGAAGGGAAAAACTATTGGGCTTATTGGCCTAGGGAAAATAGGTAATGCGGTAGCTAAGTTAGCAAAATCTCTTGGAGCGAAAATTTGTTACTACGACCCCAATATAAAAAAGTCAGTTTATATTAAAACAAAAAGCTTAAACGATATTTTAACGAATGCGGATATTGTTTCTTTGCATGTGCCTTTAACAAAGGAAAATACGAATTTAATTAATAAAGAAATGTTGGCCAAGATGAAACAATCGGCTTTTCTGATTAATTGCTCGCGCGGAGGAATTGTGAATGAAGATGATTTGTATGCGGCCTTGAAAGAAAAAAGAATAGCCGGGGCAGCGATAGATGTTTATACACAGGAGCCATATAAAGGCCGCTTGATTGAGTTGGATAATATAATCTTAACTTCACATATAGGTTCTTATGCCAGGGAAGTTAGGGTGCAGATGGAAACAGCAGCTGTTAATAATTTGATTAAATATTTCAAAAATAATAAGAGAGGGCGAAAATGAAAGTTATTGTATTCGGTGGTTCGGGATTTCTAGGCAGTCATGTCGCTGATACCTTGACAAAAGATGGGCATAAGGTGACAATTTTTGATAAAGTTAAATCGCCGTATTTGCAATCGGCACAAAAAATGATTGTGGCCGATATCCTGGATAAAAAAGCAGTAATTAAAGCGGCAAAAGATATGGATGTGATTTATAATTTTGCGGCCGTTTCGGATATCGAGATTGCCGGGAAGAATCCGACTGAAACTGCGGAAATTAATATTTTAGGTAATATTAACACTCTCGAGTCTGCCAAAATAAACGAAGTCAAAAGGTTTGTTTTTTCCAGCTCAATTTATGTTTATAGCGATCGAGGGTCTTTCTATCGAAGCAGCAAACAAGCTTCCGAATTATTTATAGAAGATTATCACAAAGAATATGGGCTCAATTATACTATTCTGCGCTATGGGTCCTTATATGGGCCGCGATCGGATGAAAGCAACTGGATTTATCGTATCCTTAGGCAAGCTTTAACCGAAGGGAAGATTACCCGAGAGGGTGATGGTGAGGAAATTAGGGAATATATCCATGTTTTAGATGCTGCCAGATTAAGCGTCGATGTTTTAGCCGATAAATATCAAAATCGTAGCTTGATAATATCCGGAAATGAGCCGATAAAGATAAAAGATTTGCTGGTTATGATTAAAGAAATAATGAAGGGTAAGGTCAAAATCGAGTTCACCCGGGGTAAGAATAATTCACATTATGAAATTACCCCGTATGCCTTTAATCCGCAAATAGCTACTAAGGTGTATGGTGATGAGTATTTGGATTTAGGGCAGGGGATGCTTCATATGTTATCAGAACTACATAAAAACAGTAAATAGAGGAGAAATATATTGAGCTTAAAAGTTATGTTTTTATACCCGAATTTACGGGGAATGAATATGGTTCCGCCGGCAATCGGGCTTCTATCGGCAGTCTTAAAACAAGATGGGCATGAGATCAGGCTTTTTGATACTACCTATTATGAAAATCTTGATGATAAAGCGGCTGAGGCTGATTCTGATCAAACAAAAGTGGATATGCTTATGGCGCATCCTTTTAAGATGCCGCAGGAAATTACTTTAAAAACCACCAATGTTTTTGATGACTTCAGAAAAGAAGTTAGTGAATTCTCTCCGGATTTAATAGCGATGTCGGCTACAGAAGATATGTTTTTACTGGGAGCGAAATTAATTCGTTCACTGGGTAAGAATCGGCCGTTAACAGTTTTAGGCGGTGTTTTTGCGACATTTGCACCTAAATTAGTTTTAAGCTATCCGGAAATTGATATAGTTTGCCGGGGAGAAGGAGAAGTTGCGCTAAGATTGTTGTGTTCACGAATAGAAAAGAAACAATCCATCGATGATATAACGAATTTATGGATAAGGCGAAAAGACGGAAGCATAAAAGAGAATCCTATTGGGATGGCAGATATTGATTCAAATCCGTTAATTGATATGTCGATTTTTGAGGAGGCGAGATATTATCGCCCGATGGGCGGACGTGTTTATCGCATGTTTCCGGTTGAGACTAACCGCGGATGCCCATTCAATTGTACTTATTGCAATTCTCCGGCACAGTCAAAATTATACAAAGATGAATGCGGACAAACATTTCTACGTAGGAAATCAACAAAAAAGATATATGAAGAGCTTAAATTTTATAAAGATAAAATGAAAGCCGAGTATTTATATTTCTGGGCGGATACTTTTTTTTCGGGAACGGACCGTGAGTTTGATGAGTTTGCGGAAGTTTACAAGGATATTAATCTGCCGTTTTGGTGCCAGACGAGGCTTGAGACTGTAACACCTCAAAGGATGAAGAAAATAAGGAATATTGGTTGCGCTCGGATGTCAATTGGGATTGAACATGGCAATGAAGAATTCAGAAAGAAGATGTTAAACCGTAATATTTCAAATGAAACAATAATTAAGAATTGCAAGGTTATTAATGATTCCGGGATACCGTTTAGTGTGAATAATATTATGGGATTTCCTTATGAAACTTATGAATTGGCTTTTGATACGATAAAATTAAACCGTCAGATTGACGCGATTGATAGAAACGCATATCAATTTACTCCTTTTCACGGTACAAAATTAAGAGAAGTTTGCGAGCAACTCGGGCTTATCAAACCGACGGACATAGCCGAGTCTTTAGTCGTTGGGCGGGTTTTAATCAATATGCCGCAATTCCCGGCGGATAAGATTAAAGGTTTAGTTAAGACATTTAATCTGTATGTAAAATTCCCGGAAAGCCGTTGGCCGGAAATAAAAAAAGCGGAGGGTGATAGTAAAGAAGCCAATGCTGTTTATGAGAAATTAAAAAATGAATTTAAGAAATTGTATTTTAATTAGTTAGAAAGGAATATAGGAGAATGAAAATACTGTTAACTGGAGCGTCGGGGATGTTAGCATCCGATGTTGTCCCAAAACTAAAATCGCTTAAACATAAAGTTATTGCAACTGACCTAAAGCCGCGCTTGAAAGATATAATGAAATTAGATGTTCGTGAAATCAAAGATGTCGAGGCCTTAGTTGTTAAGAATAAGCCTGAATATATTTTTCATTTAGCTGCTGAAACCAATGTTGATTTGTGCGAGCAGGAACCGGATCATGCCTATAAAACCAATACAATTGGGACCGAAAATATTGCTCTGGTTTGCCAGAAATATGACATTCCGCTTTTGTATATTAGTACTGCCGGAGTTTTCTGGGGAGATAAAAAAGAGCCTTATAATGAATTTGATATTCCTCGCCCGGCAAATGTTTATGGCCATAGCAAATTGCAAGGTGAAGTTATCGTCCAAAGATTATTGAGTAAATATTTCATTGTTCGGGCCGGATGGATGGTGGGCGGATGGGAGATTGATAAGAAATTTGTTTATAAGATGGTTACCCAAATCAAAGAAGGAAAGAAGGAGCTGAGAGTTGTTTCGGATAAGTTTGGCAGTTCAACATTTACCTGTGATTTTGCGGAAAATTTAATGAATGTTATTAATACCAATAGATACGGTCTTTATCATATGACTAACAAAGGGACAGGTTCACGGTATGATATTGCTTTAAAGGTTGTTGAATTTATGGGGCTTAACGGAAAAGTTAAGGTTACTCCGATTGACTCGTCGCAATTCCCGCTTCCCGCGCCTCGCGCAAATTCGGAAATGATGCAAAATTACAAGTTGGATTTATTGGGGATAAATAATATGCCGCATTGGCATGATTCACTAAAGAAATATATTGAAAAAAACAAAAATAAGAAATAATGAGTGAAAATAATCCAAGGGTTAGTATTGTCATTCCGGCTTATAATATGGCCGAATACACGTCACGTTGCGTAAAAAGTATTCTTAACCAAACGTACAAGAATATTGAAATTATCGTGGTTGATGACGGCTCAAAAGATAATACCAAAGCTGAAATGTTAAAATTCGGCGATAGGATAAAGTATGTTTGTAAAGAAAATGGCGGAGCTTGCAGCGCTAGAAATTTTGGAGCTAGATTAGCCCAAGGGAAATATATCGGATTTTTAGATTGTGATGATATGTATCTGCCCCAAAAAGTTGAATTAAGTGTTAAATTCTTGGAACAAAATCCCGATTATGGGTTTGTTTATTCTAATTTGTATTATGTTGATAAGGATGACAAGATTTTTAGGTTGCATGCGCCGTGGTTTAAAAGGCAATATCAGGGCCGGATAAAGACAAAACTAATCCTGGGTAATTTTGTTGGTAATCCGACGGTAATAATGCGTAAAGACTGCTTAGATAAAGTTGGTTTATACCGTGAAGATATATTTTTCCCGGCAGATTGGGATATGTGGCTGAGGATATCGGAGCAATTTAAAGCCGGCTATATTAATAAGCCGCTTTGTTCATATCGAATAGTATCGCAAGGCTGCTTTAAGAATCTAGAGAAAAGCGAACATGAGAATATGATTGTTTTGGATTCGTTCTTTTTAAGGAATAAGGATGTTTCAAATAGAATAAAGAACAGAGCTTATGCGAATAATTATTTAAGCATGGCGGAATGTTATTTTGTTAAAGAAAACAAGGACAAAGCAAGGAAGGAATTGAATAAGGCTTTGAGCAATGATCCTTTGAATTTAAAGGTTTTAAGCGTCTTCTCTTTATATTTTTTGTTTCCAGCTAAGCTTAAAAGGGCGTTACAATACCTTATTGAACATAAATAATATGAAATTAAAAGCGATAATATTTGATTTTGACGGCGTAATAGCGGAATCGGTTGAGGTAAAAACCGAGGCCTTCCGTAAATTATTTTCCGAACACCCGAAACAGATTGAGGATATAGTCAAGGTACATATGGATAACGGCGGAATGAGCCGGTATAAAAAGTTTGATATTATTTTTAGGGATATTTTAAAGAAGGAATTGACTAAAGAGGAAAATAAACTGCTAGGGGATAAATTTACCGAGTTTTGTTATCAAGGTGTTATTGATGCCAAATATGTAAAAGGAGCTAGAGAGTTTTTAGAGAAATATTATAGAAAACTATTAATTTTTGTTGCGACCGGAACTCCGCATGAGGAGATGTTATCGATTGTTAGGGCGAGGGGAGAAGAGAAATATTACAAAGGAGTTTATGGCTCTCCGCAAATGAAAAAGGATATTATCAATAATATATTAAGAGAAAACAACTTAAAAAAAGAAGAAATAATATTTATCGGTGATTCTATTAATGATTTTGATGCGGCGAATGAAACCCAGGTATGTTTTGTCGGCAGGGTGCACGATAATTATCCTGACCCGTTTGATGGTAAAAATATTTTTGTTTCAGTAAAAAACATCAAAGAACTAGAAAAGAGTTTAGTTGGTAAAGGATTAATTTAGAATTTTATGAATCACAATAGCTCGAAACTAACTTTAAGTGAGATGGCAAGAGCTTTTGCCTTAAGTTTAATCTTATTTTACTGCCTTTTATCTTCAGTTTTCTATAGAGTTTTTGCTGAAATAAATATAAGGTTTGCATCCATTGATTTGCCAATATTTATAAGTGAGTTATTGCTTGCTTTTGCATTTGGGATAACTTTATTCTTAAATATTAAACAGGTTTTTAGTAAGCCGTATGCGAAGAAATTGATTATACTAGCCTTCATTGTTTTTGTTTTGTGGAAAGCTTTTAAAGGATATTTAGATTTCGGAACATTGTCTTTTAGAAATGCTGCGCTTTTTTATTATTCATTTTTTGGAATAATTTCGTATCATCTATATAATAAAAAATATTTTAGCCAGTTAATCATAATTATTATTGTTCTTGTGTCAGTTATCATGAAATCAGTTTTTGCGATTACGCCTTATTATTTGTTCCTGTTTGTTATGCTGGGTATAGCGCTGAGCTTAAAGAGTGAGAATAAGGTTATAAGAATATTGTTGATACTTTGCGCGCTAATAATTCCTCGCCAATACCATGAATCAGTATTTGGATTTGCTTTCTTTTTTGAGGGCGGAAGAGGCCGTGTTTTGGGGCATATTATTAGCTTAATAAGTTTAACAACATTCTTATTCCCTTTATTAATTAAGAATAAAATACGTCGTATTGTTATGATTTTAGTCGTTATTTTATCGATATTTTCTGCTTTTATTATCTTTGCCGATAAAAGTTCAATAATCAGTATGATTTCGGTTAAGAAATGTTTTTCAGGATATTTGGCTTTAAAGGAAGAAATTAAAGCCAAAGAAGGCGATTTTGTTTTTCAGAATCTTACTACAAAACTATTTAATAAAAGCGTAGAAGATGCCAGAGTGTCCAGCGGCTCTAGTAACCTTATAATTGAAGGGATGGATGTCAAAAAAGAAATTACTGATAGGCTTGTTTCAAATCTTAATATTGCTCAGGATTTTGACAAGATTGATAATCAATACCGTAACTTAGGCACAGCTTTTAGTAACATTTATTTCAGAATTTTTATTTGGCAAGACATGATTAAGGAATTGATTAACGAAAAAGCCTGGTTTGGCGTAAGCTTTGGCAAGCCGCAGCGTTCGAAATCAATTGAAATCCTTGATTGGGCTACTAGTGAATGGAAACGAGATGGGTGGATAACGCCGCATAATTCTTTTTTACATATGATATATCGCGCGGGAATAGTTGGCTTATTATTCGTGATCTTTATATTTTCAACTGTGTTTAAGTTGATAAAAACATTTATTTTTTATAAAGATTATACCGGAATTTTCATTATGAGTATTTTTGTTTATTGGCTGACGATATCTAATTTCTTGGTATTTTTAGAATTTCCTTATAATGCTATTCCGTTTTGGACTTTGCTTGGCTTAACAATCGCATACAGCGAAGATTTAAAAAATAAAAAAGGAGTAATTCTTGAAAATGGAATTAAAAAATAAAAAAGTATTAATTACCGGAGCGGATGGATTTATTGGGAGCCATTTAACAGAAAGATTATTAGAAGAAGGCGCGAAGGTCAAGGCCTTTGTATATTACAACTCTTTTAATAGCTGGGGATGGTTAGATTCGTTGCCAAAGAATATCTTAAATAAGATTGAGATATTTTCCGGCGATATCCGTGACCCGAATGGCGTTAGAAATGCGGTTAAGGGGATGGATATTGTATTTCATTTAGCGGCTTTAATTGGGATTCCTTTTAGTTACCATTCGCCTGATAGTTATATTGATACGAATGTAAAGGGGACTCTGAATATTCTGCAGGCGGCCAAAGATTTTAATGTTAAAAGGATAATTCACACCTCAACCAGCGAAGTTTATGGTACGGCGCAATATGCTCCGATAGATGAAAAGCATCCTATTAATCCGCAGTCGCCTTATGCAGCCAGCAAGTCAGCGGCTGACAGCTTGGCAATTTCATTTTACCGTTCTTTCGAGTTGCCGGTCGTGATACTTCGGCCGTTTAATACCTTTGGCCCGCGTCAATCTGCCCGGGCGGTTATTCCGACGATATTGTCGCAAGTGTTATCTGGTTCTAAATCAATAAGTTTAGGGAACATTGAAGCAACCAGGGATTTTAATTATGTGGATAATACTGTTGAGGCATTTGTTAAAATTGCAACCGCTAATAATGTTGTCGGGGAAGTTTTTAACGCCGGAAGCGGAAGGGAAGTATCAATAAAAGAGTTGGTTGAAATTATATCAAAAGTTACCGGGACTAAAATTAAAGTTGTGCAAGATAAAAAAAGGTTTCGTCCGGATAAGAGCGAGGTTGAACGACTGATATGCGATAGCACGAAAATTCAGGATAAGGCCGGTTGGAATAGCGATGTTAGTTTAGAGAAGGGAATAGCGAAAACATTTTCATGGTTAAAATCTAATATAAAATCATACAAACCAGGAATCTATAATGTCTAAAATCCAAGCGATTATATTAGCTGGTGGCCAAGGTTCGCGCCTTAGGCCGTATACGAAGATTTTGCCTAAGCCGTTATTGCCAGTCGAAGATTCGCCTATCTGCGAAATAATTATTAAACAGCTAAAAACCTTTGATATAACCAATATTGTAATTTCAACCGGTTATTTATCGGAATTAATCGAAGCTTATTTCGGAGGGGGCAAGAAGTTGGGTGTTAAAATCAGTTATGTTAAAGAGAAAAAGCCTTTGGGAACTGCGGGCGCAATAAAATTAGTTGATAATCTCGAGGATGATTTCTTGTCTATTAACGGCGATATATTGACTGATTTAAATTTCAATGAACTATTACGGTTTCATAAGAAAAGTAAAGCGGTAGCTACTATTACGGCCAAAGAAAGAATTGTTAAAACTGATTTCGGAGTGATTTATTTTGATAAGGCGTTTAATTTGAAGGATTATGTCGAGAAACCGGAGCATAGGTCTTTCGTCAGCGTGGGGATAAATGCCTTTAACGCCAGATGTAAAAAATACATAAAGTCCGGAGAGTATATCGGGATACCTGATTTAATGTTGAGAATTAAATCAAATAGAGAAATAGTGAAATGCTTTAAAACAAAATCAGATTGGCTGGATTTAGGGCGGCATGATGATTTTGAAGCTGCCCAAGAAGTTTTCTGCGCGAATAAAAATAAATTTCTAAAGAAATAACCATATGAAGAAGATACTTGTTACCGGAGTAAGTGGCTTTATCGGCTCTTCGCTGTATCGATTTCTTAAGAAGCAAAGAAAGTATGATGTTTATGGTATTGACCAAACGTTAAAGGTTAAAGGCCCCAACCTATTTCAATGTAATATTCTTGCCAAGTCAAAACTAAAAGAAATACTGCTTGATAATAAGTTTGATGTTATTTTCCACTGTGCCGGCGGAAGATCGTCGGATAAGACTGAATTATATAAGTCGAATGTTGCCTCAACCAAGGCCTTGTTAGGCTTAATCTTTGATTTGAAATTAACAAAAATTAGAATTGTTATTCCCGGTTCAGCGGCAGAATATGGGCGTATAAAGAATATTGCTAAGGTGAAAGAAACCTATCATGCCATTCCTTTATCCGAATACGGAAAAAGCAAATTAAAACAAGTTCAGTTGGCTTTAAGTTATGTTAATGAAGGCTTGGATGTTTCGATTGGGAGAATATTTAACATCCTAGGAGAGAATACGCCA
The DNA here is from genome assembly GCA_022703565.1 of Candidatus Omnitrophota bacterium. Lineage (GTDB taxonomy): Bacteria > Omnitrophota > Gorgyraeia > Zapsychrales > Zapsychraceae > JADFZM01. The sequence continues at coordinate 12,042 of JAKLDK010000047.1, forward strand.
GAGGCATTAGTTGCCGGAAGTATGGCTAAGCAAATTAACGCGATCAAAAAGAATCAAAACGGTCGTTTATATTTCAACGATTTAAAATCAAAAAGAGATTTCTTGGATATCAGCGATGTCTGTTCGGCGCTTTTGGCAATTGCGCTTAAAGGTAAGAGAGGGGAAGTATATAATATTTGTTCAGAAGAAGCTACCGCGATAGAAACATTATTAAAAGAATTTATAGCCGCCGCTAAAATAAAAACTTACCCAACAATAGAAAAGAAAAAGAGTTGTTTTAAAAGTTTTGATGTAATCGGAAGCAACAATAAGCTTCGCCGGGAAACCGGATGGAGAAGAATAGTTTCCCTAAGAAATGGTATTAAAAACACGTTAAAAAGTTATTCCTGATGCGAATACTTCTTGGCCATAATTATTATCAGCAATTCGGAGGTGAAGACGCGGTCTTTACCGACGAAGCTGTTTTGTTGGAGAGTAAAGGCGATGAGGTCTATCGTTACACAAAAAGTAATGAAAGTTTTGAATCATTAAGCAATTTAGATAAAATTAAGTCATTATTGCACTTGGGATGGTCTAAAAAAGCCTATAGAGAAACAAGGGAAATTATAAGAAGGTTTAAGCCTGACATCGCGCATTTTCATAATATTTATTATTTATTAACGCCTTCGGTTTATGATGCTTGTTATGATGAGGGAATTCCGGTTGTGCAAAGTTTGCATAATTTTCGGATGTTTTG
>JAKLDK010000048.1 GCA_022703565.1 Candidatus Omnitrophota bacterium
ATTTAAAGTGTTCACGACCCTCCGCAAGAAATGCAATGCCTTCCGGTGAGTCTCCAGTTACACCTGCTTCGCAAAGCGGCTTTAACACGTCTAGCATTAAGGTTGTTATTGGTTTTTTTGTTTCTTTTTCAACACCAAATACTTTCCCTTTTAATTGCGCAAAGTTTGACAATGGAATGAAAAGAAACATTATTAAAATTTATAACATCAAACTTGTTAGCTCGTAAAATACCTGTTAACTCAAAATCAGTCGTCAGTACTAATAATTTCTCTTTTTTCACTGTTTCAATAATAGATGCATCTGTTATACCAACTTTGCAAAAAGCCTTATTATTGAACAAAATATCTTTTTGAATATAACTTTCTTTTGCCGTCCTCAAATAAACAATAAAAGTTTGCAGGAAGTTACTTAATTTTGGTTCAGATATTTTAAAAGAAAAATTAGATAATTCAGTTATAATATTAGGCGTTGTTATAATTCTCTTAAAATTATTCACAAAACGGAATAACAGGTTGAAAGATGCTTCATCAAACATTTTCGTTCTATCAAATTCGCGTATGAAACTCTTATCAAAAATACCCACCAAGTATAATAGGAAGATATTAGTATCTAAAATGATCCCCTTGGTAGCATAATTAAGGATATAAGCATTTAAATAATCATTCATCTTCGGACTAAATTTTTCTTATCTTCATCTTTATGACCGCTCCAGTCTTTTCGTCAACAGTAAATTCTTTATATTCCTTATCCTCTGTTTGACCAGCTAACATAATGCCATAAGGATTTTTCTTCTGCACTCCTAAAGTTATTAGCCATAATCCTTCCGAAGATCTGTGTTCTATTTCTTCAACCGAAAATACTGTGTCTCCCGAGCAAAAATTACGATAATATTTTGCTGCTACATTAGCTGCATCTTTCGCATCAATAAGATCACTCTTTTTCTCTTCCATGGCTTTCTCCTTTTATATATATAATTTGTGATTATTAACTACCGAAGACCATTCCTTTTAGCCCCTCTTCCCTATACCTCTTTTATCCCAAAACCGACTTCGGCTTCGCAGACCAGTTTATCGCCGACAAATGCCTCGCCTTTTAAGAATCCTACTTTAGGAAGCATTTTAACGGTCGTAATAACCATCCTCAACTGGTCGCCGGGGACAACAGGCGCGTAGAATTTGCTCGTAACTTTGGCAAGGTAATAGATGAGGTTCTTTCCGTGGAGGTTTTTACTGTAATAAAAATAAATGCATCCGGCCTGCGCCATCGCCTCAATAATAAGAACGCCCGGCATAACTTTCTCGTTGGGGAAATGCCCGACGAAGAAATGCTCATTAACCGAGACATTCTTTAAAGCGACTAATTTCACATTCGGCTCAAGCTCCAAAACTTTATCGATTAAAAGAAAAGGAAATCGATGAGGGATAATTTTTTGTATTTCTAAAATATTTAGTTCCATTGGCTTTTCCTTTCATAAACTAATTTTATCAATCACTTAATTCTTACCGCTTATCACTTCCCACTTCCCACTTATCACTATTCTTAAATCGCGAGCCCACCGTCGACTTTAATAATCTGCCCCGTAATATATTTAGCACTATCGCTTAACAAAAATTCAACACAACCCGCAACATCTTCAACACGCCCAATTCTTCCCAAGGGCACAATTTCATTAATTTTATTCTTCTGCTCATCTGTCATGGCAGATAACATTTCAGTTTCAATAAACCCGGGCGCAATGGCATTAACCCTAATTCCGTATGCCGCCACTTCCTTAGCTAAAGCTTTAGTAAAGGCATTCATCCCGCCTTTTGATGCCGAGTAATTTACCTGACGGGGAAGCCCAATAACTCCGCTTATAGACGAGATATTAATAATATTCCCTTTTTTAGCCTTTAGAAAATCAACTATACAAGCCCGCGAAACATTAAACGTTCCGTTAAGGTTCGTATCAATCACCTGGCTCCAATCATCTTCCGTCATCATCATGAGCGCTTTATCAATAATTATCCCGGCATTATTAATCAAGATATCTATTTTCCCGAAATCCTTCTTAATATCAGCGACCCATTCTTTAACTTTGCTAAAATCCTTAACATCGACGCAATAACTCTTACCTTTAACCTTTAAAGCTTTGATTTCACTCTCAAGTTTTAACGCCGCATCCTTGTTTTTGTTATAACTAAAAACAATATCTGCGCCTAAACTAGCCAACCTTAAAGCTATCCCGCGGCCGATTCCCCTCGATCCGCCGGTTATAACCACAACTTGTCCTTTTAGAAATTTCATTTACGGTATTGTCCTATCACAATATTGCTGCAACTGCCGTGCGGCGCGAAATTAACTACTAATATTTTATCAAGTTTCTGTTTTCGGCTTTTATTCGGGACATAATCCAAATCACAATTCTCATCACGCTCTTTATAATTTACCGTCGGTGGAATAAATCCTTTAACCAAGCTTCCCACCGCGGCCGTTACGCTTAGCGCACCAGAGACGCTATAACACTCACCCACCATAGATTTTACCGCAGGAATCGGGATTTTATGAGCATATTTTCCAAAAATTTCTTTTATCGCTTCGGTCTCAATTTTATCCGCCGCTTGGGTTGAATTAGCATTGGCAAAAATACAATCAATATCATTTATTTCAAGATTACTTTCCTTTAAAGCATGGCGGATTGATTCTTTAACTCCCGTACCTCTGGGATTATATTTATTGATGCGGAAAGGGTCAAAGGCATAGCCAAAACCAAAAACTTCAGCATAAATATTTGCCCCACGCGCTTTGGCATGTTCCAATTCTTCAAAAGCCAACAAACAGGCCCCTTCGCCAAAGGTTATGCCATTTCTTCTTTTATCAAAAGGGCAATTAATAAATTGTTCTCCTTCTTTCACCCCGGATAAGAATTTAAGAGTATGAAACCCACAAAACGTTTGTTCGCACAATTCCTCAACTCCGCCGGCAAGAACCATTTTTACTTTATCCCATAAAATAAAGTTATAGGCAAAACTCATGGCATCCATACTCGAGGTAAAACCAGATGCAATCGTCGTATTAAAGCCTTGGATAAATTCCCAGATTGAAACCTGGCTCGAGGGAGAATTAATAACAGTGTTGGGGAAAAGTGCCGGATTAGCAGAACGCGGGCCTTCGATTAACGCGACTTTATCAAAATCAGAAATACTTTTAATGCTTCCTAACGTCGTCCCGCAGGCAACGCCGATATCATCGCTGTTCTCTTCGGAAATGTTTATACCGCAATCATTAACCGCCAGCCTTCCAGCTGAAATTAAAAGCTTAGTACTGCGGTCTAAATTTCTCAAACCTTTTTGTCCGACGTAAATACTGGCATCAAAATCACTGATTTCGCCAGCAATATTGGTTTTATAATGCCCAGCGTCAAATAAAGTAACCGGCTTATAACCAACCCGGCCGTCTTCTAACGCCTGCCAATATTCATCCTTGCCTTTTCCGTTTGAAGCAAGAATTCCAACACCGGTTATAACCACGCGCTTTTTCATATCTAATTTATTTTTTTGATTTCGAGAAGGAATACGGCGATTTTGCCTCTTGTGTCTGCTTAAATAAATATTTTGCCAAAATATCTGTTTCCAGATTTATTTTGTCGTTTTCTTTGACCAAGCCTAAATTAGTAACATCTAATGTAAACGGAATCAAATAAACTGAGAATTGCTCTTTTTTTACTTCACCGACGGTCAAGCTAACTCCGTTAACACAAATGGAACCCTTGGGAACAATATAAATTCCTTGGCCTTGCGGGATACTTATTTGTAATTCAACATAATTCTTCATCAAAACTATCTTATTTAAATTGGCCATACAATCAACATGGCCAGAAACAAAATGCCCGCTAATCCTATCATTCACTTTAAGCGCCCGCTCTAAATTGACCCTGCTTCCTTTTTTAACCAAGCCCAAAGTTGTGCAACGCAATGTTTCAAGCATTACATCAAAGGAAAGCTCATCTTTTACTTTCTTTGTAACCGTCAAACACACCCCGTCGACAGCAATACTATCGCCGGCCTTTGTATCCTTCGTCACTGCCTTAGCCTTAATTGTAACAACCGCTAAATTCTTATTATGAACAATATTTTTTACAACACCTTTTTCTTCAACGATTCCGGAGAACATAGCCTTTTATTAAAATATCCTTTCCGATTTTTTCAACTGTTAAATCACTTAAATTGGTAATTTTGTTTATGTCCTTAACATCAAAACCAACAACCGAGCTAAGCGCTTTCTGATCACCAACAATTTTGGGCGCAACATAAATATGCATTTTATCGACTAAATTATTTTTTAGGGCATTACCGATAACTGTCGCCCCACCTTCTATTAATATACTGGCAATTTTCTTTCCCGCAAGTTCTTTAAAAAGCCATTTTAAATCAATCCTGCCGGATTTTTCCGGAGCGACAATAACATGGCATCCAGTTTTTACAATTTCAATAGCTTTTTTAGGAGAGGATTTCTTGGTTGTAACAATAAAGCAATCTTCTGGAGGAGTTTTCTTAAACACTTTTGCCTTTAAAGAAATCTTTAACTTAGAATCGAGTATTATTTTCTTTAATTTCTTATTCGGTGCGCATAAACAAGGGTCATCTTTAAGAATAGTATTTATCCCGGTTAAAATCGCATCAAAATTATCACGCTGAGCCCGAGAATAATTATAAGTTTCCTCACCAGTAATCCATTTTGATGAACCAGTTTTAGTTGCAATCCTGCCGTCTAAAGTCTGCGCACTTTTAGCCACAACAAAAGGCATTCTTTTCGTTATATATTTAACAAAACCCTCATTTAATTCTGCAGCTTCTTTGGCCAAGACTCCAACTTTGACTTTAATTCCATTCTTTATTAATTTTCTTATAGATTTGCCATTAGTTAAAGGATTTGGATCTTTCATCGCGATAATTACTTCTTTAATTCCGGCTTTTATAACCGCATCAACGCAGGGCGGAGTTAAACCAAAATGATAGCAAGGCTCTAAATTGACATAAAGCTTTGCATCATTCGCCTGCCCTTCAGCCTTCTTTAACGCCATAATTTCAGCGTGATCAGTCCCATAGCTGGCATGATATCCGGCAGAAATAATTTTGTCATCCTTAATAATTATTGCCCCGACGAGCGGATTGGGAGAAGTCTTGCCTTCAGCCTTTTTAGCTAACTCAAAAACCTTACGCATTAATTTTTCATCCGAGAAAATCATGGCAAACTATCCTTTTGATAACTTTTTCATATTCTCAACTATTTCATAAGGAATGGTCTGTTTACCGATCCAGGTATTAACCTTAGCCGTGCCGTGAGCATCCGAACCGCCGGTTGCGATTAATTTATATTTCTTCGCTAAATTCAAGTAATATTCTGTCCCGGCCTTGGACACATTAGGATAATACACCTCTAATCCCGCTAACCCCGCCTCGACAAAACTGTGTATACATTCATCGACGCCAGTTAACATCGGATGCGCCAAAACCGGAAGGCCTTTGGCTTGTAAAATAAGTTCAATTGCTTCTTTAGGCGTTTGTTTAAATTTTTTCACATAAGCCGGCCCTTCGTCGGAAATATACTTATCAAAAGCCGCCTTAATATTCGGAACCCACCCCTTTTCATGCAAAACAGTTGCTAAATGCGGCCGGCCGACCGAATCCGTCTTAGCCAAAGAACATACCTCATCAATATCAATATTATCAATCCCAAATTCTTTTAGCTTATCAATCATTTTCTTCATCCGTCCAACCCGAGTATCTTGCATACACTTGAACTGTTCGAGCAATCGGGCATTATTAACATCAATAAAATAACCTAAAATATGGACTTCTTTACTGCCGATTTCACTGGATAATTCTATTCCTGGGATAACCTCAATATCATATTTTTGAGCTTCTTCACGAGTTGGCTTGATTCCGTCGACAGTATCATGGTCGGTAATCGCAATACAACTTATGCCGACTTTATTTGCTTCATCTACAACTTCTTGGCAAGTTAAACTGCTGTCGGAATAGTTAGTATGGATATGTAAATCAGCTACTTTGGACATCGGAATTATTTGGTTCTACTTTATTATCGTTTTTGTGAATTTTATCGAGGATACCGTTAACAAATTTGGAAGATTCAACATCGCCGTATTTCTTGGCAAGCTCTATACACTCATTAATCGTTACTTTGGGCGGAATATCATCAGCAAACAATATTTCAAAAGCACCTAGGCGCATAATATTGCGGTCAATGAAAGCCATACGCTTAAGCTGCCAATTAGTCGCATGAACAGAAATCTTTTCGTCTATTTTATTTAAATATTGATTAACACCTTTGGTAATCCGGTCAGAGAATTCCCTGATGATAGTATCGGGCTCTTCATATTGCAGCCAATAATTTTGCGATACCAAGTCTATATCGCGGCGTAAAATATCAGCCTGATACAATATTTTTAAAGCATTTTCTCTAGCTAGTGTTCGTTTTCGCATTTTTATAATTGAGAAAGAAGATCAATCATTTCAACCGCAGCGCGTGCGGCATCACGGCCCTTATTACAGCCTTTTGCCTTGGTCCTTGCTTCCGCCAGTTTAACCGTATCCGTCGCTAAAACCTCAAATATAACCGGTTTTCCTGTTTTTAAAGCAACACGCATAATACCTTGCGCGCAGCCTTCTGCCACCAAATCATAATGTTTTGTTTCGCCTCTGATAACCGCGCCTAAACAAATAACCGCATCAACATTTTTCTTTTGCGCTAATTTTAAAGCGACCAGCGGAATTTCGAAAGCGCCCGGCACCCAACAAACCGTGATATTCTTATCTTTAACATTTAGTTTCTTTAATTCATCACAACAGGCCCGGCAAAGAGACTTGGTTATAAAGTCATTGAATTTGGAAACAACAATTGCGACTCTTTTTCTAGAATTCTTATTTATCTTTGCTTGCCCCATATTAAATATCTAAAATGTGCCCCAACTTATCTTTTTTTGTTTTTAAATATTTCTCATTAACTTTATTGTGCGGAATGTTAATGGAAACTCTCTCCGCAACCTTTAAGCCATAGCCTTCCAAACCAATAATTTTACGAGGATTATTTGTAAGCAATCTGATTTCCTTTACCCCTAAATCAACCAAGATTTGCGCGCCAATTCCGTAATGTCGTAAATCCGGCAAAAATCCCAAAGCTTCGTTGGCCTCGACGGTATCCATCCCTTGGTCTTGCAAATTATAGGCTTTTAATTTATTAACCAATCCGATTCCGCGGCCTTCTTGGCGCATATAAATCAAGACGCCTCTTTTCTCATCGGAAATCTTCTTTAAACTGCTTACTAATTGTGCCCGGCAGTCACAACGCAGAGAAACAAAAACATCGCCGGTTAAACATTCTGACTGAACACGAACTAATACCGGTGCGCCTTTTGTCACATCGCCCATAACTAAAGCGATATGATCAATGTCATCAATAGTAGACTTATACGAAATCATTTGAAATTCACCAAACTCGGTTGGAAGCTTAGTTGTGACTTGCCTTTCAATTAATTTACTCGAAGTTCGAAGGCGTTCAATCAAGCTATCAATTGTACAAATCTTCATTTTATGCTTTTTAGAAAACTTGATTAAATCATCAGTCCGGGCCATTGTCCCGTCTTCGTTCATAATTTCACAGATAACTCCGGCCGGATAAAGCCCGGCTAAACGGGTTAAATCAACTGAGGCTTCAGTATGCCCAGCGCGAACCAAAACCCCGCCCTTTTTTGCCCTTAAAGGAAACAAATGTCCGGGAGTGATTAAATCCGCAGCTGTTGACTTTGAATCAATTAAAACCTTAACAGTATAAGCACGGTCGGCAGCAGAAATTCCGGTTGTAATTCCATGAGCCGCATCAACCGAAATTGCCCAACCGGTATCGCATTTTTGATGACGGTGAGATACATTAACTTTCATCGGGTGCAAATCAAGTTCATTTAGCCTATCTTCTTCCATCGGAACACATACAAGCCCACGAGCTTCTTTAGCCATAAAATTAATCTTATCAGCTGTTATAAATTCAGCCGCGCATAAAATATCGCCTTCGTTCTCACGGCTTTCATCGTCCATAACAATTACCATTTTACCATCACGCAAATCCTGCAAAATCTCATCAATTGAATTAAACATTTTTTCCCCTCGTTTTCAGGTTAAATAAAAAATCCCAAGCAAAAACCTTGGGATCCTTAAAATATTAATAATAATTATAATATCTACTATCAAGGATCAAAGGTTTACAGCTTCGTTTGTTTTACAAATATATTCTAAATGTTATTACTTGTCAAGATTTTTGTCCTCGCCTATAATACGAACATGAAAATTACCCTTAAAGTAGCTAAATCCTTGAGAGCCAACAAGAAAACTCTCTCTTTAGCCGAGTCTTGTAGCGGAGGATTGCTCTCCCATACCTTAACCAATATTCCGGGAAGCTCAAATTTCCTAAAAGGTTCTGTTGTGGCATATAGTAATGAAATCAAGACAACTTTTCTTAAAATCCCTAAAAAAGACATTATTAACTATGGAGCCGTAAGCTTACAGGTAGCAAAAAAAATGGCTAAGAATATTAGGAAGCTGTTTAAAACCGATTTTGGAGTAGGCATAACCGGTATTGCCGGCCCAGGTGGCGCGACTAAGAATAAACAGGTTGGACTGGTTTTTATTTCAGTTGATTCAAAGAAAAATAATCTATTGCGTAAATTTAACTTTAAAGGCTCACGAACAAAAATTAAAGAATTAGCGGCACAAAACGCGCTGAAAATGCTTTATCAATTAGTTTAAACAATGCCTAACCTCTTAAGAACATTTATCGCAGTTCCACTCCCGCAAGAAGCTAGAACCATAATCCAAGAAATCCAAACAGACTTGCAGAAATGCAATTGTGATATCAGCTGGGTCAAACCAGAGAATATTCATCTTACCTTAAAATTCCTAGGAGATACGGCTAGTGAAAATATTGAAGCAATTAAGTTAATAATTAAGGATTGCGTTAGAAAAACAAAGCCTTTTGACTATACAATCAATGAATTAGGCGCTTTCCCGTCGTTAAATAAAATCAATGTTCTTTGGCTGGGAATTGATAAGAATAAAGATAAGTTCAGGGCAATTGTGGAAATGTTAGAAGAAAATCTCTGCCGGATTGGTTTCCCAAAAGAAAACAGAAGTTTCAGCGCGCATATAACTTTGGGGCGAATCAGGTCAAACAAAAATATTCACATTCTAAAAGAATCGCTCAATAAATACAAAACTCCATTAAATATCCCCGGGAATTTCTCAAATATCACCTTATTCAAAAGCACCTTAACGCCTACTGGCCCGATATACGAAGTTTTAGATGCGGTAAAATTTATTTAAAGGAAGTATCGTCTTTTTTACCCGGATAATTTAGCAATACTATTAATGCTGTAACTATCGGAAAATAATGAATTAATAGCCTTGGCATGCCGGAAATAAAATCATTCCAGGAGTTAGAAGTCGTAGCTAAAATAAAATGAATACCAAGCCACAAAGCTATAACAAAGTAAAAAGCATATATCTCTTTGCTTTTTTTCTCTTTAATTCTTATAACAAAACTCATAATTAAAAAACACCACAAAATATTCCAATTCGCAGAGAAGAAAATATTATTCAGGAATGTGGCTCCGAATATAATCGCGACTGAAACAATCCCCGAAAAGTTTAAATCAATGTGCTGCGAGAAAGTGACATTATTAAAAAACTTATGTAAATTAAAAATAATACACATTATAAAACCCAGCGCAATAAACTGCACTATGTTTCTTAATTTCTTATTAATATTTAAATCCTTTTCGAGTAAAACAACAAGGACACATAGTAAGCAATATATGCAATAATATGCGGTACCTTCTAATTTTATTGTTGCTGCTAACCCCATGACAATTGAGCTGAATATTGGCACCCCTTCTTTCTTTTCTTCCCGCCACCAAAGCATAAGAAACAATGCTGAACAAGAGAACCACATTAACACTAAGTCTCGATAAGAAATAGTGGCATGGTAGAAAAGAATGTTTGAGCCTAAAAGCAAAACAACTCCCAGCAAGCCCCATTTCTTATTCGTAAAATAGCTTAAGAAGTTATAGAAAATAATCGCAAAACTTAAGAAAAATATCGGGAATATAATATTGAACATATATTCGTTGAAATATCCCACATTAAGATTAATCCAGGTAATCATTAAAGGAACACCTAACGGATAAGCCGAATGAGGTAAATACTTCAAGGGCACCATTTTCTGCTCGTAAAAAAATAGCTTAGCGTTATAGACACACGTCGCCAAAGAATCCCACGTATAAACCGGGAAAACAAATGTTTTTACAAAAATCAGGATAAAGTTATAAGCGATATACGTCAGAGCTAAATATACAATTATCTTTGTATTTAAGTTATCTCCTTTTGAAATCAGATTATCATCAACCTTATAAATTAACTGCTCTCTACCCATACTTCCTCGTCGCCGCTGGAAAAAATATTTTACGATTAGAATAATCCCTAATACCGCAAAATACACAGTATATAAGTTAACTAACGTGTATTTTATATTCCCCATCCCCAATAACAGCATAATATAAGACCATACACCTAAACCCAAGCCATAAGATAAAGACAAGGCCATAAATAAGTTAAGCTTGCTTCTACCCAAAATCAAGAATAGAAGCTGATATCCTAAGAACCATGGCATTAATAAACTTGTTATTAAATTAACCAAATCTATCAAAAATAATCCTTCACGGTTTAACCCCTTTGGCGTATTTATATTATCCGTTTTGCGAAACATGGGCAAAATACTACCCCAAATACCACCCGAAGATTTATTCTCGGATATAGCATTCTGCCGGATAGATAAGTCCTTTCTAATAGCAACTAAATTCTTTTCATCATGCTGGTAACTAATAATATATCCTTCCGGCACATTCTCCTTAGCGTTTCGTTTCATAAAAAGAATTACGCAATCCGGATTATCTTTCTGGTCGTGCGAACGAATATTAACCGGAAGCATATAATACGAAAAGATACTTCGCAGGGTCATTGGCATAGACTCATTAAAATCAAGGTCTGATATTACCGTGGCATTACATCGCTCGGGCAGATGTTTCTTAAAATTAACTGCCAATGAATAAGTAAACCCGAATAGATACTCCCCAGCATCAATATTCTTAAGATAATGGTTCTTCCGAGAGATTACTTTTTCTATATGCCTCGTCCGGCCGACGATCTGGAAGATAGAAATTACAATAAAAGCTACAAAAACCGTCCTTAATAAAATACTCCCCTTGGCTGCAGATGAGATACTGCGGAATAAATAAAAGAATGAAGAAAATAAAATTAATAAATAAACAGCAAGGTAAAAATATTGGCTTTTAGCATAAAAACCATTGGGATGTTCATTCGAGTAGAATATATCAAGAATATGACTTGGAACAAATAAAGAGATTAGGATAATTATCAGTAGCAGTAAAACCGCAAATACAATAAATTTATTATTTGGCATAATTAGAACCGACTAAAATGCAATTTTTAATGCTCTTTACATTATTTAATGGTCTATTGTCTATCTTGATAATTCAAAATAACTATCAATGCTACAACTATCGGGAAATAATGAATTAACAACCTAGGTAATACATGTGGGGAAATAACATTGCCCGCCCCTTTTGTAAACAAAGAAAGAATAAAAGGCACACTTAGCCACAATAAAACGACTAAAACCAAGATTATAACTTTAAAATCTTGAATTATTTTTCTCACATTCATTATAAAAGATAATAATAACATTAGCCAAATAATATTCCAATTAGCCGTAAAAAGAATGAAATCAATAAAAGCCTTGAGAGACAAAAACATCCTTGGTAAAATTTCATTGAAGTCCCAAATAAGATGCTGTCTGTCAAAAACTCCATGAAAAATCTTAAAGAAATCAAATATGAAAAAAAGAACTATGCAAGGGATGATTGATGAGCACAAATATTTTATTCTTTCGATAAAAGACATTTTATTCTTACAAGCCACAACAGCAAAACAAACCATAAAATATATAAACATATAACTATCCGCTTCTATCTTAATAAACACCGCTATCCCCATAAACACAGATGCCAAAACAGGCAAGCCTTTAAGATTATTTTCTTTAGGCAATATGATTAAAAATATAGCCGAACAGCAATACCACATCAAAGGTAACTCCCTGTAAGATAAAGTCGAGTGCAAAAATACAAGATTGGAACCGAGAAGAAAAACAACTCCGAGCAGACCCCACTTCTTGCTTGTGAAATAACTTAAGAAATTATAAAAGATGACAGTAAAACTTAAAAAAAACAACGGAAATATAGCATTAAGAAAATATTCGTTAAAATATCCTAAATTAATATTTATCCAAGCAATCATCAAAGGAACCCCTAATGGATACGCCGAATGTGGCAAATCCTTTAGTGGAACCAGCCCCTGTTCATAGAAGAATAATTTGGCATTATAAACACAAGTGGATAAAGAA
>JAKLDK010000049.1 GCA_022703565.1 Candidatus Omnitrophota bacterium
TGGGATGATATTGCTCGCATGGCAAATGCTGGTGCTAACTGGACTAATTTTGCCGAGATGGCCAACGCGGGCGTTAATTGGGATGAAATTAGAGACTTTAGCGAATCTGGTGTTAATTGGTCCGGCATCAGCGAGTTAGCCGGAGCAGGTATTAATTGGACAAATATGGGACAATTATCAAATGCCGGAATTAATTGGGAAGACATTCAAGTGATGTCCGAAACCGGAATTAATTGGGATGACATTGGCGTCCTAACTGATACCGGTGTTAATTGGGAAAACTTCGGACAATTAACCGACGCTGGAATAAATTGGGATGATATTAAAGTAATGAGTGAATCAGATATTAATTGGGATGATTTGTCGGTTATGTCAAAATCAGGTGTTAACTGGACAGATCTTTCATATATGTCTGGTACCGGAATAAACTGGGCAGGAATGGATGTAATGACTGATAGCGGTGTTAACTGGAGTGATTTAGCGGCAATGACTGATGCTGGAATTAATTGGACCGGAATAGATTATTTGTCAGAAAATGCCAGTGTAATTGTTTCAAGTATCAATACTACGTTGACAGCAGTACAGGCAATTCAGGGCTTAGTTGGTGAAGCTGATGATACTGATGCTGATGAAACTTTGTTTGGCAAGATATATGAAGTTAAAGATTTAGTCGAAGAAGTTTCCTCAAGCGATACTGTTACCGATATCTTAGCAAAAGTTACAACAATACAATCTCGCTTGGGAACTCCGACGGATACATCAGCCAATGATACTGTCTTTGGTAATTTTGCGCAAACCCTAGATTTAATGGGTACTGTCGATGACGCTGTTACTGAGGAAAGTATGTTCGGTAAATTAAACGATATTCAGGATAATGCTGATAAGGGTAAACAAAGTGCTAACGCGGCATTGAGCGTTGCCAACCAAATAAGAGAAGATTTGGGAGTGTTTGGCGGAACCGCAATTAAAAACAGAATAGATGATTTGGAAGATGCGATAAATGGCGTCCAGGATTCAGCGACAGAAATAATGAGCTCAACCGATGACTCTCGCGGGCTGGTCTTGGAAATGATTAATATGGTCAGCGATTTGATTAATCAAAGCTCGGATTTATTAGGTTTAGGCATGGAGATTAAGAAACTCGAAGAAGATGATTTGAAGAGCCAGGAAAAAATTCAGGATAAATTAATCGAAATTGAGGCTAAGCTAGAGGCTATTCGAGAATCTATGCAGGTCGATGATATTGTAGTTAAGACATATTTTGAGAGTGAGTAATAATGCGATCGCTAAGAAGAAAAAGTATTAACGGAATAATTATTCTCTTGGCCAGCTTAGTTTGCATTTTTGCTCTAGCTGGCCATGTTTATGCTCAGGTGACGGTTAATATCCTCGCTGTAAATGGTACCGAGAAAGAAAAAGAGCGAGACATAAAGGAATTCCTTCCTAAAGAATTAGGAAGGGATGATATCTTAGATACCGATGGGCTTAATGTTGAATATGATACTAATCAGGGCGCTTATGTTGTTTCGGGAGTAGTAAAACTTGCGCCTAAAGAATCAAAAACTTATAAAATAAGGGTGCAGGATGTTTGGGTGATTAATGATGAGGAAGTCGCGAATATAAAAAAGCAAATTACGGCTGGAGTTGCAAAGGTAAAGGATACTGAGTTTAGCAAGATCGCCGAAGAGAAGGAAACGGAGTTATTGAGAAGGTTGGATTATATTGTATCGCAGCAGGAACAGTTCGCGGATAATATTGAAAAAAGGATTGATCGGTTCAGGATTTACCACGATGAGCTGGTCGCGATAAAAGATAACGCGGTTTCGATTGATTATTGGAAGTCGTTACCTCCGAAGCCTGAAGAAGGGAAGTTAATAAGATTTATTATTGAGACGAAAAATCCTTCTAACAAGCCAAAGAAGTATCAGCATAAGCATTATTTGCCGCAGGAGGTGAAGCCGGAACATATTTACGAATCGCAAGATTTTGATTTTCGTTTTGACGGTGTTAAGAATCTGCCGTATTTAAGCAAGGAAGAAGAATTAGCGGCGGAAGAAACTAAACAGTATCAGATAAGCGTCCTGGATGTTTGGAATATTGCGCAACAAGAAATAGATAATATCAAAAATCAAACCCGGGATGTTTATAGGCTCCTTGAAAAGACGGAATATCAGGAATTAGCTAATTATTTAGTCGGTAATATTAAGTCTAATTTAGAAAGAATCGAAGCTTCTCAGAACGAAGAAAAAAATATCTATGATCATATTAGCGCTTATCGGGTAAATAAGAAATACTTTGAACAGGCGGAAAAGGATTTACAAGCTTTGCTAAATCTGCTTAGGGCGTTAAGAGAGAATTTAGAGAGAAGCAAACTAAAGAATGTTTTGCAGAAATTAAAATCATTAAAAAGCATCGCTGATATCGCTCGCAGTATTTTTAAGAGGCCGGAGATAAATACTGCTTGGAAAATAATAGCCGGTGTTGTAATTTTTGTCGGGCTTTTAACATTTATTCATTTTACTATTTGGAGTAAGCGCTCAAAAGAAGTTAAGCTCGAAAATAAAAAAGAAGAGGCACAAAAAGAAAATAAAACAACTTAAGAGAACTTTGTAATTGTGTTTTAATCTTGCGGGAGGAAATAGAGAGTGTCTGAATTACGTTATACCGAAGTTGGATATGTAAAGAGTATTCGCGGCTGTATCGTGGTTGTCGTCGGGTTTAAAAGTTGTATTAACGGACAGCTTATACATTTTGGTTTTGGTACGATGGGAATTATTTTAGGTTTTAATGAAGCCGAAGCCCAGGTCCTGATTGTTAAGCAGACTGAATCAATTAGAACCGGTGATGAGGTAAGGGCATCATTAGAAGCCTTTACTGTTCCTGTCGGAAATAACTTTATAGGACGCATTGTAAATCCTTTGTGTGAGCCATTTGATGGGTTAGGAGCAATCAAGGAAGATGCTTATTGCCCAATCTTCCCTCCGGCACCTTCGATTTTGGAAAGGCAAGTTTTGGCACATCCCTTGGAAACAGGAATAAAAGTTTTAGATACTATGATTCCTGTTGGTTGGGGGCAACGTGAGTTGATGCTGGGGAATAAGATGACCGGCAAAACTACAATTATTACCGATACGATTCTCAACCAGAAACATACTGGTGTAATTTGCATATATGTTGCTATAGGAAAAGCCCGTTCGCAATTAGCCCGGGCAGTTCAACTTTTCTTGGATAACAATGCTTTTGATTATACTATAGTTGTGGCGGCTCCGTCTTCTGCACCTCCGGGGCAACAATATTTAGCTCCTTATGTTGCTTGTTCTTTGGGCGAGTTTTTTATGCATCGTGGAAAGCATGTGTTTATTGGGTTTGATGACTTTACGAAACATGCCTGGTGTTACCGGGAAATTTCCCTTCTTTTAGGAAGGCCGCCGGGACGCGATTCTTATCCGGGAGATATTTTTTATTTGCATTCAAGGATGATTGAACGGGCTTGCCATTTGGATAAAGCCCACGGCGAAGGATCAATGACATTCTTGCCGATAGTTGAGGTCTTGGAAGGCGATTTAACTGCGTATGTACCGTCCAATCTTGTCTCTATGACCGACGGACAAATCATGTTAGATGCGGCTTTATTTGGAGAAGGGCAAAGGCCGGCTTTAGATTTAGGTTTGTCTGTTTCTCGAACTGGTACAAAAGTTCAATGGCCGATGGTTAAACAATTAAGCGGACCGTTACGCTTGGAATATTTACAATTTCGAGAATTAAAAAAGATGTCAAAACTAAGATCCGGGCCACAGTCAGACGAAATGATCGCTCGATTTAAGAACGGGGATATTTTAACTCAGATATTAAGGCAGGACAAGAATGCTCCGGTGGCAATGGAGGCTTTAGTTTTAATTTTATATGCTTTTAATAAGAAATATTTGCATCGGCTTACGACTGAAGAAATAGATTTGTTCCAGGCCGAGATATTAAGTTTTACTCGGATGCGTAACCCCGATTTAGTTAAGACAATGAGACAGAAGAAGAAAATGGATCCAGAAATCGAGAAGGGAATCGTTGATAGCTTAGAGACGTATGTTTCCGGGCTTGAGGCTAAACGTAAACCAAAATCAGATGCTAAGGAAGAAGATATTATTTCGAATATTGGTCGAGATGTTCTTGACGAAGCAACGACTAAGAAGGCATAAAGATGATTAAGTATTCAGGCAATTTTAGGTGCATGATTTTAAGCCCTAAGCGGTTGATATACGAGAATGATATTCAAAGTATTTTCTTAACGGGTGATAAAGGCGAATATGAGATTCTGGCTTATCATTATCCGTTGTTGGGCGTTCTTAAGAAAAGCGATGTTGTTATTAATTGGAAAGAAAGAATTCCGATTGAAAATGGGGTTGTAAGATTTTTCGCAAATGAATGTACGATTTTGGTTGAAGAGCCATTAGTTGCGAAAAAGCTTGAAGATAAATAAAGAAGAAAAATAAGGAATAAAAATGTTAGCCGAAACTTTTATTATTTTATTGGTAATCTTGGTTGCGGTCATGGGGCCGTCGGTTGCGATTGCGATATTAGGCCATGCGGTTATAAAGGCCTTAGCGCGCAATCCTTCAGCTGCTTCGAAAATATTTATGGGTATGGTAATTATGCTTGTTTTTGTTGAAGCCATATCAATAATTGCAATTTTAATAATATTTCAGTTGTTTTCTAAAGGGTAAACGTAATGATTGAATTTACGGAATGGGGACAGGCGTTAATATTTGTTCTGGTTTTTTCGGTTTTGATAATAATTCCTTGTTTTGCGGTAGTTAAATTAGGGACGAAATTGATTGGTGAGTTAGGGTATTATCCGTCGAAAGCAGCGCTGATACACATGAGCGCTTTCTGGTGGTTAGTCTTGATTGAATTTTTAACATTTTTAGCGTTAATGGGTTTTTATAATTTCTTCCAAGCTAAATAAAAAGGAGTTAATGATATGAATGAATTAGGCCTAGATATTAGGATGATGATTTTAAGCGGCCTCGGCCTCTTATTTGTCGTCTGTGGAGTAATAATTTTCTTTCTTCACCGTGCGCTTGTTGCCAGTACCGAAGGAGCGGTGCATCGGCTCAACGAAGAAATTACTAAGACGACACAAAAGCAATCCGAGCTAACACAAAAGCTAAGAAAAGCGGATGAGGAGTTGACCCGTCGGCAACAAGAAGCTAAAGAATTAGCTAATAAAATGCGTGCTGATGCCGAGCAGGAATCTAAATCCGAAAGAGATAAAATTATTCAGAAAGCTCGGGCCGAAGGAGAAGAGATTATCGCCAAGGCGCAACACGCGACTGAGAAAATGAAAAAAGAGCTGGAAAAGCAAATGGATATCAAAGGTGTTAAATTCGCGATGCAAATATTAAATGAGGTAATGAGCGAAAAAGCCAAAGGGGCGTTAGACCAAACCTTGATTAGCGAATTTGTTGCTCGGCTTAAGAATATCGATATGACGATGATCCCATCTGATGTAAAAGCTGTTGATGTTATAACGATGAATACGATTGACGCTGCGGTTAAATCTGATATCGCGAAAATTGTTAATGAGAAATTAAAAAGAGACCTTGAGATCGTTGTGAAAAACGACCCTAAAATCGGAGGGGGTGTTATTCTAAAATTTGGCAGTATGGCCTTAGACGGCAGTTTGGTTAATTCTATTCGCGAAAAAGGTATTGCGGTCCAAGAAGAACTTGAAAGGCAAGTAATAGTCTAATTATATGGGTAAGAAATCAAACAGGGCAAAATATGATTTGATTGACGCTGTTCAGATGGTTGATCTGATTCAGACGTTAAAAGATATTGCTGATAATAAATTTTATACTTTGCAACAACAGAAAGATAAATTTAGAAGGTTTGGAGAAACCTTCGTTGAATTCTTTAGAATGATAAGCCTGACCAAGGTGCAGCATCCATTACTATCGAACAATAATCCCAAGACAGGAATTTTGGTTGTCACGATAGAAGGTAGTTTTTTGGGAGAATTTAATAATAAGATTTTACGTTTAGCTATTGAGGAATATGAAAAGAATAGCCAGTCTTCTTTTATTGCCGTCGGAGAGAAAAGTATTGATCGCTTAAAATCTTATACCCCTGATCTGAAAGTATTTGAAAGTATGGAAAAGTACGGCATTTATGAAACAGCAGTTAAGATTAAAGACTATATTATTGAAGAGGTTATGAAAAATCGTTTAGGGAAGATAATCGTTTGTTATTCTTTCCCGAAGAGTTTTGATACTAATCGTCCTAGGAGAGTTAAGCTTCTTCCGTGCGATGAGCTTATTACAAAGCAATCTCAATTTGTATCGGAGTTTGCTAATATTATTCAGGAATCCGATACCGTTGATGCTATTGGTTATCTCGCAAATTTATGGATTACAACCAGATTGTATGAGATCTTAATGGATACCTTAATTGCTTCAGCTTCAGCTCAGGCTAAATTCTTGGAAGATAGCGTCGAGAAAATGAAGAAAGAAAGGCAAAAATCAGCAATCAATTTTAGAAAAGCGAAGAAAAGCGATATTGACTCTAGTTTGCGTGAAACTTTCTCTGCTCGAATGGTAGCGCAAAAGAAATAAAGGAGATTAAATAGTGAGTACTCACGAGACAACGCCAAACACAGTAGATTTATCTGCCAGCGGATCAGTAAAGACAACGATTAAAGAAAATCTTTATCATAAATCTAATGAGGCGGAGACTAAGGTTGAAGCGATTCCAATCGGTGATATTAATCAATTAGGCCGGGGCAGAATAGTTTCTGTCCAAGGCCCGGTTGTTGAATGTTGGTTTGATAAATTTGAAGATATTCCGGCGCTTTACGATTGTATTGTTGTTGATACTGTCGACGGGAATAGAGTTGTTCTGCAGACCGCTGAGCATCTTTCCAGCAATTTAGTCCGTACCGTTGCTTTAATGGATACTTTGAATCTTCAGCTGAATGCCACTTGTTATAATACGAGAAAACCAATCGCTATACCTTTGGGTGATGGATGTTTCGGCCGAGTTATGGATGCTGTTGGCCGGCCTTTAGATAAAGGTGGGTTATTTGATTGTCCAAAACGTGTACCGATAAAAAGTATTCAAAAACCTCTTCCATTTAATTTGGCGAATAAAAAAGGCGAGAAGGTAGAGATATTAGAGACAGGAATTAAATATTTTGATTTACTCTTTCCCTTAGTTAAGGGAAGTAAAACCGGGGTTTTAGGAGGTGCCGGTTGCGGAAAGACGGTTGTTATTTTGGAGTTAATTAATAATATTGTTAAGGCCCACGGCGGTGCTTGCGTTTTTGCCGGAATCGGGGAACGTATCCGTGAAGGAAACGAATTATATTATGAATTAAAAGATAATAATCTTTTAAAGAATGTTATGTTGGCTTTTGGCCAAATGGACCAGCCGCCTGGCGCACGCGCCGAGGTTGTTAACGCAGGATTGTGTATGGCGGAATATTTACAGGCAAAAAACAAAGATGTCCTTTTATTTATGGACAATGTTTATCGTTATATCCAGGGTGGGCAAGAAATTTCGACTCTACTAGGCCGCGTTCCGGCGGAAACAGGTTATCAGCCGACCTTGGCATCCGAGGTTAGCGCGGTACAAGAAAGAATCCGTTCAACTGAAGGTGGCGGTTCAATCACGGCTTTTCAAGCGGTCTATGTTCCGGCGGATGACTTTACGGATCCAGCGGTCGTTGCTATTTTCGCATATCTCGACGGAAGCATAGTCCTTTCTCGTGATTTGGTCCAGCGTGGTATGTATCCGGCAATTGACCCCTTAGTCAGTACCTGTACCAATCTTGACACGGACGTCGTAGGTAAAAGGCATTATGATGTAGCGCAAAATGTTTTAGTGCATTTTAATAAACACAATAGTTTAAAGAGGATAGTTGCGGTTATTGGCGTTGAAGAATTAAACAAAGAAGACCAGAAAGTTTATTTACGTGCCGAAAAATTATATAATTTTATGACACAGCCATTTCATGTTAGTGAGGTTTTTACCGGTAAAAAAGGCGAATATGTTAACAGCGAAGACGCTGTTGATGGTTGTGCCAGAATAATGAGCGGAGATTACGATCACTTCAAGAAAGAAGATTTCTACATGATTGGTAAAGCCCCGAGGGTTTGACGGTGAAAAGAGTTGATCGAATACTATTGGATGCTTTAGTCAAGAATAATGTCCTCTCTGAATCCGAAGTCCATAATTATTTAGCCGATGCCGAAAAGACCGGCGATTCTCTAAAAGATTTTCTTTTAAAAAACGAGCTGGTAACCGAAAAACAAATATTAGTCGCCCTTTCCCAATCGGCTAATTTAGAAATTATAGCCCTAAGCAGAATTAAGGTTGAAAAAGATTTAATCGAAAAAGTCCCGATAAAATTTGTATGGTACTATAAGTTCTTACCGGTTCAGTTAGTTAATAATATTCTCACAGTTGCTGTTTCTTTCCCGATGGACATAAGAATTCAAGACGAGTTGAGAGTCCACCTTGGTTTTGAGGTCAATTGTGTTATTGCCGAGGAAAGCCAGTTATTAGATGCGATAAAAAAGTATTACGGTTTCGCCTCCGATACAATTGACAAAATAATGAGTAAAGAACAGCCGCAAGGTGCTAGCATTTCTTCTTCTGATTCTGGGCAATGGGTGGAAGACTTGGAATTAAGAAGTGAAGACCCGACTGTATCAAACTTGGTTAATCAAATTATTCTCGAGGCTTATAAAAAAAGAGCCACTGACATTCATATTGAGCCATATCGTAATCGTGTCCGTTTCCGTTACCGTATCGATGGAAGCCTGGTTGACGCTAATCTTCCCGAGAAGGTCAGGCATTTTTTGCCGCAAATATTATCACGTATAAAGATATTAGCTAATTTAAGTATTACGGAAAAACGTTTACCGCAAGATGGAAGTGCGGTTGTAAAGACCAAAGAAGACCATTTGGATTTGCGTATTTCGACCATGCCGACTCCGCGGGGTGAAAGCATGGTTATAAGAATACTTCCGACGAAGGTAATGCTTTTTAGTTTAGAGAAACTTGGTTTTGACGGCGAAAGCTTGCAAGTGTTCCGGCAATTAATTAAAAAACCGCACGGTATTATTTTTATGACCGGACCGACTGGAAGCGGAAAAACAACTACTCTTTACGCCTGCTTAAATGAGATTAATTCATCCGAACGGAAGATTATTACAATTGAAGACCCCGTTGAATATGAAATGGACGGGATTACGCAGGTTCAGGTGAATCAAAAGATAAGTTTTAATTTCTCGACGGGTTTGCGCAGCCTTTTACGCCATGATCCGGACATTATGATGGTCGGGGAGGTTCGTGATGTTGAGACGGCCGAGATTGCTATCCGTACGGCATTAACCGGGCATTTGGTTTTCTCGACTTTACATACGAATGATGCGGCCAGCGGTATTACGCGTTTGATTGATATGGGCGTTGAGCCTTATTTAGTTGCCTCGAGCGTTGAGGCCTTTGTTGCCCAGCGTTTGATTCGGGTGATTTGCCCAAAGTGCAAAGAAGAAAACAAAGAAATACCCTCTGCGGTTAAAGACGAGATATCGCAGTCTTTAAATATTTCAAACTTGAAAGATATTAAAGTTTTTAAAGGTAAGGGCTGTGAACATTGCAACAACACCGGTTATTATGGCCGTTCGGCAATTTACGAGATATTAATTATTGATGATAATATTCAAAGCGCGGTCTTGGAAAAGCCCAGAGCCGATCATATTAAGAAAATTGCGATGCAGCAGGGAATGTTAACGCTCAGGCAAAACGGCTGGAAAGCAGTATTAGACGGGATTACGACTCCTTTTGAAGTGCTAAATGTGACGGCCAAAGATGAATTAAATGACCAAGAAAAGATTGCCCGGCAAGTTATTTTCGATTCAAAAGAGATGATAAAGAAGTTCAAGGAATTTAGGTTTGAGAAATCCGAGGAAAGAGGGCCTTGGGTTTCGCAATACAATTATGAAGGAAGGATTTATAAGAGATTTTTTGGGCCAGTGCCGATAAGATATACTGTGTTACAGGATGACCCTGCCAATCCAGGGGCTTTTATTACTGATGGGATTGAATATCCTACGACGACAGAAGATATCAGCGCGGGCGGGCTTCGTTTTATTACGAAAGATTTAATTCCGGTAGGTTCAATTCTGGAAATGAAGATTCACCTAAAAGATGTGGAGCATACTGTTGGTTGTTTAACCAAAGTCTGCCGGGTAGAAAAAGATACGATGGAAAAGATTTATACTGTTATGGTTTATTTTCTTGATATTTCTAGCGCGGATAGAGCTACGATTGACCGATATGTTGAGAAAAACGTCAAGAATGCAAAGAATAAAAATCAATTAAAATCCGGTTAATGAGCCGCAGGACAAATGACTACCTTCATATACAAAGCAAAAAAAAACAATGCCGAAACTGTCGCCGGTCAAATATCAGCGCGAGATCATGACGAGGCGGTTGAATTAATCAGCCAGTTAGGGCTTACTCCCGTTTTAGTTGTCGCGAAAGAAGGCAACAATACTTCGGAAGGACTAGTTTTCCGCGGAGTAAAAAGTAAAGACCTTTATCTTTTTAGCCGGCAATTAACCAACCTTTTAAAATCCGGCGTATCGCTTTTAAGATCATTAAACATAATAGAAGAACAGACGCAAAATAATAATCTTAAAGGAATTATTTCTCGAATCTGCTCCGAGATAAAGAACGGAAAGTCTTTTTCTGACAGCTTAGCCTTATTCCCGAATGTTTTTTCGAGCCTTTTTGTTACGCTGGTAAAGGCTGGAGAGGAAAGCGGAAACTTGCGCGAGATATTAGAGAATATTGCTTCGTATCAGAAAACCCAAGATGAAACTATGTCTAAGGTTAAGACGGCGTTGACTTATCCGGTTTTTATGGGAGGTATCGGCCTTGCTACGATTTATTTTATATTGTCATTTGTAGTCCCAAAGATGGGTGTTTTGTTTGCAAGCCTTAAGAATAATTTACCGCTTCCGACGAAGATTCTATTGTCTTTAGGAACAGTATTTAGCCAATATTGGTTTTTAATCTTACTCGTTGTCGCTGTTTTTTCATTCCTGGTCTATCGCCTGGGGAAATCAAAAAAGAACAAAGCTTTTTATAGCCGGATGCTTTTGCAGGCTCCTTTGTATGGCGAGGTAATATTAAAAACAGATTTGTCCCGTTTTTGCCGAACGATGGTGCTTTTGCTAAAAGGCGGAGTTTCGTTAATAAAATCAATAGAGACTGCTATTCCGATTCTCAATAATGAGGTAGTAAAAGATGATTTAAGAAAATGTCAGGAAGACTTAACCTCCGGAGGGTCGTTTGGTGAAAGCCTTAAGAAAAGCAAAGAAATACCGCCGATGATGGCGCATCTGGTATCAATTGCTGAAGAATCTGGGAATATAAATGAAGTCTTAAGCGAAATTGCTGATACCTACGAACAGGAAACTGCTGAAAAAATGAAGGTAATGACTACCTTGCTTGAGCCGATTATGATATTAACTGTTGGCCTAATCGTCGGATTTATTGTCTTTGCCATATTATTGCCGATATTTCAAGTCGATGTTTTCGCCTATTAATCTTGATAAAAATGATTTAAAAAAAATAGTTAATATATATGAAAAGGAATAAATATATAGTAATATATGTATTGTAAAGTTATTCCTGAAGGGAGAATATGTTATGTTAAATAAAAAATGCTTGTTTTCTATTAGACGTGGATTTACTTTAGTTGAAATAATGCTGGTTGTAATTATTATTGCGGCTTTGTCGGCGATGGTTATTCCTCGCCTAGCCGGGAGGTCAGAACAGGCTAAGCTTTCGGTCGCCAAATCTGATATCGAAGCCCATTTATCAACAGCGCTAAAATTATATGAGCTTGATAACGGAAACTTTCCAACTTCTTCGCAAGGATTACTCGCGCTTCGTTCTAAACCGACCAATCCTCCGGTCCCGCAAAATTGGAATGGACCTTATATCGAAAAAGATCCAGTTGACCCTTGGGGCAATATGTATGGGTATGTTTCGCCGGGAAAAAACAGGCCCGATTATGATCTTTTCTCAAAAGGTAAAGACCCTAACTCGGAAGAAGACGATATTACTAACTGGAAATAGAATTGATTCGAAGCGGTATTTTTCTTAAGAATGAAAAAGCAATGACGTTTGTGGAAGTAATGATTGCCATTATTGTCCTTTCCTTTGGTATTGTTTCGGTTTACAAAGCTTATCTGATATCCCTCGAGAGAAATGAATATTTAACCAGTCGTTTATATGCCACCAATCTTTTAGACAATCGTTTTGAACAAATAGGCCGTGTGTTAAAAGTGCATAAGTCCTTACCGATAAATTTAGATGAAGAAAAGAAAGTCATGGTAGGAGCAAAAACAATTACATTCAAACAATCTTTAACGATTAGCGAAGTCGACGGATTTGCTGATATTTTTCTTTTGGATTTAGCAGTTAGTTGGAT